>CAYONS010000034.1:0-18490 GCA_964405385.1 uncultured Syntrophothermus sp.
GAGGAGTGTTAGCCAGCTCGCTCCAAGACTCCTCGCCTGCAACACATCGGCTCACTTCGGTGCGAAGCGGACCGCTCGGGATTCGGCATCCATGCACTCAGTCCCTCGCTGCTCGAAACATCCTGTTTCTCGCTCCGCTCCGCAGCCCTCAGTTTCGCCGTGTGTTGCAACGGCTCGTCATACGTCGCTCGCGTGGCTAACACTCCTGTCGGAAACTGTCTGCGTCCTTGAGCGTCTAATATTAACCTCCTTCCGTCTGTGACTCGATCATGGTTGGTAGTACTCGTCGTTTTTCGGTGATGGGGTGTTCTTACGCAAAGACGGATATTGCAGTGACCAAAAGAGGAAATGCTCAAAATTTTTGGTTGCCAAATCACCGAACTTAGGATGAAATGGAGGTACCAGAGATATTTTGATACATGTAAGTTATTCCTGTTGTCTTTTGTCGTGGAGTTGAATATTTGCCCGATCAGCTTTATTCGCGAACGCCCGCTAAAAGGGCAAAGGAGGTTTGAATCATTGAGTGCCGATAGATGGCTGAAAAGCACGGAAAACGACGGTGAAGACCACAGAGCTGATTACCGGCTCCTGCGTCTGATATACGACCTGGTTGTGCTTGGCGGGCAGACGGGCGATCTCGACCAGTATTTTCGAGAGGCTGCAGAGAGGATCTGTCAGCTGTGCGGTGCGGATACGGGTTTCATTGCCCTGAGGGAACCGGGGAGTGACCGGTTTAGGATAAGGGCGAGCCACGGATTTTGTCACGTTGAATCGAATAAGGCTGTTTTCCGTTTGGACGTCGGGTGGCGTGATCGGTGTGGGAAAAACGGAGCCGGCCTGGTGGTCCACGATGCCCTTGAGGGCCCGGGGGCCCTGTTTGAGGGGGTAGATTTTGCTGAACGGGAGAATCTGGTCTCCGGGGTGGTAGCCTGTCTGCAAACGGGCGGTACCTGCGCCGGGATAGTGGGAATTTTTAACCGCAAGTACACGGTATTCGGCCGAAGGTCGGTGGCGGTGCTGGATCTCATTGCCGGCCTAGTAAGCGAGAGGATGGCGAAGTCACGCATAAGTGAAGATCTGACCGAGACCCGGCGCCGGCTGCAGGAGGTTTTCGATTTTCTGCCCGACGCTACTTTCTGTATAGACATCGACGGGAAGGTAACCGTGTGGAACCGGGCGGCCCAGGAGATGACCGGGGTCTTGCCCGGAGACATACTGGGAAAAGGCAACTACGAACTGGGAGTCGCTTTTTACGGCGAGCGAAGGCCGGTTCTTGCCGATATGGTGTTGCAGGAAGAATTCGAAAAGGAGAACGGGTATCTCGCGTTCAAAGCCGACCGGAAACACAGGCTGATAAATGCTACCAATTACTGCCCGGCGGTGTGGGGAGGCAAAGGCGCCTACTTGTGGGGACAAGCCGGTCCCCTATTCGACGAGCAGGGCAGGCTCGTAGGAGCTATTGAGGTAATTCGCGATGTCACGGACTATATAAGAGCCCAGGAACGGTTTCGGGAGACCCAGCAACGCCTTGCCGATATCATAGACTTCCTGCCGGATCCCACTCTGGTCATCGACACCGAGGGGAAGGTGGTCTTTTGGAACCGCGCCATCGAAGACCTTACGGGGGTGCCGGCCGCCGAGATGCTGGGCAAGGGAGATTATGAGTACGCGATACCTTTCTACGGGGAGAGGCGGCCGATACTGATCGACCTGGTTCTGGACTGGAAGGAAGAGTTTGCATCCAAGTACGCCATAATAACCCGGGAAAAAAGCATGCTGGTCGCCGAGACAACGATGCCGCGGGTGAGAGGGCAGAGCCGCATACTGTGGGGCAAGGCTACCCCCCTCTACGATTCGGAAGGAAGGCTGGTCGGAGCCATTGAAGCCATCCGCGATGTTACGGAGAAGCACGAAGCTGAGCAAGCGGTGCGCAAGAGCCTGGAGAGGGTGCAGGCTGCTTTCGAAGGTGTGATACAGGCTCTGGCGGCAGTGGTTGAAGTGAGGGACCCCTATACCGCCGGGCACCAGCGCCGGGTAGCGGAGATTGCCTGCATGCTGGGACGTTTTCTGGGCTTGGACGAAAACAGGCTGCAATCCCTGCGAACGGCCGCCATGCTGCATGATATAGGCAAGATCCACGTTCCCAACGAGATACTAAGCAAACCCGGGCGGCTGACGGAGCTGGAAACCCTTATGGTGCGGGCCCACCCCAAGGCGGCTTACGACATACTGCGTAAGATACCGTTTGAAGAAGACATCGCGACCATTGTACTGCAGCACCACGAGCGGCTGGACGGGTCTGGTTATCCGGGCGGCCTGAAAGGAGACCAGATAATCCCGGAGGCAAGGATACTGGCGGTTGCCGATGTTTTGGAAGCCATGTCATCGCACCGGCCCTATCGTCCGTCTCTGGGGATAGCCGCTGCTTTGGATGAACTAGAAAGAAACAAAGGAATCCTGTATGACCCTGCAGTTGTGGAAGCGGCAAGAAGCCTTTTTGGTGACATGGAAGAACTGGACCTCCCGGCTTAGTATAGACAATCGGGTTCAAACGGTATAAGTGTCCCCGGACATGCCTAGTCTAAGAGAAAGAAGGCTTGCCGGGGGTATTGTTTTAATTGGACAGAAACAGGCTGCTTCAAATCATGGTTATAATCTTATTGGCGTATGGAATCTTGGGGGCGGTGCTGTTTTACCATCAGGTGCTTACCGCAAGGAAGTGGGCGCAACAGGCGGTGGCGGCCCGCAGCAGGGCGGTGGAGCTCGAGGAGGTGCCGCGGGGAAATATCCTTGACCGCAACGGGATACCTCTGACCGGGACGAACGTCGAGTGGGCTCTATACGGCTTGCCCCAGACCGTGAGGGATGTCCGTCAAACGGCGGAAGAACTGGGAAAGACTTTGGATTGGGATCATACACAAGTCAAAGCCGCCGAACGGCGTTTGCTCAGGGCGGTTGAGCGAAGAGAATCCTTAGTATTGTTGAGATTGCCGCTCAGTGCTCGCGAACGCTACAAATTGGCAAGAACCGACATAGAAGGGACAGTTCTGCTGCCGGTTGTGAGACGCTACGACGAAAAGGGGTTTGCCTGCCATCTTTTGGGTGAGGTACAGCTTTTTGAGAGTGCAGGGGACAAAGGAGCGCCAAATGCGGTTTCCGGGCCTGAAGCCCAGTGGGTTGGGGTATCCGGCATCGAGAAGAGATACGATGAGGTTCTAAGGGGCCTCAAGGGGAGTGAGGGTGCCCGGATTGCGGTGGTGGTAGATGCTCGCGGGAATCCTATCTTGGGTCTTTCCCCCAGGATACAGGGTAAGGGGCCGGGTTCCAAGGGCGCCGGGGTTGTGCTGACCGTCGACCGGCGGGTGCAGAAGATAGTAGAAGATGTGATGAACCGCAGGGTGAAGAAAGGGGCGGTGGTGGTCGTCGACGTCGGCACTCGCGACATTTTGGCCATGGCCAGCCGCCCTACCTACAATTACTACCGGGAGACCAAAGACCTGAAAGATGAACAGAACAGTCCTTTTATCAACCGGGCTTTTGCTTTGTACCACCCGGGGTCGATATTCAAACTTGTGGTGGCCGCTTGCGCCCTGGACCAAAAGGTCGTATCCCTGAAGGATACCTGGAACTGTACGGGAAGCTTCTCCGTCAACGACCGGGTTGCCATAGGTTGCTGGAAACGCGAAGGTCACGGGCTTTTGCGGCTGGATGAGGGCTTGGCTTACTCGTGCAATTCGGTCTTCATACAGGTGGGGCTAAAACTGGGGCGCGAAAGACTGGTAAGACACGCAGAGCAACTCCATTTAACGGAAAGTGAAATTATAGGCTACCCGGGCCTTGAATGCCAGGGGTACGTGAGAATCGAACCCGGGCCTGCTGCCCTGGGAAACGCCAGCATAGGGCAGGAAGGAGTGATGCTAAGCCCCGTCCAGGTGGCGTCACTGGTGGCCACCATAGCTGATGATGGAAAATGGACGCCCGTACGCCTGGTCAGAGGGGTACGTCGAGCCGACGGCGAGTGGGAAAGAAGGTTCGGTCCCCTGCCGAAGCAGCAGGTAATCAACCAGGAAACGGCTCGCAAACTCAAGGATATGCTGGAGCTGGCAGTGAACAAAGGCACAGGCAAAAAAGCCCGGCTGAATTGGTGTCAGGCCGCAGGAAAGACCGCGTCCAGTCAGACGGGCAGGTTTTCACCGGAGGGAAAGGAGGTTCTCAATGCCTGGTTTGCCGGGTACCTACCGGCTGAGAGTCCCAGATGGGTGATAGTGGTCTTGGCAGAAGAAGGCATCAGCGGCGGCGAAAGTGCCGCTCCAGTTTTCCAAGAGATCGGAAATGAACTGGCGCGATTGTTTTCTGGGTAGCTGCTTGATTAAACTTCTCTTGCCGCGGTTTCTTTCATGCCCCTCTTGTTCGGTCTTGTCTTCTTTGGCTGCTATGGACCTGGTATCGTTCCGGTTTACAGCGCTTCTCCGGGTTCCAAATGACTATTGCCGGGTTTGTCCTCTTATGAAATGGCTGGAAGCCTGGAGCTGGCCAAAATAGTAAAGAACCGGTTTACTCATGCTTTACAGAAAAATAGAGAGGCATTAACGTATCCGTAATCGGAGCTTGACCGGCAGGTGTTATCTTAGCATTGTGTAGGGAATCTTAAATTTAAAGGGAGGTTGGTTTATGTTGAGAAAACTGCTGGTCGGGTTGTTCGTTGTCATGCTGTTGGGGGTCTTAGTTTCAGGATGCGGCAAGCAGGAAACGAAAGAGGAAGGGGCTCCCAAACCCCAGCAGGAGGAACTGGCGGGAACAATTACTGTCGCCGGTTCCACGTCGGTGCAGCCTTTTTCTGAGGTTCTGGCCGAGGCTTTTACTGCCCAGAATCCCAAGACCAGGGTGAACGTGCAGGGCGGAGGGTCCAGTCAGGGAATCGAGGCTGCCAAAAGCGGTGCCGCTGATATCGGGGCTTCTTCGCGGGAATTGAAGCCGGAAGAAAAAGAAGGGATGAAAGAATTCGTGATAGCCAGGGACGGGATCGCCGTGGCGGTACATCCTTCTAATCCGGTCGAGGGCCTGTCTGTAGATCAAATCAGAGACATATTCTTGGGCAAGATAACTAACTGGAAACAGGTGGGCGGAAATGACGCCCCGATCACCGTTGTCACCAGAGAGGCCGGTTCCGGCACCAGAGACGGTTTTGAACACCTTGTCATGAACAAACAGCCGATAACGGACAAGGCTCTGGTAGCTAACTCTACGGGGGCCGTGAAGGCGACCGTGGCCGGAGACAAGAATGCAATCGGCTACCTGTCAATGGGCGGCCTCGATGCCGGTGTCAAGGCTATAGCGGTTGACGGTGTGAAACCCAGCAAGGAATCGGTTAAATCAGGCGAATACAAGGTATCGCGCCCGTTTATCTACGTTACTAAAGGGGAGCCCGCCGGATTGGCCAAGGCGTTCATCGAGTTTGTTCTGAGTGAGGAAGGTCAAAAGATACTCGAGGACGAGGGTGCTGTGAGTATTAAGTAACGCGGGAAGTTTTCACCGACGAGAGCCTCCGAACAGGCCCTAGATGCTAAAAAAGGGCCTGCCGGGGGTATCGGTTTTTTTAGGGCGCGATGAAATTTTGTCTTAGTAAGGTTTTTGTAAAAAAAAGACGTAGAGAGCTTGCCTGATAAGTGACGGAAAAACGTGGCGAGGAGCGGAGATTTCATTTAATCTTATTTTAATAGGCCAAACTGTTAACGATTCTTGCTTGAGCGAGGTTCAGGCGGCGGGCTGTACCGGCCTGGGGTCAGGCTTGAGTTGTGGCCAGGACTTGCCGGTTAGGGGGTGTTGGTGTGCAGGGCCGGGTGTTGGTAGTGGAGGACGACGAATCGCTGGTAACCCTCTTGACACATGCCTTGGCGAGAGAAGGCTATGAAACGGGGGTGGCCAGGGATGGGGAGCAGGCCTGGGCCCGTATTACCTCGGAGGAGTGGGATGTGGTGATACTGGATCTCATGCTTCCGAGGCGAGACGGGCTGGAGATCTGCCGGCAGATGCGTGCGGAACACAACTACACGCCGATAATAATGCTGACCGCCCGTGACGACGAGATCGACCGTGTGGTAGGACTTGAAATGGGTGCCGACGATTACGTCACCAAGCCTTTCAGCGTACGGGAGTTGATGGCGAGGGTAAAAGCGATGATGAGGAGGAGAAGGAATCTTATACATCAGGAATCGGAGCGGGAGATCGAACTCGGAGAACTCCTGATTAAGCCCGATAGTTACGAGGTTTACGTGAGAGGAGAGAGGGTGGAGTTGACCCGCAAGGAGTTTGAACTGCTCTGTGTGCTGGTTCAGAATAGGGGCAGAGTGCTTAAGCGGGATTATCTTTTGCAGACCCTGTGGGACTACAGCGAACCTTCGCAGACACGGGTGTTGGATGTGCATATAAGCAATCTCAGGGAAAAGCTCAAGAGTTTCGGCCTCAAGGGCGGGGGTATCGAAACGGTGAGGGGAATAGGATATAAGTTTGAGGAGAAGGGCTATGAGAAGTAGTTTGCGCGTTAGGCTGATCGGGTATTACGGGGCCTTAATACTCTTCGTTATGCTGGCAGTGGGTCTGGCGATCGTGAGGTATGTTGACCGGTTTTACATGGATAACATAAGTCGCCAGTTGACTTATGAAGCTAAACTGGTGGGCGAGATGGCATCCGCATTAGATCTGTCGCATCCCGGTCCCGCTATTCAGTCGGTCGCACTGCGAGCCGGAAAAGATACCGATGCCCGCATAACGATTGTCGCCAGGGACGGTACTGTTTTGGCCGACTCGCGCGAGAATCCCCTTAAGATGGCGAACCACGGGTCGAGGCCGGAAATCAGAGATGCTCTCAGAGGCGAAAGCTCCTCCATTGTGCGGTACAGCAGCACTTTGAGGCGAAATATGATTTATGCGGCAGTGCCCGTATTCAAAGATGGACAGGTGGAAGGGGTTGTCAGGGTATCGCTTCCCTTAGCCGCTATAAACCTGCTGTTGCGGCAGCTATGGGGCGTAATACTAGGGGGAATGCTGATTGCCGGCCTGTTTTCCATTTTGATGGGGTGGGGTCTGGCCAGGAGGTTGACCAGGCCCATCGGGGAGATGACCGAGGCAGCGAAGGCCATAGCCGGCGGGGACTTGAGAAAGAGGGTGTACCCGGAGAAAGAAATGAGCGAGATTCAGGTCCTGGGTGATGCTATGAACGCGATGGCTAAGAGCCTCGAGGAAAAGTTAAACGAGCTTTCAGCGGTAAAGACCCGTTTGGAGACGGTTCTCAGCAACACGGTTAACGGTGTTATCTTTATTGATCATAAAGGAGAAATCCTCTACGTGAATCCGGCTGCCCGCAGGATGCTGGGAATTAGCGGCAAGGAAGTGACGGGGAAAAACCACATAGAGATTACGCGGAGCTACGCTTTGGCCGATTCGGTAGACAGCGTTCTGCGGGAGGGCAGAGCCTGCAAGAAAGAATTCGTGCTGCACAACTTAGGGGGTAAGACGGTAGAGACCAATATCGTTCCGGTGAGGGACGAGACAGGGGCACAAGGGGCGCTGGTGGTACTCAATGATATTTCAGAGCTGAAAAGACTGGAAACCATAAGAAAAGACTTTATTGCCAACGTCTCCCACGAACTCAGGACTCCTCTGTCGGCTATAAGCGGGTTTGCCGAAACTTTAATGGTTGAGAACGAGGATAACCCTGCGGTGCTGCAGTTCTCACGAATCATCTACGAAGAGGCCCAGAGGATGACAAGGATGGTCAACAGTCTTTTGCAGCTGTCCCGTCTGGAGTCTGCGGGGGTGGAATTGGACCTGCAAGAGATTGACATGGGGATGCTTTTGCATTCGGTTTCCCAGAGCATGGAACCCCGACTGGCCGAAAAAAAGGTAAGCATAAAGCACGATCTGCCCGCGGAGGGCCTAAAGGTAAGAGCCGACCGGGACAGGCTCGTCCAGGTATTGGTAAATCTACTGGACAACGCCATCAGGTTCAGCCCCGAAGGGGGAACGGTGACCGTACGGGCAACTCCGAGCAGAGATGAGGTTCTGGTTGAAGTTATAGACGAGGGGCCGGGGCTTGGCCAAGAAGAGGCTTCCCGGGTATTCGAACGATTCTACCGTGTTGACAGGGCCCGTACTCGGGGCAAAGGAGGAGTGGGGCTGGGCTTGTCTATAGTCAAACACATAATCGAGCTCCACGGCGGAAGAGTCGGGGTGAGAAGCACTCCAGGCCGGGGATCGGTCTTTTACTTCACCCTGCCCCGCAGGTTGGATGATTGATGACACGGCGGCGGATTAACGGAATATTAACAGACTGTTTGTACAAAGTTGACGAGGTAACCACAGTATGTTAACCGGTGTGGGCTAAAATAAAACCATGCCCAGAGTAAACGCGAAAAAAGCGGATTGGGGTTAGCCGGTATGAGAAAAGATGTCGGGGCAGCGTTGCACCCAGCAGCAATGCAAATGAGAAAGACCACGGCCACGCCGGAGAGTTTCGTGGAGAAGATGCTTTGGTTGAGCGCGGCCTTGTCTGTTTTGAGCATAGTCGTCATCATAGGTTTTGTGTGTGTTAAAGGTATCCCTTTGATAGCCAAGGTAGGGCTGGGGGACTTTTTGTTTTCCACGAGGTGGGACCCCACCAACGGGTATTTTGGTATTGGGGCTATGATCGTGGGATCCATAACAGTAACTGCCGGCGCCTTGCTGTGGGGGGTACCGCTGGGTTTGGCCTTAAGCATATTTCTGGCCGAGATAGCCCCCCGGCGGATCGCGGGGTTCATGAGCGAGGCGGTAAACCTCTTGGCCGGGATACCTTCGGTAGTTTACGGTTTTGTCGGGTTGGTTGTGCTCGTGCCCTTTATAAGGGAACATATCGGGGGATGGGGATTCAGTATCTTGGCCGGATCTTTGGTTCTTGGGATCATGATCCTGCCTACCGTAGTGGGAATTGCGCGAGACGCGATTTTGGCCGTGCCGAAGGAGTATAGGGAAGGTTCGCTGGCTCTGGGGGCTACTCACTGGCAGACCATCACCCAGATAGTACTGCCCGCTGCCCGTTCGGGGATAGTCGCGGCTGTGGTATTAGGAATGGGACGGGCCGTGGGGGAGACCATGGCCGTTGTCATGGTTACGGGCAACGTAGCTAGAATCCCGTCGTCACTGCTTGATCCGGTTCGCACGATGACCAGCAATGTGGTTCTGGAAATGGGATATGCTCATGGAGACCACCAGCTGGCCTTGTTCGCAACCGCTGCCGTCTTGTTTGTTTTCATCTTGGCACTGAATCTGGTTATTACCTTGAACATGAAGGCGGGGAAGAAATGAGAGGTTGGGGCAGAGGAAAAGAGACTTTTATATACTGCTTGATCTGGGCCGGGGCCGGACTGGTGGCGGCGGTCCTGCTGGGTGTGGTGGCCTACGTCGCGGTTAAGGGGGCGGGAGCCGTCAACTGGTCTTTTCTCACCGAGATGCCTGCTCGCGGGGGCAAGGAGGGCGGGATTTTCTCCACCATAGTAAGCACCTTGTCCCTGACAGCCCTGGCGCTTTTAATCAGCGTGCCCGTGGGAGTAGGGGCGGCTGTTTACCTGACAGAGTACGCGACCAGGACTCGCCGCTTCACCAGGCTGATTGAGGTTTCGACGGAGCTGCTGGCAGGTACTCCTTCCATCGTATTCGGTTTGTTCGGGTTTGTCTTTTTCGTAATTTTTCTCGGCCTCGGCTGGTCGGTGTTGTCGGGAGGGCTTACCCTATCCTTGATGATTCTGCCCACTATTGTGAGAGCCTCGCAGGAGGCTATAGGGGCGGTCCCCCAGGAGTTTCGGGAAAACAGCCTTGCCCTGGGGGCAACAAAATGGCAGACGGTGAGCAGGATGGTGCTGCCTTCCGCCCTGCCGGGGATAGTGACCGGCATGATTTTGGGGATCGGGCGCTGCGTTGGCGAAACGGCGGCGGTTCTGCTGACGGCAGGAAGTGCCCTGGGGATGCCTCTTCTTCCGACAGACCCTGCCCGCAGCATGGCGGTGCATCTCTACGTGCTGGCATCGGAAGGTATAAGCACCGAGAGGGCATTTGGAACCGCTTTTGTGCTGGTAACCTTGGTCCTTATAATCAATTACCTGGCCAATGTCAGCTTGCGTAGGTTGTCTTATCATGGAAGATCGTAAATAAGGGGGATACCGATGATCAGAGCTAACCTGGCGCTTCAGGAAAACGGCTACGGGAAGGTTGAGCCACTGCATTCGCCTGAGGAAGCTCAGGTAAAGATCTCAGTTCGAGGGCTGAATGTATTCTATCAAGATTATCAAGCTATCCATGACGTGAGTATTGATATCAAAGCGCGAAGAGTGACAGCCTTGATCGGACCTTCGGGATGCGGTAAATCCACGTTCCTGCGCAGCCTGAACCGGCTGAACGAGCTGATAGAAGGGACTAGGACCGAGGGGGAAGTCATCTTGGACGGGGTCAACATTTATGACAGCAATGTCGATGTGGTGGCCTTGCGCAAAAAAGTCGGCATGGTATTTCAGAAACCGAGCGCTTTTCCCATGTCGATATACGATAACGTGGCTTACGGACCTCGGATCCACGGCATTAGGAAAAAAGCGGTGCTGGATGAAATAGTGGAAACCAGTCTCAGACAGGCGAACTTGTGGGACGAGGTGCGAGACAGGCTCTACTCATCGGCCTTAAGGTTGTCCGGGGGACAGCAGCAGAGGCTGGTTATTGCCCGGGTGCTGTCAGTGAATCCCGAGGTTATTTTGATGGATGAGCCCGCTTCGGCCCTGGATCCGATATCCACGGCCAAGCTGGAGGACCTCATAGCCCAGCTCAAGACGGATTACACCATAGTTATTGTTACTCACAACATGCAGCAGGCGGCCCGCGTTTCGGATTATACGGCTTTCTTCCTCAACGGTTATATGGTAGAATTTCAGTCAACCAAAGAGCTGTTCGTTAATCCGCGCGATCGGCGGACTGAAGATTATATTACGGGCCGGTTCGGTTAGGGGAGTGAAACACGGGATGGGAAGAGATGAATTCAACAAGGAATTGACCGACCTCAAAGGCGATATTGTAAAAATGGCGACACTGGCAGAAGAGCTCATATATAAAGCCGTCAGATCTATGGTGCTGAAAGACGCAGTAATGGCTCAAGAGGTAATCGAATCGGACGACATCTTGGATAAGATGACGGTAGATCTGGAGCAGAGGTGCTTGTCCCTGATAGCTTTGAGGCAACCTCTGGCCAAGGATCTCCGCATGATCGGAAGCGTACTGCGAATGATAATCGATCTGGAAAGAATTGGCGACTACGCGGAAGGGCTGGCAAAGATAACCATCAAACTCAAGGACGAGGAGTACATGAAGCCTCTTATAGACATTCCTCGCATGGGCGAAATATCCCGGGAAATGCTGAGGAAATGCGTTCAGGCCTGGATGGACGAAGACGCCTCTTTGTGCTGGACACTGGTGGAGAACGAGCAGGTGATGGATGCTCTGTATGACCAGATATTCCGGGAGTTGCTCGCCTACATGATGGCGGACCCTAAGACTATCAACCAGGCAACTTCTTTGCTCCTGGCTGCCGGACATTTGGAGAGGATCGGCGATCACATAACCAATGTCGGAGAAATGATAATTTACGCCCTGGAAGGGCAAAGGGTAGACATAAACCGGATGGCCAGGGAAAAGAGGGGATGAGGAATTAGGAATTAAGAATTAAGAATTAAGAATTAAGAATTGAGAATTAAGAGGTGTTCGGGGGTGGGCAGGAAGGGAGTCATCATGTTATAATTTCTTCAATACACTATATAATTAAGTGGTGTGATATTGAGTAAGCAAGATTACGGGAGGTGGAGAATGAACAGGAGAGTTATCGAAGAAACCTTGGCCCGGGCGGGATTGGAGCCCGTGCAACCGTTTGAACCGCTGCCCTGCAGGAAAGTGAACCGGGGGCACAAAAAAGACCGGGTAATCGAGGAGGTTTTGACCGGCATTGGACTTGAACCGCTCGAATGTGAGGACAAGGTCGAGGCAGAAAATGTCAAGAAACTGAGGCGGGCCGTTTGACAAGCTCTAGTTAGGCCCGCCTCAGTTGTTGTTTCAGGGCTAGAATAAACCTCACCCGTGCACGTACAGGTGGGAGTGCTGGCCCTGGTCATGGGTGTGGCTGTATTCATCGATAAGATTGACCGAAGCCAAAAGCCGGCGATTGGCAAGAACTTTTTGGCTGGGACCGTCGTAAACCAAACGGTGGTCTTCGGACAACAATAAAACCCGGTCGGCCAGCAGGTGCACCAGGTTCAGGTCATGGGTAGAAGTGATTATCGTTCGACCGTTTTGGTTTAGCTCTAAAAGGAGTTCTACCAGCCAGCGCTGGGTCTTGGGATCCAAACCCGTAGTAGGCTCATCCAATATAAGGACTTGGGGATTCATAACCAGGACGGAAGCTATAGCCACCTTTTTCTTTTCTCCTTGGCTGAGGTGGTAAGGGGACCTGTCTTTTAAGTTGGATATAGAGAGCATTTTTATGACATCTTCAACCCTGGTTGTAATCTCCTCAGGGCTTAGTCCCAACTGAAGCGGACCGAAGGCAATCTCGTCCCAAACTCTGGTGGTAAACAACTGGGCATCGGGATTCTGAAAAACAAATCCGACCCGCCGGTGATACTCTTGAGCGAACCTGTCGTTTTCCATCCGCTTTTCTGTAAGTTGTTCCTCGAAAGCTTCTAAGCCGCCAGCAAAGGGAAAAACGAGCCCGGCCAGCATTTTTAGAAGAGTAGATTTGCCAGCGCCGTTCGCACCCAGGATACAGACGCTTTCCCCAGGCATTATTTCGAGGGAGAGATTAGAAAAAACCGGCTCGCCCTGCCGATAACCGAAACTGACTTCTCGTAGTTTGAACAAAGGTTTCTTATCCACTGCCTGCACCTCTTATAACAATAGTACGGCCAGGAGCGTGCCGGCCGAAGCCAAGCACCATCCCCAGTCTATCGCTTTTAGAGAACGGTTATAAGGGAAGACCAGTTCACCGCTGTAACCGCGGCATCTCATAGCCAGGTAGACTTCGTCGGCAAAGGCCATGCTTTTGGCAAACAAGGCTCCCATAGAAGAAGCTACCAGTCTTTGCTGGCGGCCAAGGGGAATACGACCTACCGTCCGTAAGAACCGAGCTTCCCACATTTCAAGCGAAAACTGCAAAAACACCACCAGATAGCGGTAAGACATCTCCAGGACCGTCACCAACAGGGAAGGGAAACGAAAAGCACGCAGGGCTTTGAAGATTTCGCCTACAGGGGTGGTCAAGACCAGCAAAGCCGCCAGCGACAGGGAGACCCCTACCCGCAATCCCAGGCGGGCTACGGCCAGCATACCTTCTTGGGTGAGGTATATCTCAGCAGGGAGAGTCATACCCCAGACAGTACCTGACCACCCGGGGTGGGCCAGTACGAGCAAGGGTGTACCATTGGTAAACAGGTTCAGGGCTGCCGGTAGGGAGATGACTATGGTGACCAGGGGGATGAACCCCCATATCTTTTTTTGTAGAGTCCAAACCGGCAGGCGCGACAGCGCCATTACTACCGCCGTGCCGAGTCCTATGGTTACTAACTCCCAAATGGAAGAAGACATACCGGCGGACAGGATAGAGAGCACTACACATACCAGCTTGGCCCGGGGGTCCAGCCCCTGCCAGAGACCGGTTCCCCGAGCGTGCTTTTCGGTTGCCAGTTCCTCCACTACGGCTTTTCTTAGCTGGTTCATGGTCTTGCGGATGAAGTTTGTTTTCGTGAAACTGCCGCCCTTTTTGCTTGTGGTAGCTACTTCTGCAGGGCTTACCATCCATTTGGGGATTGCCATCAGTTCTTCCTCCCCCTGATATGAACCATAGACAATTACAGAAGCGTGTTCTGCCTAGCGACCAGTAAGTTTTCAGAGTGGCACGAAGGTTAGCATGATCAAAAGCTACTACTTGTTTTCACCAGTACCTGCCAGCCGAACCCACAGCGTCACCACGGCGGCAACCAAAACCATTCCCAAGACGGCGCTTACGATATAGCCGAAAGCTTGGGTAAGAAAGCTGGATGTAAAGCCCGGGATGCTGTAGTCGGGCAGGGGCGCGTGTTTCCACAAATCAGCGTACTTGGCCAGGCCGGCCGGAATATAGCCCACCTCATCTACCAGCTCATCTATTCCCCACTCTCCGAAGGCTGTGCCCGTAGCCAGCAGTCCTAGCGGACATAATATAACCAGTACAATTAGAGCTGCCAACAAGCGTCTGTAACCTTTAACCATTGATGCTCACCTCCGGGGAGTTGTTCGGTAGAACCGGGTCTTTTTCGCTGATAAGCTCAGGATAGCTCTTGGCCACGAATCCCAAACCCAAAGCGGTAACTACGGCTTCAATGGGACCGGCGATGAAGAGATGCTCGGTCATCATGGTGGCTACGGCTACCTTCAGGGGGTACATGAAGTACATGGGGGTGCCGTCGGCCGTTCGGAAAAGGTGATACTGCGACCCAAATTCAATAGCCGTCAACAGGGCTGCCAGATTGATACCCAGGTAGCCGGCTATAGCCGCTGCCCACAGGGAACGGCGCGACAAGCTGGGGGCCGTGCCTTTGACCCACTTATAGACATAATAGCCAAATAAAGGCATGGCTACCGCCATGTTGAAACAGTTGGCTCCGATAGCCAGGATACCGCCGTCGCCGAAGACCAAGGCTTGGATGATGAGAGCGGTGGAGACTGCGATACAGGCGGCCCATGGCCCGAGGAGTATGGCCAGCAGTACCGCGCCTACGGCATGGCCTGAGCTTCCTCCCGGAATGGGGACATTGAACATCATGATAACGAAACTGAACGCAGCTCCCAGAGCAATTAACGGAGTCTCTTTTTTCTTCAGAGTGGCTTTCACTTTCTTGGTGGCCACGCCCCAGATCGGAATCATGGCCCCGATGAAGGGCACAGCCGTATGCGGGCTCAAATAACCGTCAGGTATATGCAACTTCCATCTCCTCCTTTTCATTACTCTTAACTACAGAGATCGGCTGTTACAACGGATGTTCCCCGTTAACCCGGAATCCCAACAAAAAAACCATGAGGCATCATCACCGATATTCGCATCGGTTTTCAGCCTTCATGGCCTTATTCGCTCTTGATTATGATTTAATTTTTTTTACGTTTACCGAATCGTCAGGTCCGGCTCCCGATACGTTGCAACGGTTCGGGATTTCTCCCATCGAACAGGCGGGGGCGACACCTTCGCGGTCCAGTTTGCTTGTATACCCCGTTAGTCTGTTCCTAGAGTGTAAGTTCAACGCATTGGGCCTTCACGTTACCAATGGAGTTGAGTTCTTGACACATTTGATCTACAGGTAGTTCTCCACACACCTCAAGAAACAGGAAACCGGAATTCTTTTCATTTTCGCACAACTCCAAATTCAAGCCCAATCTGGTCCGAATGTAGTCGCCGTACTTGGTCAGCACTTCTTGAACTTTTACAGCGCTGTCCAGTCTGTCCCCAATAAGTACCAACACAGCCTTCATTCTGCTCACTTCCTTTCCTCAGATTGAAAAAGGGCGGGCTGGGCTCTTTTGCTCAAAAGTCTTTTACCAGGGTAAAGGTGCTGGTGAGGTTTTCGTAAGTTACGGAAAACAACCAGTTACCGCGGGCCATGAGAAAGACCCGGGCTTTACCCCCATCGTCGGTAGTCATTTGAATAGGATAGTCCCGCCCGGATACCCCAGGGTACGAAGCCTTCACTTCAGCCCCGGGTAGAGGGCTGCCCTCGTAGAGGACCTGAAACTCGTAAGGGTCACCTAGATGTACGTGGCTGTATTTGGCGGGAACGATTTCCAGCGGTATTCCCACCGGCATCAACTGGTGGTGATGGTGATGACCGATTTCCACAATGACTTTTGCATAGCAGTGCTTGATGTCGGCTTTTTCTACGGCGTAGGCGGTTATTAAACCATCTGCCCCCTTTCCCAGGGTAAGCTCAACAACAGCTCCTTTCTTTTCCAGCTCTACTTCTCTTGTTTCACCTCCTTCCACCACGAAAGCCTGCAAGGATGAATAAGCCGGCTCTATCACAGGATGCAGGTTGTAACCTTTGAGAAGTCTTAACCTGACTTCTTCTCCTGGGTGAAAATGGCCGTGATCCGTCATCGGTTCCAGCCAGATCTCGGTTTCCTCTTGTCTTGCGGCCACTTCGATCTCTTCCAACACGATGCGGTGATGAACCAGCTCCATCTCTTTTATTCGGGCTTTGATTACCCTACGCTCACCGAAGACGTTTTCCATAAAAATCGAGTCCGCCTTCGGTATTACCCGGTCCACCTTTTCCATGACCAGTTCTTCCTGCCCATGGCGCACCAGGTAAACGTTAGCTTCGCACACCTTCATCACCCCAGCTTTCTGTAAAACCTGCCCTGTCACGAGCAGCAGGCGAAAATGCTTCTTCCGAAACCTTCCCCAAAAAATCTTAGCCGGCTCGCTCTTCTAAACACTCCCGGCACAACCAGCCCTTGGAGGTTAGAGTAGCCCGTGTTTCCATTACTGCTTCTCCACACCCGTCGCAGCGGACGCTTTTTCTGATGACTGCCCGCGGGGGCACCGCCGGACTGACCTCCCGGTAGTCGAACATGTCTTCGAAGGGGCGGGTCATAATCGCCTCAAACATCACGGCCTGCAGTTGTTCCTTTTCCGATTGTTCTTCCCGGCTTAGCCCGCTCTTATTCGCCAATTCCCGGTAGCGCGTGAATTCGGGGCCAACCAGAGCCCCGAACTTTTCGGCTATGCGAACCGCTCGGTTCTGATTGCGGCTGATAATGGTGTACACCTGCTTGCCGTAATCTCTAAACAGGAGGTTGCCTTTACCGAAAGTGCATCCCAGAATGGCCTGAATAGCATCGACTCCACAGGCGTCGTTTTCGACTACGGCTACGACCTCTTCATCCTCATCCCGGTTGATTCCCAGGTAGTGTTGAGCAAACTCGGCGACCCGAACGCCTCTAAGCAATCCGGGGCAGATGTGCCCGTGAAACTGAACCGCCTTCTCCAAAGGGGACATGTCCTGACACACGGTTTATCGCCGCCTTTCGCTGATATGTATAACCTATTCTTTGCTCAGTCAAACGCGACCAAAGTTATCATACACCTTTCGGATTCTTCGTACCAGGTCTTCCACCTGAAGGGGGAGTGGCTCGTCCAGGGCACCGGCGATTTCGATACCATACCTGTTTATCGGTAATAGCACCTTGACCGCGGGTGAACTGGCAATGGCTTCCGCCATGCGCGTCGTCAGCTCCCCCAGAAACGAATTAGCGGCTATAATGGCCACCGACCCGGCAATAACGTCAACCTTGCTCGCACACTGGACTACCACGTTTTCCCCGCTTGCGCCTTCATTGGCACCCGCCCTGAGCATCACGGAAGTTGCAACCGCATTAGTACCGAGCCCCATAATCGTGACTTCCTCGCCCAGTTCCTGACGCAACTTTTCGACGATTAGGCGACCGATTCCTCCTCCCTGTCCATCTACCACTGCTACTTTCAGTGCAGGCACTTTGTAGTCCACCTTCCTTACAACCATAAATCAAATCAGTTATAATATAAACACGCAAAATTCTATCTTGCCCGCTTTACTCCCAGCATTATTGCCAGCCTCAGACTGCTTTAAAGCTTGGGTTGAGGGCAAGTCTTCAATCATTTCGCGGGAGGGTTAGAGTAAATGTGACTTGCCCTTCCGGCCAGGACCGGCATTCCAGCCGGCCGTGCAGTTTCTTGGTCAAGTCCTGGCATATGCGAAGTCCCAGACCGAGGTGTTGGTTACCCTTGGTGGTGAATCCGGATTTAAAGATTTCCGAGCGAAGCTGTGGTGAGATTTCTCCAGGATTGGTTATGGAGAACACCAGAAACGGACCTCTGCCTCTGATTACCACGGTTACCCACTTATCAGGTGGTTCTTTCGTCTCCACAGCCTCAATAGCGTTGTCGATAAGGTTGCCCAATACCCTGGCCAAATCGTAATCCCTAGTAGAACTTCCAAAAACTTGTCCTTCCACTTCCACATCCAGCCTAACCCCTTTAGCTTCAGCCTGGCACAGCTTGATGTTGAGCAGAGCGGCGATAAAGGGGCTGGTGATTTTAAGAAGGTTGTTGAGCCTAGACACGTCGACGGTGACCTGGGATAGATACTGTCCCAGGGCCTCCATGTTTCCCGTGTGGTAGAGAGAGCTTATGACTTGAATATGGTGTAAGAAGTCGTGTCGTTGGCTTCGGACCGCTGTGATAAGGTTCATGATGTCGTCCGAGATAGTGCTTTGCGTTTCGGTCAGTATCTTGGCCTCTACCACATGGGCTGAACGCAACAGTATATAAACATTTAAACCCATTAAGCTGAGAAAAAACAACCCCAGTACCACAGGGTGGGTCTTAGAACTCAAACCCTGAGCTACGGTCAAGGTAAAG
>CAYONS010000035.1:0-16053 GCA_964405385.1 uncultured Syntrophothermus sp.
TGTGCGCGGGTGCGTCAGGAAATTCTTTCTGCGCGTTTCTTGGGCCGGGTGACCTCCCAGACCATCGTTTCCATCTCGGTTACCGGTTTGCGCCATTCTGAGGTTATCTCAAAACAGCCGGTGGGACAAGCCTCTACACAGTTCCCGCAGACTATACAGCTGTAGGGGTCGTATTTGTACCAGTTCTCTTTTGGCTTGACCTCGATGGCTCCGGCGGGGCACGCCTTTTCGCAAGCCCCGCAGACTATGCACTTATCGATGTCGAGCATCAACGTCCCCCTGGCCGCCCTAAAGGGTTCCCTTGACCGGTAAGGGTAGCCCCGGGTTGCCGGGCGCGAAAAGAGGTTTTTCAAAACCTGCATCAACATACCGGGCACTCGCGTCAACCCCTCTTGTCATCGTTCGGTACAGGCTATGCACGGATCAATGGAGATGACTATCACCGGAACGTCTGCCAGCTCGCAGCCGGGAAGCATCTCAAGAAGCGGTGGAATGTTGGCAAACGTAGGAGTCCGCACTTTGAATCTGTCCAGGTTGCGGTTGCCGCTCCCCCGAACGTAGTACATCATTTCTCCTCGCGGCTGCTCCATCCGCTTTATGACTTCGCCCTGAACCCGTCCCTTCCATTTGGTTTCTACTTCTCCGGCCGGCAATTTGCACAGGGCCTGCCGTACCAAGTCCAGAGAGACAAACACCTCGCGTACGTGAACAGCGGTACGGGCATAGGCATCCCCATCTTTGTCCAGCACCACTTCAAAATCCACGTATTTGTACGGACCTTCGCCCAGCAGCCTTACATCGGTTTTTACACCGCTGGCCCTGGCTACCGGCCCCACTGCTCCGAATTTGATAGCATCGTCTTTACTCAGCACTCCCTTGCCTGCTGTTCGTTTTTTGATGGTGTAATCGTCTAACACAGCGCGGCTCAGCGGCCCGAGATCCCTTTCAATCTCGTTCAGTTCTTTGAATACTGCCCTAACCATATCCGCATCGATATCTTTCCTCACCCCGCCGATGGTGCAGTTGCCCATGATTACCCTTCCGCCGCTGATGGCTTCCATCAGACCCAAAACCCTTTCCCGCACCCGCCAGAATTGCATGAACAGGCTTTCAAACCCGAGCCCGTCGGCCAAAAGCCCCAGATACAACAGATGGCTGTGGATGCGCGTGAATTCAGCCGAGATCAATCGAATAAACTCTGCTCGGGGCGGCGGCTCGATATGCAACAGCTCTTCTATGCAGGCACAGTAACACCAGCTGTGGATAAAGGAACAGATACCACACACCCGCTCCGCCACAAAAATGTTTCTGACTATGTCGTTTAATTCCGCCCCTTTTTCCAGTCCCCGGTGAGTATAGCCTAAGGCGGGTTTTACCTCGATCACCCGCTCGTCTTCGACCTTCAGAGCCAGCTGCAAGGGTTCGATTAGGACCGGGTGCTGGGGTCCAAAGGGAATTATGGTGCTAGCTTTCATCGGATTTCATAGCTCCTCTTACTCGCACTTCTTTGATAAAAGGCCGGGTAGGGCTGTCGTGCCCGAGAAACATAAACCCGGCAAAGTCTACTGCCAAACCTTCGAACCTGAGTCCAAACATATCTTGGATCTCGTTTTCGGCCAGCCACGCCCCCGGGTAATAATGATTGATACTCGGGAAAAAGCCCTCGTGCTCCACCTCTGTCTTAAAAGCCACCATTTCCAACTCGTCTTCAAAAACGTAAATAAGTTCTAACCATTGGCCGGTGTCCACCCCGGTGATCGAGATCAGGCGTGCTCCTTTACCGGACAGGTGCCTCACCCTGTCCAGAAGTTCCTGTCGGTCCAGCTTTTCGATGGTTTGCATCCTCGTCCCTTCTTTTCTCTTCCAGTTTATCTAATGCCAGCAAAATCCCGTCAATAATGGCTTCAGGCCTGGCCGCGCAACCGGGAACATACACGTCCACAGGCACCACCTTGTCCACTCCTCCCAGACAGTTGTAACTCTGGTGAAAGACATTTCCTGAGGTGGCGCAGATACCCACCGCCACCACGACCTTGGGATGGTTCATCTGGTCGTAAACGGTCTTCAATACCCTTTTGGCCTTGTGGTTGACAGTGCCTGTGACCAGCAGCACGTCGGCGTGCTTGGGGTTTCCAACGTTCACAATGCCGAACCGCTCTAAATCGTACAAAGGAGTAAAGCAGGCAAACACCTCAATACTGCAACCGTTGCAGCCCGCAGTGTCAAAGTGCATTACCCACGGGGACTTTGATCGTGCATGGCGAACAAGGCTCAATATCTTCACTCCTTTCAGCAGCCCGGTCGAACGGCAGCTATTAGCCCCATACCCTCAAAACCAGGTTGCTCGAGGATAAAAGGATACCGGCCGTCCAGGCTAGTTTAATCATCCATTTCCAATTCATTCGCGGGGAAATATTATCCACGACCAGCTCGGCAAAATACGCAGCCAGTGCTAGCAAAACCCCGGCCCACCACGGATTAGCCCAGAACAGAAACACCACGAAGAGAAAAACCACCGTCTCCAGCCAGTGGGAAAGCTCGACCACCGCCAGGAAGCGCCCGGAAAACTCGGTGTTGATCCCGCGCACTATCTCCTGATGCGCGTGTAAAGCGGTGGATATGTCAAACGGGGACTTACGGACCTTGATGGTCAGGATTAAAAAGACTGCCACGAACAACAAAGGATAAGACAATAGTAAGGGCGAAGGATTGACAAAGGTCCCCTGAACCAGAAAAGTCCCGTTTTCCAGGTAAAGCGCGAACGCGAAAAGTAGCAGGACCGGCTCTGCCGCCAGCACCTGCAGTAGTTCGCGGGTGCTTCCAATGTGACTGTAAGGAGAACGGGTGGCAAATCCCGCCAGCACGTAGGCCACCTCGGCAACAGTCAAGGTAAAGACGAACACGAGAAAATCAAGGCCGCTGGCCAGCATGACCAGGCTGAGCAGCATCCACACGAAATAGGCACAGACGAAGAAGACCTGGGGCTTGCTGGTGTAGGTGCTGACTTTGCTCCACAGCTTGAGAAAATCGTAAAACGGTTGGACTACAGGAGGACCTTGACGCCCCTGCATTCTGGCCGTAAGCTTGCGGTCAACTCCCACGAGCAGCCCGCCCAATATGGGGGCTAAGATCACTATCAGCAATATCTTCACTAGAGCATCCATAAAACCATGACCCCTAACATCACTGCCAGAATAGCCCCTCCTGCCCAGGTCAGCCGCCTCAAAAGACCGTCATTTATAAAATCGGTAAAATAGTAACCAGCCAACGCCATCTCGGCCTCTTTTTCCATGCTGCTGACGAAAAAACGATTCTCTTCGCCGGGCATGTTCTCCCCGCAAAGATAAACCGAACCGGCGGTTTCGCATTCGGACCTGAACAGGAGCCAGGGCAAGACGAGGGTAGCAACCAAGGCTCCTCCCATAAGGCCAAAAGGAAAAACCCCTTCCGGCAATCCCGTTGCCGCCAGATTAGGGTGGAAAAACCCCGCCCAGCTGAACAGCACCACGTTTCCGCCCAGGGTACCTTGAAAAGCCGAGGGGTAAAACCAAACCAGGGCGGGGCCGACCAGACGATCGATAACGGCCGTCACCCCGAAAGAAAGCACCAGGGTGGCTAACCCTAGAATACCCAGAGAAGCTGCATAGTATCCCGCCCCGCTGCCTGAGATTCGCCCTACCTTCTCGCGCTTGTCCTTCGTACCCGGTGAAGCGGCGAGAATCCGGCCCAACCATTTGGTCCAAAAGACCGTGGTAAGAGCACTTGCGGCCACGAATAACAGCAAGACCAGAGGCGAAATCGAAGCCGAAGCCATAGCCGCCCACTTGGAGAACAACATCCCGAACGGCGGCAGGAACATAGCAAGACCCCCGCCGACCATAAGCCAAGCCAACAGAGGCAGCTTTTCTCCCAACCCCTCCATGCTCTCAATATTGCGCGAACCCAGCCGGTGCTCGATCACCCCAGTCCCCATGAAAAGAAGGGCCTTGGCTAAGGCGTGGAAGATGATCAGCAGAACCGCGGCAGCCACTGAAAGCGGAAGGTCGATCCCGCAACAAGCGAAGATAAGCCCGAGATTCGCTACCGTGGAGTAGGCCAAAACTGTCTTGGCATTGTCGCTGCCTACCGCCATCAAAGAAGCGGCAAAAAAGCTAAAAGCGCCAAGAAGAGCTACGAACGTCGCCAGGACGGTGCCGTCGTATACAGGGGCCAGGCGCACCGCCAGATATACCCCGGCCTTGACCATGGTGCTGGAATGAAGCAGGGCTGATACCGGTGTGGGAGCTACCATGGCTCCCAAAAGCCAGTTTTGAAAGGGAAACTGGGCTGACTTGGTG
This sequence comes from uncultured Syntrophothermus sp., assembly GCA_964405385.1. Taxonomy (GTDB): domain Bacteria; phylum Bacillota; class Syntrophomonadia; order Syntrophomonadales; family Syntrophothermaceae; genus Syntrophothermus. The sequence continues at coordinate 4,338 of CAYONS010000035.1, forward strand.
AAGGCAGCGGTCATAAACAGAGCCAGGGCCAGAAGAAAAACCGGGGAGACAAGCCCCAGGTCGCTGGCAACTATATCTGCCAGCGACAGAGTCCTCCCGGTAAATCCGACCAGCATCACGGTTATACCGGCAATCAAGGCTAGCCCACCCACGGAATTGAGGTAAAGCGCTTTGAGTGCATTGCGGCGGGCTTCATCGGTATTGTCATGGCCTATGAGCTGGAAAGAGCAAAGGGTGGTGGCTTCCCAGAAGAAATACATCCAGAGAAGGTTGTTGGCAAAAACGAGGCCGTTCATGACCGCTATGAACAAGACGAACCACATAAAGAAGCGCCGGTTGCGGTCTACCCCGGCGTGCTCTATGTGTTCCTCCATGTAGGGAAGGGCATAGACGCAAATAAGGGATCCGACAACCGATACCACCAGGAACATGACGACCGACAAGCGGTCAACGGCAAAAGTAGCGACAGTCTGGGATCCTGGCGCTAAGAACCCCTCAACGTACGCCACCAAGGCCAGCTGCAACAGCGCCAGCAAACCTATCGCTGGATGCCGGTTTTCGATTCCAACGTAGAGAATATAAAACAGGAGCAGGATATCGAGGAAAGTTACCGCTCTTTCCCAACCGTGGAAGGAAATAAAGACCGGGGTCAAGGGGACCACGGCGTGCAGCCGGTATGCCGCGAATCCAAGCACCAGCGACATGGCGACAATAAGCATCTTACGCCAGCCCGCCGGCCTAATAACATAAGCCGCCAAAGCGACACCAAGAGGCAAAAGCATAGAAATCAACAGCAACGTTCTGAAGTCAAACAACGCCCGTACCCCTTTCCCCCAGGAGTACGGAAGAACAGGAAATCCTCGCGACAAGCTCTCATGATGCCTCACAGTGTCATCCCCGAAGAACCAAAACTCCGGGTCTCCCAGCGGTAACCTGGAAAGCCTTAATTAAGAAAAATCTGTGTTCACTGGTCCGGCACTCAGTTGCGGCTGATCGCGGGGATAAAGTTATGATGGAGCGTCACGTCCGGAAAAAAGCACGCGTCAGAGGAAAATCCGAGCTGAGCACCGGGTCTGTGTGCATCTGTGGCTAGTTTTTGGGCAAATCCCCGCATGTCACTTGTCCCGGCCGAAAACGGTCAAGGGTATGTCTGCATAATCGGAGGCCTCGAGAAATGCTCGGGCCGCCCCGGTCTTGCGCGAACTATCCAAAAGACGCTGCAGACTCGCTTCATAGCCCGAAATTCCTCGGACCTCGGCCCCTAGATCCATGACCCCCACACCGTCTAAGTAGAGCTGGGTCGCGGCCATGCCGGCCAGAGTGACAGAGTAGATGAACTCTTCCGTCTCTCCCAGGATATGCGTGCAAAGGTAAAAGCGGCAGATGAGGGTCCTGGCCGGATACACCGAACAGCAGTCGTCTACCAGAAACGGGCAGGGAGAATATCGCAGTCGCGGCAGGTTCAGCCTCAGTTTTTCTTGGTCGAGGTACCGTACGGCAAACTCCAGAGGCGATAACCGCAGGTAACTGCTCATTCTCTTCAAGGATATTAGGTCCGGGATAACGTAAGCCTGCCGGCAGCAGTTGACCTTACACCCTTTGCAGACAGAGCGGTTGTCCGGGGCGAACTGCTTGTAGACACTGCTGTCATCGGCCAGGGGCTCCCAGGCTTCTAAGAGGTCGGCCAGTGTAGCCCCTTCTTCCACCACTTTAACCCCTAGACCTAATCTTCCATTTTCCCACTCTTTATATACACTGACTCTCAAAACGACCTCTCCCGACAAACTCATTCTCGAATGGGGCCAGTGATTATCACGGATACATACTGATGAACCCTGATTCATTCGGTGCTGATTTCTCTAATCGCCTGGCGGGCCAGGGCGTCACACCTTTCGTTCCAAGGGTCGCCGGAATGGCCGGCCACCTTCTTCATTGTTACCCGGTTCTTTTGGCACAAGCGCAGCAGTTCCTCCCAAAGGTCGCGGTTGGCCACCGGATCGCCCTTGGCGTTTCTCCAGCCGTTTTTCTGCCATTTTTCAAGCCAGCCCTGGTTGAAAGCGTTAACGAGGTAGGCGCTGTCCGAATAGACCTCGACATCCCACCCTTCGACCTTCAGAGCTTTCAAGGCCTCGATGACGGCAGTCAGCTCCATGCGCTGGTTGGTAGTTATCGGGTCCGCGCCCCTCAGCTCTTTTTGGTGTTCCTGGTACAGGAGCACTGCCCCCCACCCGCCTGGGCCCGGGTTCCCAGAACAGGCGCCATCGGTGTAAATGGTAACGCTGCGCTTATTCTTCCGGCCGGTCATGGTTGGGATGCTCACTCACTTTGTTCACAGCCTCTGCCAAAGCCGTAATAACGTCAAGCTGAAACTGGGGGGTGAGAAACTCGGCCTTTACAAATACTTCCCCTTTTGCCGTAACTACATATCTCGGCTTCAGCCGGTTCAAAGCATAGGCAGCTATGTCAGCCCGGCACCTTTCGCACCGGCATGCCCCTTCCTTGCGGGCAAGCACGCTGTCCAGGTTATTCCAAACCATGCTCTCCATAACGTTTTTGACTTCCACGCTATTCGACCGCCTTCCCGACTATATGCAAAAGTTCTCGCAAATCCCGTATGTGCCAGTCACAATCACGAACAGGTTTACTGGCTTTAGGGAATATCCACACTGCTTTCATCCCGGCCCTCTTAGCCCCTATAATATCGGTGATAGCATCGTCTCCGACATGCATCGCTTCCCACGGCTTTGCCCCTAGTCTCTGCAGGGTGTAACGGAATATCCTAACGTTCGGTTTAGCCCAGGTGACTTCGTCTGAAAAAACCGTTGATTCGAAATAATCGAGAATTCCATGGGAAGCCATCAGCTTCCTCAAAACCACACCCGGGGTCGCTCCCGTGTTGCAGATGACGGCCAACCGGTAACGGCCGCCGAGCTCAGCAAGCACGTCTAGAGCACCGTCGTTCAGTTCCGGTGGTGCTTCCAGCAGGGCACTGGTGTAGGCCCGGTACAATTTTTCATCCCATATCCCATCCAACCTAAGGCCCAGCTCTTTCTTGACACACTCTACATGCCCGCGCGGGGTCATCTCTAAACCCTTGATCCTTTGATAGAAGTACGCCCGTTGCCAGCAGCGTCTAAAAACTTGGATTATGGCACGCCGATCCAAGCTCAAACCGATTTGCTCCAGCACCTCAAGTACCAACTCAATTCGCTTTTCGGTAACGTTGTTTGCACCGGGCCCTTTATATAAAGTATTCCAGAAATCGAACGTTATAGCTTTGATCAAGGTTTCACCTGCTTCCTTCGCCTTCCATATTCTTAAAAGATTCAACAAGCAGGTGTCCTCGACCTGCTACACACCTCCATGTAAATAAAAAAAGCCCCTATCGAAAGAGGGGCTAAACCATGTCTCGTTTCAACCCATCTCAGCAATCTTTTTATCAGTCTCATCCGACTGCCTCACGAATTCGCCAACATCACCGTCCAGCAAGGCCTGATTATCCTTTTGCCTTTCCCGGTTAAGCTGGCGCAACCTGTCTTTCTCTCTGGAGTCCGTGGCATAAAATCCGGACCCCTTGAAAACTATACCTATATTCCGGCTGATGAGCCTTTCCACCTTACCTCCGCAGGTAGGACACTCCTGTAAAGGGGGAGCCGTTATTTTTTGCACCATTTCAAATTTTCCACAGTGCTGACACCTGTAATCGTAAACTGGCATAACTTCACCCCTCTCTCGTTATTTATTAATCCACTTTCCTCTCTAATTATTGGAATCCGTATTACGGTTGTCAAGTACCTGAAGTTAGCCCGCGAGTATCTTAGAATAGTAAGCAAGACCCATAAACCCGTTCCACAGGCCGTGAGCCAACCAGCAAGGATATATGGACCCGCTCTTTTCGTACACCAAGGCCAGGACGGCTCCTCCCACCGACAATGGAATAAGCCGCCACAGGTCAAAATGGGCTGCTCCAAAAAATATGCCGGATAAAACAATTCCAGAAGTTATCCCGGTGTACCTGCGAAAAACCGGATAAACGAACCCCCGAAAATATAATTCTTCTGCCAGGGGAGCCACAACGCTGACTATCACAAGCAGCACAATAAACTCGTTTACGCTGCTGACTTGTCTCAGAACCCATTCGAAGGCTTGGGGCGGCATCTCGGGAAAGAGTTTTTCCAGAGCTAGCCCCATAACCAGAATAACAGCAAATAGCAAAAAGCCTCCCCCGATTCCCCAGCGGACGAGCCTGCTTTTCGTTGTAGCGGTTAACCCCAGATTGAAGAGAGAACACCTGCGGATCCCCAGGGCCACAAGCAACACCGCACTCACCATCGCTACGAATTGAATCAAGTAGGTAAAAATGAACTCGCCTATTAAGCTCGGCCATATTAACCCCTTGTAAATTAAGTATGCCAAGACTTGAGGCCCCCACCACGGGTAGGACTGGACAACCAAGAAAGTTATAATCAATACCGAGAAAACCTCGACCAGGCCCCAACGCACGTCCTCTCCCGGAAATCTCACTTTCAGTCCGCCTCCAATACGTTTTCAAGGATACTTTCTATGTCTTGAGGCAAAATCCTCTTCAGTGGAGGGCATTCCTCAATTTTGTCCTTTGTGCCAAATACGAGATTACCACCTGCACGAATGTCGAATGGGACCAGGTAAGGGGAACTACGGACAGCGGTTCCCCGGTATACGGATGCAGCTGCTCCGCCAGAGAACGCATTCCCACGGCCTTGTCCGCCGCCCAGTTTATGATGTCTTTGGCGGGTTGTAAGTCGTCAATATTTTTGGCCACCCTGATATACCAGTCAGCCAGCCAAAGAGTTGTTATTATCCAGGGATTACCAGGGACCTCGTGTAAGTTATCGGTTACCCGGAAGTAGTAGTCTCCCGGATAACGCGCCATGCCGCCGACAGAAGTCTTTATCCACAATCCCTCTCGTAAAGCCCGAACAGTATTCACAACTTTATCATCCTCAGGTGAAAAAGCCCCAAAAGCGTATAATCCAAGTAAACTTGAATCGAGGGTGATATCGGTAAACCTCTTTTTCTGTTCGTTTATCAGTTGACCGCGGACAAAGCGTCCGAGCTGGTCTGAATACAGCCATTTCACCATAGACTGTTTTAGTTCAGTCGCTCTTTTTTCGCATTCTTCAGCCAGTTTCACGGCACCTAATGACCGGGCTAATGCGGCACCGGCCTGCAGAGCCCCGTAAACCGCACCGCAAGTAAAACTAAAAACGCCCCATCGTTCTTCCCACAGATCCCAACTGGGGTAAGGCAAACCTGTTTCGTCATCAATGTAATCGACCATAAACCTGACCGACGGCCTGATCAGCTTCTCGAACATGATGGCTTTGAAGTCTTCATCCGGGTAAAGCTGGCAGTGTTGTCCTAAAGCCCATATTACCAGAGCAGTCTCGTCCTCTTGTATCGGCAGGCAGGGCTGTCCATGCATGATCCACGGATGCCAGGTACAGCCTGGCCTGCCGTCCGGATCGTAACGTTGCAGAAAATAGCCTTCCTCGGAAAGCACGTTACCACAGAACATGTAAAACTTGCGGGTCTCTTCCGGGTAGCCTGCCAGATCGAGAGCGTGCGCTACCATGGCGCCATCTCGAAGCCACAGATACATATAGTGATCCCGAGCAACCAAAAAAGTGTCGGCATCTGAAGAAGCTACTATCGCTCCCCGGCGATCCATTTGAGCCTTCATGGTAAATAGACTCTGCTCAAAGACCTTCTGCACCGGCCCTCCTAGATCAGCAAAATCCCTCTCCTGCCGCTTGATCCAGCGGCGGTAGTATTCAATTATCTCTTGCAGCCAGGTTTCTGGATGCTTGCTGGTAAACCGGTCATTGGCTCGTCGCAATGCACCGAGGGAATAACAGACTATTAGCCAGTAATAGGCTAGGCCCTCTTCTCCTGCTCCCAGCTTTAAACTTAAAGAAAGAGCGCTGTCCACGGGACCATCGGCAATGGGGTTCAACGATAGCCGACCGTCTTCAGCGTCCCGGTATGTACCTTCTTTGCCCCTGTACCGTTTAACTCCGGTGCTGTATTCTTTCCTCTCAGACGTGTCGCTCTTACAGTTAGCCAGAATGTAACAGCCTTTTTTGTAATGGTATACGCCACCGCTGCAAGGATCGTAAACGGCAGAGTCGCCTGCTTCGATGCCTTTGATCGAAAAGTCTTGGTAAAACACCAGCTTCACTTCGCGGGGATAAAGACTCCGGTTTCTGATGATTATCTTCTTGATATAGAAATCTTCACTCGGATGAACCGCGTCATTTATAACGAGATCTATCTGTTGCTCCTGGTTGGAAGCCTGCACATATGTAACCGGCGTGCCCTCGATGAAAGAAATATCTTTTTTCCAGCAGTCTTCAAAAACCCAAGACAACCTCCCTTCTGTATAAACCCCGAAGCTACTGCGGTTCCGGTCTCCATGGTTTTCAAATCCACCATAAGGCCAATAAACATCCCGAATATTGAGTTCGCTGTCAAAATTTACTAAGAGACTGCCGTTGCCTAACACTACGTGTCTCACCGTCATCCCCCGCATTCATTTATTGCGGGCTATTGGGGAATAATAAGCCCGTTGCAGTAATTATTCCTCGTTTCTTTTTTCAATATTGATCTCCTAGGAGGGAAATCATGAGCTCAGATGTATTATTCTTCCTTATCTTTCTCGTTGGCTTAATATTTCTATTGGCCGTGGGATTTATGCAGCAAAGAAAAGCGTCAAAAAAGCCTGAGCAACGTATTTCGAATCTAGGTTTTGAAACGGCTCAGGAATTGGTCCCCCCCATCGAAACTGCTCGTAGTCGCGGTCTTGCCCCTTCGCCGGAACTGCCGCTGTCTTACCAAGACGTACGCCTTACTCTCTTGGTTAGGGACCCCGAATGGCTGTATGCCTACTGGGAAATAGCCTCGGAGCGGTGGGATGCTATTCGGCGTATTTATGGAGAACAGGTCAATGAGGACAACATCTATATCCGTCTTGTAGACCTCGAGGACCCTTTATGTTGCCTCGACATACCGGTTAAAAGCCTTATCGGTGATTGGCATATTCAGGTAAATAAACCCAACACCCCATTTTACGGGATACTAGGACTGCTCACTACCTTTGGCTTCATCCCCATCACCGTTTCTAACACAGTAACTACACCCCGCAACGATATATCGCCTTTGGGAGACGAAGACTGGATGATAGTCAGCGATGACGAGTTGCGGATAATCAAGAGAATAGGTGCATTACCGTTTGACGCCACTTCCCCGTCATTTTATGATTTCTAACCAATTGGGAAAGGAGATGTCTCGTGATTAAAGGATATTTACTCCTGTTGCTTCACGCTCATTTGCCTTTTGTCCGTCATCCTGAAAATGAGCATTGTCTGGAAGAGCGATGGCTTTATGAGGCTATTACTGAGACATATATACCTCTGGTCCAAATGCTGACCAAGCTGGTAGAGGACGGTATAGATTTCCGTCTGACGCTGTCGCTCAGTCCCACCTTGATAACCATGCTGAAGGATGATCTCTTAATTACAAGGTACAGGAAACACCTAGAGAAATTGATAGAACTGGCAGAAAAGGAACTGGCGCGAACCCGCAACATGCCCGAATTTAACTACGTTGCTCAAATGTACGAACGTCGCTTCACCAACGCCTACCGCTTTTTGTTTCACAGGTACAAAGGAAACCTCTTACGAGCGTTCCAGGAGTTGTTGGCATCCGGCAAGCTCGAACTGATAACCACCTGTGCCACTCACGGTTACCTGCCGCTTATAGGCATCCAGAAAGAGCAGGTAAGGGCCCAGGTAGCGGTCGGCATTCAGGTCTTTCGGGAAACGTTCGGCTGCAACCCTCGCGGCCTGTGGCTCCCGGAATGTGGTTATAAGCCGGGGGATGATCTGGTCTTGAGGGAATACGGCATCCGCTATTTCTTTACCGACACCCACGGGGTAATGTACGCCTCGCGCCGCCCCCGCTACGGGGTTTATGCTCCCATTCTTTGTCCCAGCAGCGGAGTTGCCGCCTTCGGACGGGATGTGGAATCCTCGAAACAGGTCTGGAGTGCTAAAGAAGGTTACCCCGGAGACCCAGACTATCGCGAATTTTACAGAGACATTGGCTACGACCTGGATTTCGATTACATCAAGGATTACATCCACCCTGAAGGCATTCGCTTAGACACCGGGATCAAGTACTACAGAATAACTGGGAAAGGCGAACATAAGGAACCTTACCAGCCCGAATGGGCTCAGAAAAAAGCAGCCATTCACGCAGGCAATTTTATGTTCAATCGAGAGCGTCAGATTGAGTATCTGGCAGAAATATTCGACCGGAAACCAATCGTGGTTGCTCCTTATGACGCGGAGTTATTCGGTCACTGGTGGTTCGAAGGTCCCGATTTTCTCAACTATCTCCTGCGCAAGATACCTAGCGACCAACAGGTGTTCCGGACGACTACTGCTTCCGACTACTTGGAAGAATACCCGCTCAATCAAGCAGCTGTGCCCAATGCCTGCAGTTGGGGACACAAAGGTTACAACGAAGTATGGTTGGAAAAATCTAACGAGTGGATCTATCGCCATCTCCATAAAGCCGGGGAACGTATGGTAGAACTAGCCAACCGGCACCATCAGCCGGAGGACGCCACCCGGCGTATGCTGAACCAGGCCGCGCGTGAATTGCTGCTGGCCCAGTCCAGCGATTGGGCCTTCATCATGAAGTCAGGAACAATTGTCGAATACGCAGTCCGTCGCACCAAAGAACATATAAACAATTTCACCAGGTTGTACTACTTGCTTCAGGAGGGTCGCTGCGACGATGAATGGCTTCAAGAACTAGAAGCCAGGAACAACATCTTCCCAAACATCGATTACCGAGTCTATGCGTCAGTTGGGTAGCTTTTTCGGAACGCAGTCGGAGATTATTATTTTTATTTCGGGAGGAATAAGAATTGAGATTCCGTCCGTGTTTACTGCTAACGTCAATAATTCTTTTGACCCTTAGCCTCACGCTACCAGGCTGCTCAGGGTCACGCAACTCCGAAGCGAAAAAGCCGGGAACTGTTATCGGGCAAAAGCCGCAGGCTCCTCAGGCTCATTCCCAGTTCCTTACTGACCTTGAACAGATAATTGCAGCAATAGATGACAAATACAAATCTGAGATCAGTCCTGAGTCTTTAGTCCAGCGTACAAAGCTGGAGCCTGAGGAAAGCTCTGAAGAAGAAAAAGCCTCGACACCTCAAGCCAACTCCAAATCAAAAGAAACCCAGAACCAATCCAAGAAGTCCCAATCAGGACCTCTGAGCAGCGATTGGAGCAAAGAGGACCAAACCCTTAAGAGCATGCACAAGAAATGGAATATGCTGGAGCCGGAAGCCGTCAAGGCCGGTCTCAGTATCTCTAAGCGCGACCGGTTTGAAAGCCGCCTTGAAAACCTGACCGCTGCGGTAGCCCGAAGAACCCCGGGGATGGCTCTCAAAGCAGCTGTCGAACTTTACGGCTCTTATGCCGACGTGGTTGAGGTCTTCACTTCGCCTGTTCCTCCAGACTACTTTCGGCTTAAATACGAGGCTATGGCTTCTACGCTTCAAGCAAGCCAACGCCAATGGGCCTTGGCAGGCCAGCATGCCGCCCGTTTGCGGGAATACTGGGACCAGGTCAAGGCCCAGGCTCAGGGAGCAGACCAAAGCGTCATCAGCCGTACTGAATTCTCAGTCCAGGACCTGGAACAAGCCATAGAAAAACAGCAAATCGAGCTCGTAATGCTGAAATCGGAAATCCTCATGAATAACCTGAAAAGCCTCAAGAATGAATTTCTCCTGAGGCAGCCGTCATAGCGCCGGGTTCGTCAGTTTTGCACAATTACCCTTAAGTACGATTACCACCAACTGAACCTGGAAATCGTGCCGAAGATCGTAGAGAAGCATTTGGGTGACGTAAAAGTGTCTTGCACCGTGGTACTGCGGCTCTAACTTAGTATCGCCGCCACATACTCTGCTATCGCCAACGAAGAGGTTAATCCCGGCGATTCAATACCGATAAGGTTGATCCAGCCAGGATAACCCCGACTGCTCTCTTGGGCAATCACAAAGTCCCGGAAACTTTCGCCTGGTTTTTGCAATTTCGGTCTGATCCCGGCGAAGTCCGGAGCCAGGTCCTCCTTTCTAATGAAGGGCAGGTACGCAACTGCCGCATCGTAAAACTCGTCTATGTGGGACTCGTCTACACCGTAATCGATATTGTCTACATAGTACGCGTTCGGCCCCAGCCGGATTCTATCTTGCATATCGAAGCTCAGATGGATGCCGAGAGTGTTGACCTTAGGCAACGGGTAAACCAGGTGTTTGACTGAGAGCTTTTTCTTGATCCTGAAGTATTCTCCTTTGCATGGATGTAACCGGTAACCGCACCTCTCAGTATCGAGCCCTAGTAATTGTGCCATTTTTTCTGCCCCCAAACCGGCACAGTTCACAACATTTAAAGCCCGAATGACTTCTCGATTGCTGTGCAGCTTATAGAAGCTCCCCGTGTACTCAACCGCCTGTATTTCTGAATCGAACACAAAATCGACTCCTGCTTGCCTGGCTTCGAAAAACAGGCTCTGCATAAGACGGTGAACATCAACCTGACCGCTGTCCCTGACGAGCAAAGCTTCAACAGCGCTGATATTCGGTTCCATTTCAGCTACTCGATTCCGGCTCAAGCGTTCAACCGGGATGCCGTATTCTTTCCCCTGTTGCTCGAGAACATTCAGTTTATCTAGCCCTGATTCGTCGGTGGCGACTATCAGTTTTCCCATCCGCCGGCAGGGTAGGGAACGCTCGGCACAATACTCATACAGGCGATGCTTCCCTTCCAGGCACAGACGCGTTTTCAACGTGTCGCACGGGTAGTAGATCCCGGAATGAATTACCTCGCTGTTGCGGCTCGAAACCTCCAGCCCGTACGTACGGTTCCGCTCAACCACCGCTAACGTCTTGCCCGGGTATCTAAGACCTAGTTCCCTCGCAACCGCGAGGCCTACTACCCCGGCCCCAATTACTAAAACATCCACTGCGTCCCGGGTCATGTGTTACCTCCTCAATCTGGCTCGGTTTGGCCCTATGTGCTATATTGTTTAAAAAAGATGGGAGTCTTGAGATGGAAACGGTTCTGGCTATTTTTGCAGCTTGCCTCCTTTTGGTTTACTCCGTATACTTTCTCTACATTATCAGATCGAAGCCAGAAGAATTTGAAAAAATGTTGTTATCCGGTCTAGCCGACTGGATGATATCGCATAAAGAGAAGTCGCGCCGGCACCTGCGTTTGATGCTGGGAGGCAGCTTTCTAGTCGAGACTCTTTATTTCGTGCTGGTTTTTCTGGTCATTCAAAACCTGTTCTTCCGGGTCTTAACCGGCCTCTTCGTCGGGTTTGAGTTAATGCATTTGACCCTGCTCTTAATATCTATGAACCAGTTCTTCCGGGGTCGCATTCCCTTAAAGTACCTGTTTAACTGGAAGATAGAACGAGCCAGCGCTTGGTTGTTCTTCACCCATTCGTTGCTGGTTCTTGTTCAATTGGCGTTGTGGTAGTCTTTCGGGGCTGCATGAACAGCACCGCACGGTCTTCGTCTAGCGCGAGCTCCGTGCCCAGCTCCTGAGAAAGGGCCTTTACCTTCTCCAGAATGGATTTCCCCTTTTCCCCGGATGCCACT
>CAYONS010000035.1:16153-18462 GCA_964405385.1 uncultured Syntrophothermus sp.
CCTCCGACTGCCCTTATCCCGTTTTCCGCGAGCACCCGAATGGTATCTTCAAAAGCCGGGGTATCATAGTCGAGAGCGTGGTTGTTGGCTACGCTTAAGACGTCAAACCCCTGCCGGGCCAGCTCGCCGGCCATGCTCGGCCGGGCCCTAAAACAGATGCCTTTTCCGGGCAGGGGCCGTCCCTTATCAGACAGAGGTGACTCCAGGTTCCCAACAAGAATGTCGGCTTCCTTAAGAACATGGCCGACCCGGGCAAAAGGATATGTCTCCCCCTTACTGGCTATAAGGCGTTCCACCTTCCGTGCCAGCATAACATCACCGACAGCCAGCATCTGGACGGTCCTGGGCCGAACAACGTCTTTCGGGAGTTCCGTCCCTGTACCACTTACGGGCTGAGCTTCTTTGCATCCTGCCATCATGACCAATAGAAACAATAATAGCCAAGTCAGCCGGCATCCCCGCTTCATCTTCCCGCCCCCCTCTCCTATAGTAGACCATTCCCGAGTGCACCGTCGATAAATCTGTGTTAATCTGGGTTTACCAGTGGCTGTTTTGGGAGGCATCAGCATGAACCTTATCCCGATTGGAACGATACATTCTCCGTATCCCACCCGCGAAGCTGCTCCCAAGAGCGGGTATGAGTCAAAAGACGAATGTATAATAGAAGTTTTTGGCGACTTCGCCGCCGCCCTTGATGGGGTGGAACAATTTGACCGTCTGGTGGTCCTCTATTGGCTGCATCAGGCCCGCCGCGATACCCTGCGGGTCTACCCGCGCGGTCAATCCGAACTCAAAGGTGTGTTTGCCTCGCGTTCTCCCGACCGACCGAATCCTATCGGCCTGTCGGTTGTCAGACTGTTAAAAAAGGAACGAAACATGCTGCAAGTAGTAGGGCTAGACGCCGTAGACGGGACTCCGGTTTTAGATATCAAACCGGCTTTGCATGAAGAACTGCACTCGTTTTGATGGCTTAGTTCGTCTCCTGTTCGCGGCGGTTCGGTGCCTCCTATTCATAGAACCTGCACAGGGCCTTCCCGTTCAAATAATCGCACTTGCAACCCTGGAAGCTCTGCCGGGCTACCATCTGTTCGATAATCATGTCCCTTATCTTCCACCAGCTAACACCCCAGTTGCAGAACAAGGTGTTTTCCGCAGGAGCTCTCCCTATCAACCGCTGCACGGCGATTTCGGGGTGAAGATGTTCCAAAAAAACGACCACCCGGTCGACGTATTCCTCAAGAGATATCATCTGCACCTCTCCCCGTTCGTACATTTCTCCTAGCGCGGTACCCTTGAGAATATACAGGGCGTGCAGTTTTACGTACTGCACCCCGAGCGCAGACAACACTTTAGCGTTTTCGACGGCATCTATCTCCTCGTCACCGGGCAGATTCAGTATGAGGTGAGCACACACCGCAAAGCCCCTTCGCTTAACCCGGAGAACCGCATCGATGAACTCGGCTAAACTGTGGCCGCGGTTAATTTTAGCCAGGGTCCGGTAGTTTACAGTCTGCAGGCCTAATTCTACGTCCACCGCCAAATCGCGCTTACCGGCTATTTCTGCCAACCGGTCCAGATACTCATCGTTCACACAATCGGGCCTGGTTGATACCGAAATCCCTACTACATCCGGATCTTCAGCCGCAGCTGTAATGTTCTGGACAAAAACCTCAAGAGGAACATACGTATTGGTGAAAGCCTGGAAATAAGCGATGAACTTGTTCGCTCGATAGTTCTTCCCGATGTAGGCTTTGTTCTTTTCCAGTTGTTCTTTGACTGCCATCTGATTGGGAAGGCATTCAAACCCAGAACCTTCCTCGCCGCAGTAAATGCATCCACCCCGCCCCAGGTTCCCATCCCGGTTGGGACAGGTTCCCGGCAGGTTGATAGGGAGTTTATAAACCTTCTGTCCAAACCTCTCTTTCAAATATTCAGAATACGCTCTATAGGGGAGACCTGACATCAGCTCACCTCGCCGTTGCCCTTGCCAACCATGCACAGCCGCATAAAAGTTGATGCCTGCCTGTTTTTGCCAACTCGTCTAAAACCGTGCCCAGCGGATCACTAAAAAAGGGGGGCAAACGTTCACCCCCCTCGATCGTCAGCACCACCTCAGCAAATACTGAGTTTATCGCCCATGTAGCGCCTCGCGATTTCTTCCGCGAGCGTATAGGGGTCAGCTTCCTTGGCAACCAACTGCTCTACCATTTTATTAAATTCCCCGCTCGCTACCAGTTCGTTGAGTATCGGCTCCAGTATATAGCCCCTCAAGGCCTCGTTGAGTTCGTATAAGGCCTTCCTCCTCTGCC
>CAYONS010000036.1:0-18098 GCA_964405385.1 uncultured Syntrophothermus sp.
AAACCGCCGCCCGTCTGCAGAAGGTTATATCATACGACCTGTTCAGCTTTTGCCTCCTCGAAGGCGACAGGCTGATCATTAAGAAGGGCATCCCCAAAGATCAGCCTTATCTGGGCGAAGGAGTTGTTCTCGATCCCACGTGTTCGGCTCCGGGCAAGGTCGTCAGGGAAAAGAGGTATTTCATCAGAAGCGACATCCCCCAAGACCCGGAAAAGTTTGGGGAAGACGAGGATCTTGCACGTCTCAACATCAACTCGGCCATAATGGTGCCGTTGATCGTCAAACAAAGGGTCATCGGGACTTTAAACCTGGGCAGCCGCAACCCCCGGGCTTATACCGACGAAGACGCGTCTTTTCTCCAGCAGGTTGCCGACCACTTTGCGCTCTTTATCGAAAACGCCAGGCTGTACGCCGAGGAAACGCGGAGCAAGCGGGCCTGGGAAGACACCTTTCAGGCTGTAGCCGACATGCTGCTCGTGGTGGACCGGGAGTACCGGCTGGTCCGCTTTAACAAAGCGGTGGAAAACCTGAAGCGGCAATGGGGCGGCGCAGTTTACGTGGGTCAGCGGTGCTACGAGTACTTTCACCCCCGGCATCAGAAATGCCGGTACTGTCAGATACGAGAGGTTTTTGCGACGGGCAGGCCGGTCAGCCGTCGATTGAACCTCCGTTCCGGCCGGGTATGGGATGTTTCCGCTTATCCCCTGTACAGGGATGACGGGGAGGTGCAGGAAGTTATAGTTTCTATCCACGATTCAACAGAAGAAGTGAAGATGGAAGCCCAGCTGATCCACTCGGCGAAGCTGGCAGCCATAGGGGAAATTGCGGCAGGAGTGGCCCACGAACTCAACAGTCCTTTGACCGCGATTATCGGGAATGCCCTTATACTGGAAAGGGTGCGGCCGTCTATCCCGCGGAAAAGGCGGAACTTTTGCACGACATACGCAGGTGCGGCATACGGTGCAAGAAGATAATCGATAACCTGCGCTCGTTTTCCCGGCAGGAGAGCTACGAGTTCGAGATGCTGGATCTGAACGAGGTGGTGTCAGACGCACTGGCTCTGGTCTCCTACCAGATAGAAAACGAAGTTATCGAAATCGTGAAGGACATGGATGCCAACTTGCCCCCCATCCGGGGAAGCAAACAGCACCTGGAGCAGATAATGATTAACCTTTTGTTGAACGCCCGGGACGCTTTGGAAGGCTGCCCCGTAAGGCGGATCAGTGTGGTGACCGGGACCAGAGGAGATAGGGCGTTTGCCGCAGTCCGTGATACCGGCTGCGGGATAGCAAGAGAACGGCTTCAGGACATTTTTACCCCGTTTTACACCACCAAGAGCGGAGGCCGGGGCACGGGGCTCGGGCTTCCCATCAGCCTTAACCTGGCAGAGGCTCACGGGGGCACGATCGAGGTGGAGAGCGAACCGGGGAAGGGCAGCACGTTTTACCTGCTGGTACCACTGCAAGAGGCGGCCTACGGGAGGTGCGGGCTGTGACCAGAAAGTGTCAGGTCTTGGTAGTAGATGACGAAAGGGAGGTAGGGACTTTTTCCGTCACCTGTTAGAGAAGTACTGCGAGGTGACGGTGATGACCAGCGGCAAAGAGGCTTTGGAAATCATCAGCCGGAAACAGTTCAACCTATCCCTAATAGACCTCAAGATGCCCGACATGGACGGACTTGTGGTTTTGAAGTCCTTCAAAGCTGCCAATCCTCAGGGCCAGGCCATTATCATGACGGGTTACGGAACCGTCAAGACCGCAGTAAAGGCGATACAGTTAGGGGCTTTCGATTACATCGAAAAGCCGTTTGAAGATCTGGATGCTCTTGAGGACTTGATAAAGAGGGCCCTGAGGGGAGAGGAATTGCACCAGGAGACTGTTTTTGAAGAAGGCATAGTCGTGGGTCGCAATCCCCAGATGCGCGCGGTCGTGGCTACCGCATCCAAGATAGCGCCGAAGAATCTCACCGTTCTGATAGAGGGAGAGACTGGAACCGGCAAGGAGGTGCTGGCCCGCTATATTCACCGGCTGAGCAAGAGAGCGGAGGGGCCGTTTATCGCGGTAAACTGCGGCGCCCTGGCCGAGACTCTGCTGGAAAGCGAACTGTTCGGCCATGAAAAAGGATCCTTTACCGGAGCGGTGGCCCAGAGAAAAGGGTTGTTCGAGATAGCCGACCGCGGAACCCTGCTTTTGGACGAACTGAGCGAGGCCAGTCTCGGGCTGCAGGTTAAACTTTTGCGGGTGTTGGAAACCCGGGAATTCCGGCGTATCGGAGGGGAGAAGACCCACCGGTTCGATGTCCGGGTAATAGCGACCACCAACGTGAACCTGTGGGATATGGTCAAACAGGGGCGGTTCAGGGAAGACCTGTACTACCGCCTGAATACGGTGGTTTTAAAGATGCCTCCTCTGCGGGAGCGTAAGGAAGACATACCGCTTTTGGTGGAGCACGTGGTTCGCAATCACTTTGAGGAAGAGGGAGTCGTGTTCAGCCCTGAGGCCATGGAGCTGATGACCTCGTACCAGTGGCCCGGCAATGTGCGGGAATTGATAAATGTAATAGGAAATACGCTGGCTTTAAGAGACGGACCGGTAGTAATGCCCCACCACTTGCCTGAGAAATTAAGAGGCAAGGAAGGCTTAACGCCCTACCCAGAAAGCGAGGGGAATTTCGCTTCGGATATAGATAGGCTCTTTCGCCGTTACGTCGATAGTTGGGATCCGGATAAGGGCGACAAACCGGCCGAGATAATGGCCGTCATCAAGGAGGCGCAGGAGCGCCTGATACAGGAGATTATTGCCAAGTGCCTGCGGTCAACAGGGCAGGACAGGCAAAAGGCGGCCGAGGTGCTGCAACTCAGTCCCAGGCAGATCAGGTACTACTTGAATGAAAAGTAAAGGGATTCCAGGGGAAGGCAAGAGCAAAAGTGAAGGGCCGAACTTACGGCACGGCCCGCCGTAAGTTCGGCCCTTCACTTCTGTCCAGCATAAAACCGCTGGACAGGAATGCCGATTTACTGGGACTGTGAGAAGGTGAATCTCTTGGCAAGCTATTTGCATGAATCTTAAAACGACCAAGAGTATTACAGACTGAAGGGGGTTTTGGGATGGCGGAGAGGATGCTCATAGTGACTCCGGCTAAGTGCACGGGGTGTCGCTCGTGCGAAATGGCCTGTTCTCTTCACCGCGAAGGGAAGTGCAGCCCGCAGCTTTCCCGGAACAGGGTGGTGAAGTTCGAGGCCAAGGGGATCAACGTACCCACCACCTGTGCCAACTGCAGTAAGCCTTACTGCATGCTGGTGTGTCCGGTCAAGGCCATCTCGGTAAATGCCGATACCGGAGCGGTAGTCGTCGATGAAACCAAGTGCATTGGGTGCCGGGCCTGTTCCGTTGCCTGTCCGTTTGGTCAGGCTAATTACCATCCGGAGAAGAAGATCGCCTTCAAGTGCGACCTGTGTTTTGGAGACCCGGTCTGCGTCAAGTTCTGTCCCTCCGGGGCCATCGTCTATGCCAGCATGGACGAGGTGCTCATGGCCAAGAGAAGGGAATTTTTCTCCAGGTTTGCGAGTGAGGAGGGGATGATCAGATGATCTACGGCTGGACTGGCAGGAGACTGAGGGTAGACCTGTCTAAAGGCGAATGGAAGGTAGAGCCTATCACCGCCGATTATCGAAAGAAGTGGCTGGGGGGCAGAGGGTTCAATATTCCCGTTCTCTATGAGGAGGTAGGGCCGGATGTGGATCCTTTCGACCCTGCTAACCGCCTTATATTTGGAGTCGGGCCTCTGACCGGGACTTTTTCGCCCTGCAGCGGACGAACTACGGTCACTTCCCGCTCACCTATGCAGTACCCGTGCGGAGTCGGTGATTCCAACATGGGAGGACACTGGGGCGCTGAGTTGAAGTTCGCGGGATACGATCAGATCGTTATTCAAGGCAGGGCGGCTCATCCTGTTTACCTGTGGATTGACGACGATAAGGTGGAGATAAGGGATGCCCGACACCTGTGGGGGAAGGTGGTTTCCGAGGCGGATGAACTTATAAAAGAAGAACTGAGGATTCCGGATATACACACAGCTATAATCGGACCCGCGGGAGAGAACCGCGTGCGCTTTGCCTGCATTTTGAACGATGTTTCGCGGGCGGCCGGAAGGACCGGTATGGGCGCGGTGATGGGATCCAAGAATCTAAAAGCCATAGCGGTACGCGGCACTAAGCCGGTTATGATAGCAAGCCCCCGGGAGTTCTTCGACGTATGTTCCCGGGTGCGCCTGAAGCAGAAAGAGGATATAATGGTGCAGATGCTCTACGACCAGGGCACCTGGCTTTTGACGATGCCTGCCAATTACGAGCAGGGATGGTTCTGCTGGCGCAACTTCCAGACCGGTTACCACCCGGATGCGGCCCTGTTGAGCGGGGAGAACCACCGCGACAATTTCCTGGCTCACCGGGAGGGGTGCTTCGCTTGCCCCATCTCCTGCGGACGGTACAGCAGGATAAGCCAGGGCAAGTACGCAGGCAAAGAAGGCGGAGGGCCGGAATACGAAACCTTGACCGCCATCGGTCCGCGTTTGGGGCTGCTGGACCCGGGGTCGGTCATCTACAATGGAATTCTGTGCAACGAACTGGGCATGGATTCCTGTTCGCTGGGTGGAGCCATAGCCTGGGCCATGGAGTGTTGGGAAAAGGGGCTTCTGGGGCCTAAGGACACGGAGGGCATTGCTTTGGAGTGGGGCGACCAGGAGGTAATTGACAAGCTGATCAACATGATAGCGAGGCGCCAGGGCTTCGGTGATATACTGGCTGAAGGCTCCTACCGTGCGTCGCTGCACTTCGGCGGGTTGGGAATGGATTACACCATGACGGTAAAAGGCCACGACATGTCTCAGGACGATCCCCGCGGACTGGGCTTTGCCTTCGGCATCGGGTTTGCTACGGGAAGGCGCGGCGGTGACCACCTGCAGGGGCTGGCATGCCTGGAATTGACCGGACGTTTTTACCCCGGATTGGTGGAGAAGATAGTGGGCACGAGCGAGGCCGAAGAGAGGCTGAGTCCGGTGAAGAAGCCGGAATTGCAGAAATACTCCGAAGAATTGAAGGCGGTAGGTGACTGCTTGACCCAGTGCACTTTTGCCCACGACTGGTCGTTCGCCGTTTTGCTGGAGGATATGGCGGAACTGCTTTCCACCGGTGTTGGCATTGACTACAAACCCGAAGACCTGCTGCACATAGCGGGGCGCATAATCCATCTGGAAAGGGCATACTGGAACCGGCTTCTCGTGGGTCGCCTGGAAGACAAGAACCCGAAACGTTTCACCAAGGAGCCGATGCCGGAAGGGCCCAACAAAGGAACGGTATTCCCTGAGGACGAGCTTCTGCCCAAATACTACGAGGTACGGGGCTGGGATCCTGAGACCGGTTTCCCCAAGCGGGAAGTGCTGGAGGAATACGGGCTCGCAGATGTGGCCGAGGAGCTCGAACCTTACCGCCAGGAGTATCTGAAGAAGATCGCGGCTCAGGGCAAGAATGAATGACCCTATCCGAAGTTGAGCCGGGGAGGCAGTCGGGATGCGAATTACCGCCCGTTATTACGCGTTTGTGTCATCGGTTACCAAGAAGTTAATGGAAGACCTCGAAGTCCCGGACGGCATTACCGTGGCTGATCTTATAAGACTGCTGACAGAAAGGTACGGGACGAAATTCGAGCGGCTCTGCTATATCCGTCCTCTTTACAGCGAACGGGACTATTTTAATATAAACGTCAATACCCAAGACCTCAACGATGCCAAGAAGTTTCCCGATGGGCTGGCAACGGTGCTGAGGGACGGAGACATCGTTACCTTCGGTCCGGTCAGCGGTGCCGCCTAAAAAAGGCTGTGCAAAGAAGGAAGGGTTGAAGTGGGACACGGTTGGGATGCCAACGAACAATGGATAAGGCAGATGAGTATACCCGGTTTCGGCCCCGAGCTGCAGAGCCGTCTGGCATCCAGCAGGGTAACGGTGTTTGGTGTAGGCGGAGTGGGCTGCGCGGCGGCCCTCTACCTGGCGGCGGCGGGGGTTGGAAGGTTGATCCTGGTAGACAGGGATACGATCTCGCCATCCAACCTCAACCGCCAGGTGATCTACACCTGGGCCGATATAGGCCTGCCTAAAGCCCTGACCGCGGCCGCCAAACTGCGGCAACTGAATCCTTGTTTGCAGGTTGAAGCCGTAGGGCGGGACGTGGGGATGGCAGAGATCGCCGGCTTAATCGAAGGAGCTTCGTTCGTTGTCGAGGCTTTCGACAGCACACGTGCCCGGCTGGCGGTGAACGAAGCGTGTGTGCGCTCAGGAGTCGCGGCGGTCCACGGTTTTGCCCGGGACCTGAGCGGGGAACTAATCGTGGTCGAGCCCAAAAAGACCGCCTGCCTGGCCTGTGCTTTGGACGAGAATTTTCCGGAAGACGACGAGTGCCCTGTCTTGGGGGCTACTGCCGGAATCGTAGGGGTCTATGCGGCTTTGGCGGCTGTAAAGTACATTACCGGTATCGGGCCGGCGAGCGGCGGGCGCCGTATCATCTTTGACCTCCTGCTTGACCGGTTCATGAAGGTGGAGCTTGTTCGGCAGCCTTCGTGCCCGATCTGCCGAGAAGCGGGAGCTTGAGGGGGATAAGTGATGTGTGACTGCAAAGATAAAGAAGTGAATGAACTCCTCGAGGAGATTACGCAGCCTGAAGGAAGGCTCTTGAGTATTCTAGAGGCGGTACAAAAAAGGCACCGCTACCTGCCGGAGGATTACATGCGGCTCATCGCCAAAGGATTGGGGATCCCCGTGAGCAGGGTTTTTTCCGTTGCCACTTTTTATGCCGCCTTCAGCCTGGAACCTAAGGGAGAACACCTGATAGCGGTATGTCACGGCACTGCCTGCCACGTAAAGGGTGCGGGCCAGCTCACGGAGAGGCTGGAAAAAGAACTTGGCATAAAGGAAGGGAAGACTACCGAAGACGGGCTTTTTACGCTAGAGTCGGTGCGTTGTCTGGGCTGCTGCAGCCTGGCGCCGGTGGTGGCCGTGGACGGACTGGTACACGGGCGGGTCAAGCCGGACAAGGTCATCGACGTTCTGGCCAGATGGAGAGGTGAGACGGGTGATGCCTGATGGTTTCCTATCAGCCATGCAAGAGAAAGGTCGGCAGGAGCTGTATCCTCTGAAAACCAAGATAACGGTGGGCATGGCCACCTGCGGCCGGGCAGCCGGTAGTGAGTCGGTCTATTCGTTTTTAGAAAAGGCCCTCGGGAACAAAGGGCTCGATGTTGTTCTGGGCAAAGTGGGATGTATCGGATTCTGCCAGCAGGAGCCGCTGGTTTCCGTCCATGTGCCGGGTTTTCCCCGCCTGGTCTATTCAAGGGTTGATGAGAAGCTCGCTGCTAGGCTGGTGGAGTCTCTTGCCGCGGGCCAAGAGCTGAACCGCTCCCTTCTCGGACGGGTGTATTACGACGAGGACGTGGTTCGAGGCGAGGTTTTGCAGATTTCGGCGAAAACACCTGAACCTCCTCTTTGGAACGAGCACCCTTTTTACGCCAAGCAGGTCAAGATTGCCACCAGAAACTGCGGGATAATAGACCCGGAAAGCCTGGAACAATATGTGGCGCGTGGCGGTTATATGGGTCTTTTGAAGGCTCTGCGCCTGACTCCGGACGAGGTGATAGCGGAGGTTTCGAGATCGGGCCTGCGGGGTCGGGGCGGGGCAGGATTTCCCACCGGGCAGAAGTGGGCCTTGACCAGGTCAAACCCTGGGGAGCTGAAGTACATGATCTGTAACGCCGACGAAGGGGATCCCGGGGCTTACATGGACCGGAGTATTCTCGAAGGGGACCCGCACAGTGTTATCGAAGGCATGATCATAGGGGCTTATGCTATAGGGGCCAGGATCGGCATAGTATACGTGCGTTCCGAATACCCGCTGGCCGTGCTTACCATGGAAAAAGCCATAGAACAAGCCCGGCAGGCAGGTTTTCTGGGCAGGAATATTCTGGGCTCCGGGTTTGACTTTGAACTGAAGATCGTAAAGGGGCAGGGGGCTTTCGTCTGCGGTGAAGAAACGGCTCTTATTGCTTCCATCGAGGGCAGGCCCGGGGAGCCGCGCCCGCGTCCGCCCTATCCGGCCCAGAAAGGTGTATGGGGAAACCCTACCTGCATTAACAACGTAGAGACTTGGGCCAACGTGCCGGTGATTATCTGCAGGGGCGCCGGCTGGTTCAGTTCTCTGGGTACCGAAACCAGCAAAGGTACTAAGGTATTTTCTTTAGTTGGAAACATAAGGAACAACGGGCTGGTAGAAGTGCCTATGGGCATAAGCCTGGGTGAGATAATCGAGTCCATAGGTCAAGGGACGGGAAGATTTAAGTTTAAGGCGGTGCAAACCGGGGGCCCGTCAGGCGGGTGTATCCCGGCATCACACCTGGCGCTTCCCGTCGACTACGAGGCTTTAGCCCGGGTCGGGTCCATCATGGGCTCCGGGGGCATGGTGGTAATGGACGAGAGGGCCTGTATGGTGGACGTGGCTCGCTACTTCCTGTCGTTTACCCAGGACGAGTCGTGCGGAAAATGTTTGCCCTGCCGGGAAGGAACCCGGAAGATGCTGGAGATATTGACCGATATTTGCGAAGGCATTGCGGACGAATCGGATCTAGCCGAGCTGGAAGAGCTGGCCGAGGCGGTGAGGGACGCTTCCCTGTGCGGTCTGGGACAGACGGCCCCGAACCCTGTGCTTTCCACTCTGAGATATTTCCGTGAAGAGTACGAAACCCACATCAGGGATAAGTTCTGTCCGGCCGGAGTCTGCGTAAACCTGTTTGAACTGATGATTGACCCCGAGCTCTGCACCGGGTGCGGCCTTTGCAAGGATGTATGCCCCCAAGACGCCATCGAAGGAGAAAAGAAAGAGATTCACGTCCTTGACCGGGCAAAATGCATCCGCTGCCGCTCATGCCTGGACGTCTGCGCGCGACAGGCGATAAAGGTGATACCCAGGGGGGAGGGGAAAAACGATGGCTGAGATGAAGATCAACGGAAAAACCGTTCCCATTCAGGGAAATGAGAGCGTGCTGGAAGTGGCGCAGAGGGAGGGGATATGGATTCCCACCTTGTGTCACCACCCGGCACTTCCCCCCTACGGAGCCTGCCGGCTCTGTCTGGTTGAAGTGAAAGCCGGAGGAAGGCCGGGATTAACGGCTTCCTGTGTTTTGCCCGCTACCGACGGACTCGTGGTAGAGACCGACAGCGAGCGGGTGAAAAAGACCAGGAAGATACTGGCAAGACTCTTATTAGAGATGACGGACCGGGCCTCCGCAGTGCTGGAGCTGGCATCGCGGCTCGGCGTCGAGGACCCGGTTGTGAAGAAGAGACGTAAAGAGCAACCTAAAAACAGGCCTGATGACTGCGTGTTGTGCGGCCTGTGCGTTCGGGCCTGCGAAAGCATCGGTGCTTTTGCCATAAGTTTCGCCTACCGCGGGAGCAAAAGAGCGGTAATGCCACCTTTCGGAGCGAAGCCGGAAGAATGCATCGGGTGTCAGGCCTGTGCCCAGGTATGTCCTACTGGAGTGGTCAAATTCAGGATTGAAGGGGAGCGGTTGCTGGGAGAGCCCTGGGGAGCCGAAATCCAGTTGAAACAGTGCTCTGATTGCGGGAGCCTGTTTGCTCCTTTGGCTCAGGCAGATTACCTTAAAAACCGGTTCAGCCTGGATTTCGTTACCGAAGACCTGTGCCCCGAATGCCGGCGCCGGCATACGGCCCCGTCTCCGTGATCTGTGTTAATCAGCGTCAAAAATAATATCTGTGTTAATCTGTGCCGGGTCCGTGTTCATCTGTGGCTGGTTTGCCGGGCAGACGGTCTTAATCGCCGTAAGGTTTCGTGGCTGAGGCGACGTATTTCAAACGGATGCGTTTTACCTCAACGTCGGTGAACCCTGCGCGGCTAAGCAAGGATTTTATTTCTTGGGTATCGAGGGGGCCGTGAGACCTCTTGCCGTGAAAAAGGCCCATGAGAGCCCACGTGGGGTTCTTGGCAAAATCGCACAAGATGATCTTTCCGCCGGGCTTCAGCACGCGAAAAGCCTCAAAGAGGGCATCCTGGGGCTCTTGAAGCTCGTGCAGCACGTTGTTGGAAACGACCAGGTCCACGCTTTCCTCTGCGAGACCCGAAGAGGCGGCATCGGCTAAGAGCGGGCGGATCCTATCTCCTATTTTTAATTTGTGGGCTTGGGCGAGCAGGCATTCCAGCATGGTCTCGGAGATGTCGAGGGCTATGACCTGGATGCCGGAGGTCATCAGGGCTATTGGGATGGAGATGCGCCCCCCGCCCACTCCGAGGTCGAGAACCGTCTCCGCGCCTTTCAGGAAACGCCGTGCCGTGTCCAACAGGACATCGGTGCCGTTGCCCGATACCGCCCTCTCAATGATTTGGACCAGGGGATTGTTGAAGTGGGCGGAAAACATCCTCGCCTTCACCGCTTTCCCGAAGCCCATGTCAACACCCCCTTTACCGATTAAGCTCTGAACCGGCTGCGGAGCGAAATGAAGCTTAAAATAGACTGACCTCCGATGAGCAAGGCCGCCGTTTTTCTATCGCTCCGTGTTCTCGGCACCCGAAGGGCTTTACTCGGATATTTCGCCATTACCCCGTGGTTTCCTGCACCACCTGCCGGTTGTTGAGTGGTGTTATTTGTTGAAATGCGACTTGACACGGACCACGGCCTTTTATTGTGTTGACAGACTTGGTGTTTGAAGACTACAATCAAAAAAACAGGAAATCATCTCAGCCAGGTGCCCCGCCGGGGATAATAGGGAATCGGGTGAGAATCCCGAGCGGTCCCGCCACTGTAACCGGGGAGCTAGCCTGCGAAAAGCCACTGTCGCTCAACCCGAGATAGGTCGGGGAAGGGCGATGGGAAGGCGCAGGCGGCGGTGATCCGGGAGCCAGGAGACCTGCCTGGTTTGAGCGAGAGGCCTTTTCGAGGAAAGGAAGGCCCTGGGCTCGAGGACGATGGTAAAGTTCTCGGCGTAAGCCGGGAACTTTTTTATTTTGCCCGTCTGGGATGAAATAACCAGGTCTGATTGCAAAGCGAGGGGGTGAGGGGTTCGGGGTTTAGCCGCTTCTTTCGCAGTGTAAGATCAGGGCGGACCTAACAAGAAGCTTTCGTGATGGGAAGGTACAAACAACACATATACTCTGCCGCTTGCGAGGAATCCTCTGCGGGTGAGGGCGCGAAAAAAGAAGGGAGGAGAAAAAAGGTGCTGAAACTTTCGAATGTTGTGCAGGGCATCAGGCCGGTGAGCCAGGAGTGGAGAAGTAAGGCAAAGGATCATATCGACAACCTGACGATGCCCCGGGGAAGCCTGGGGGAAGTGCTTGTAGTTGCAGAGCGTTTGGCGGCCATCAAGGAAACTCTGAAACCGAGCGTGCGGAACAAAGCCATCGTCACCATGGCGGGGGACCACGGGGTGGTGGAAGAAGGGGTAAGCGCGTATCCCCAGGAAGTGACCCCGCAGATGGTGGCTAACTTCGTCGCCGGAGGGGCGGCCATAAACGTCCTGGCTTCAACCGTGGGAGCAAGGGTCATCGTGGTTGATATGGGCGTGGCTTCCGACCTGTCGGAACTGGCGCGGCAGGGGAAGATTCTTTCCTGCAAGGTGGGCTACGGGACCAAGAACATGTGCCGGGGCCCGGCGATGACCAGGGATGAGGCGGTACAGGCCTTGGAGGCCGGAATCAGCGTCGCCGTGCGCTTGATCGAAGACGGGGTAGAGATCTTAGGTACGGGAGATATGGGCATAGGCAACACAACACCCAGCACGGCCATACTGGCGGCATTATCCGGTATGCCGGTCGGGGAAATCACCGGCCGCGGAACTGGAGTAGACGATGCCGGGCTTGCCAAGAAAGTGCAGGCCATAAAGAAAGCTCTGGAAGTAAACCGGCCGGACCCCAAAGACGGGCTTGACGTGCTGGCAAAAGTAGGAGGATTCGAGATAGGCGGCATTGCCGGCCTGATACTGGGAGCTGCTTACTGCCGCGTTCCGGTGGTTGTGGATGGTCTCATATCTACGGCTGGAGCCCTGATAGCCCACGCCCTGGCCCCTTATGCCGTGGATTACATGTTTGCCGCCCACGTTTCCCGGGAACCCGGCCACCGCCACATGCTGCGCCGGCTGGGGCTGAGACCCATACTCGATCTGGACCTGCGTCTGGGAGAAGGCACAGGAGCGGCCCTTGCCATGCCGGTTATAGAGGGTGCGGCTCGGGTCATCGGAGAAATGGCTACCTTCGAGCAGGCTGCCGTTGCCCGCAGTGTTAAGGAACAAGGAATTTCGGAGGCAAGCCACAGTTTGACCCAGGCCCAAGATTGAAGCGTACTGATAGAACCTTAAGGGACAGGCCCGGCAAAACGAAGCCAGCCCCTGGACAGTTAACCCGCCAGGGGCTGGCGAATGTATTTGGAGGTATGAAGTGTATGTTTACCTTTTTTAGCCTATGCCTGATCGTTTTTTCTCCCAGCGCCAAGCGGTTTCAATTATGAAAGACAGGTCATAGTATTGAGGCTTGAATCCCAAATCGGCCTGCAGCCGGGAAGAATCGGCCACCAGGGCCGGAGGATCCCCTTCGCGGCGGCCCGAGTATTTTACGGGAAAATCAACTCCGGTGACTCTTTTGGCCGTCTCGACCACTTCAAGAACCGAATAGCCGCGGCTGTAACCGCAGTTGTACACGCGGCTGGGGCCTCCGGCAAGGAGATGCTCCAGGGCAAGCACGTGGGCCCGCGCCAGGTCTTCGACGTGGATGTAGTCCCGGATGCAGGTCCCGTCGGGAGTGGGGTAGTCGGTGCCGAAAACCTCCAGGTAAGGCCGCAGGCCGGCTGCGGTCCTGACACACATGGTGATGATATGGGTCGCGTCGTCTTTTCCCTCGCCGATGCGGGCCTCGGGGTCGGCCCCGGCGACGTTGAAGTAGCGCAAAGAAACGTAATCGATGTCCCCGGCGTAGGCCATATCGGCCAGAATTTTCTCAACTACGGCCTTGGTCTGCCCGTAGGGGTTTATGGGAGCAAGAGGTGTGTCCTCAGGTATAGGGATGACCGGAGGTATACCGTAGACGGCCGCGGAAGACGAAAAGATGAACCGGTTGACGTTGTTGCGTTTCATGGCTTCCAAAAGAGAAAGGCTTCCCCCGACATTGTTCGCGTAGTATTTGAGGGGCTGGCGCACCGATTCCGGGACCACGATATGGGCGGCAAAATGCATGACCGCATCTATCTTGTGTGTCGCAAAAACCTGATCAAGGAGCCTACCGTCCCGGACGTCGCCCCTTACGAGTTCACCGTAGAGCACGGCCCATTCGTGTCCCGTGGACAGGTTGTCGTATACTATCACGTCATAGCCGGCCTCCCCCAGCGCTTTGACGGCATGGCTGCCGATGTAGCCGGCTCCTCCGGTTACCAGGATCGTCCCCACTTGTTAACCACTCCTTCAAGAACAAATATGGTTACCGCAATATCGCCCATCGGTTACTGTCGGTTTTTATGTTCCAGTAGCGATACCCAAAAATGTCGAAAAGATATAGCTCGTTAGTGATGTCATTGATAGCCTTTATTGATTAGGTTCGGCTGCGGTCGTCGTGGACCCCAGCTGACTGAGGGCTACCGGTGTTTCAAAGTATAGGCTGCGGCTGGGAAAGGCCACAGTCAAACCGTGCTCTTCCAGCATGGCCATTATTTTCAGGTTGATTTCTTCCTTGACCCGGGCGTAGTCGGCGAGGACTATGGGTCTGACGAAAAACTGGATAAACACATCAAGGCTGCTTTCGGCAAAGCCGTCAAAACGCACGATGACCGTTTCTGGATCGACCTCGGGGTGGGAAGACAGCATTTGTTCCAGTGCGTGGGCGAATTGCCGTATCTTTTCCCCAGGGGTGCCGTAGGTCAGGCCCAGTTTGAACGAAACCCGCCGCTTGCCCATGCGTGACCAGTTGGTTATGGGTTCAACGGCGAGTGTAGAGTTAGGTACGGTTACCAGAGCCTGGGTAAAGGTTCTGACCTTGGTGCTGCGGAAGCTTATGTCTTCGACTATACCTTCCACACTGGGGGTCTGGATCCAGTCGCCGATGGAGAACGGTTTGTCCGTGATAATGACGATGCCGCCGAAAACGTTGGCCAGGGCATCTTTGGCTGCCAGGGAAACGGCCAGCCCTCCCAAGCCCAGTCCGGCTATGACCCCGTCGATCTTGTAATTCCATTCCTGAGCCACGACAGTTACGGCAAGGGCAATGATAACGAACTTGAGCACTTTGGAGAAGAAAGGCACGAGGATCCTGTCGACCTTAGCGCCGAACAGCTCCTCGTACTCCTCGCTCAAGGCTTCGAAACTGCCGGCGAAGTTGTAAAATCCGGCGGCTACGAGGACGATAACACCGGTGCGAAATAAGTTCGAGATGAAAGCATCAGTACCAGGTTTCAGGGAAAGGTAATTGAGAGCCAGGTAGAGGCCCAAAAGGGCAAAAAACCACTCCAGGGGCTTGGTGAACGCTTCGATGAGGTGATTGTCCAATCTCGTGCTGGTCCTGGAGGCCATCTTGTAGCAGGCTCCGGCAATCAGGCGGGTCAGGATCTTGCGCATAATCCAAAAACCGGCAAAAATAGCTCCGGCTGTGGCTATGGTCAGCAACCCTTGTTTACTTGTGGCTTGGACCAGGGTTATTGCAAATCCAATTATTTTTGCCCAAAATTCCACGGCTTTCGCAATCTCCTGTTAGGACTGGATTTCTATGAGAACTTTAACAGATCCCATAGAAGGACACAAGGGGCCGCGCGCTGAGGGCTCCTTCGGTTGGTGAGTTGCGGCAACTGCAAAAACCGTCACCATGCTGCTTCCAGTCCCCAATGTTGCCAACATTTTGGTTGCAATGATAATATATACAAAAACACAAAAACTCACCCCAATCTGTGATCGGTCCTAGGATGTCCTGCCGGATGTTGTGCTCCTGTTGCTTTGAGCGTAGGCTCGAGCGTCAAGTGCTTCCCACCAACCCAGCTAACGGGTTGATTAAGCTTTGCCGGAGTTACTGTTGCTTATTTAACGTAGCTTTTTGGTGCCAATATTGCGTACTACGGCTGGCTCCGCCAGGGCCGTTGATTAACGGTACAGTTTGTCTGCTGCCGGTTCCCGCGGCAAGAATTGAGGAAAGAGGTGAAGCGAATGAAGAATAGTCCCGTAGGGGGCAAAAATTACGTTCATTGGTATCAGATGGACGCAGACACAATTCTGGAAAGGCTCAATACTTCGCGGCAGGGGCTTACCTGGGAGGAAGCCGAAAGGCGCCTGGATGCGGTGGGGGAGAACAAACTCCCTGAAGGTAAGAGATTAAGCCTTCTTATGGTTATACTGCACCAGTTCATGAGCCCGCTGATATACGTGCTTTTGATTGCCGGGGTTGTGTCGGCGTTGATGAAAGAAATAAGTGATGCGGTTTTTATCTTTGCTGTGCTGGTGCTAAACGCTGCCATCGGCGCTTTCCAGGAATACAAGGCAGAGCGGAGCGCCGAAGCCCTGCGGGATATGATGAAGATCATGGCCCGGGTGCGGCGCGAAGGGATTGAGACCCTTATTGAAGCCGAGAAGCTGGTGCCGGGTGACATAGTCATTCTCGAAGCGGGGAACAAAGTTCCGGCAGACCTGCGACTGATAGACGCGGCCAATCTTACCGCCGATGAGTCTTTCCTTACCGGGGAGTCTCTGGCTGTAGAAAAGAGGATAGATACCCTGTGCGAAGACGAAGTACCTGTTCCGGAACGGTCGAATATGCTGTTCGCCGGATCCACAGTTATCTCGGGCAGCGCCACCGGGGTCGTGGTGGAGACAGGAATCCGTACGGAAATCGGGAAAATAGCAGAAGTCGTCTCCGAACAAGAGGCGACAAAGGCGCCTCTGGTAATAAAAATGGAGCGGTTTTCTAAGCAGGTTGGTTTTGTGGCCATTGCCGCTTGTGCGGGGTTGTCGGCTGTCGGGCTCAGTCAGGGGGTGCCGTTTTCGGAAGTATTTATCCTGGCTGTGGCTTTGGCGGTGTCTGCTATCCCGGAAGGGTTGCCCATAGCCCTCACTGTGGCCCTATCCGTTGCTACCCACCGCATGGCTAAAAGGAATGTCATCGTGCGCAAGCTGGCAGCTGTGGAAGCACTGGGCAGCTGCACCTGTATAGCGACGGACAAGACCGGCACTCTGACGGTGAACCAGCAGACGGTCAGAAAAGTGGTTATACCCGGAGTGAACAGTTTCGCTGTGGGCGGCGAAGGGTACAGCGGCGAGGGGTTAATCGAAGACGATGCAGGGAATCCGTTTTCCCCAGGGGTTAAGGGCGCAGGCTGCCTGCAAAAAACGGCCGAGATATCGGTTCTGTGCAACGAAGGGAGCCTAGTTTTCAAGAACGGGGAATGGGTGTACAGCGGAGACCCGGTAGATGTGGCTTTTCTCGCCTTCGCATACAAGACAGGAGTAGATCCCGAGGCCATCCGCAGACAGGTGAGCATCGTCCGCCAGGTGCCTTTCGATTCGGACCGCCGGTATGCCGCTGTGTTCTATAAGACGGGACAAAACGGTATAACGGTTGCTGTGAAAGGGGCCCTGGAAGCACTGCTTCCGTATTGCCATGCCGCCATGACCGACACAGGGCTTGTCGACATCGACAAGAGCTACGTTGAAAAGCAGGCCTTAGAGCTGGCAGACCAGGGATTCCGGGTTATGGTTACGGCCTTCGGCAGGTGTAAAAATGAGGAAGAAGTTGCTGACGGGGTATTGCCGCCCCTCGCTCTGACGGCAGTAGTGGCAATGATAGACCCTCTGCGACCCGAGGCGATAGAGGCCGTGAATAAATGCCGCCAAGCCGGCATAAGGGTCGTCATGATAACGGGGGATCACCCGGCAACGGCCCTGGCTATTGCCAGAGAACTGGGGCTCGCAGGGTCACAGGAAGAGGTGGTGATCGGTTCCGAGCTGGCGGCCTTAGGCGATCCGGGCTCAGAGGACTTCAGGAAAACGGTGGAGAAAGCCCGGGTTTTTGCCCGCGTTACTCCGATACAGAAACTCCAGATAGTGGAAACATTAATAGAACTTGGTCATTTCGTCGCTGTTACCGGGGACGGGGTGAACGATGCGCCGGCGCTGAGGAAGGCGCACATCGGGGTGGCCATGGGCTCAGGCACCGATGTGGCCAAAGACGTATCTTCTCTCATAATCACTGACGACAACTTCGCCAGCATTGAAGCCGGAGTCGAAGAAGGGCGCTTTGCTTACGACAACGTCAGAAAGGTAACCTACCTTCTGATAGCGACAGGTGCCGCGGAAATAATACTGTTCGTGCTTTCTATTATAGCGGGAACGCCCATCCCGTTGTTCGCCGTGCAGTTGCTGTGGCTTAATCTGGTAACAAACGGAATACAAGACGTTGCTCTTGCCTTTGAAGCAGGCGAAAGCGGCGCGATGAAACGGCCTCCTCGTGATCCCAAAGAAGGAATCTTCGACCGCCTCATGATACAGCAGACGGCTATTGCCGGGCTGGCCATGGGCTGTATCGCTTTTGCGGTCTGGGTCTACCTGCTCAAGCAGGGGTATGGTGAATTCGCCGCCAGAAACCTGCTCTTGATGCTTATGGTCTTGCTGGAAAACGTGCATGTTTTTAACTGCAGGTCAGAAAGGGTCTCGGCGTTCCGAGTTCCCCTCAGAAACAACGTGCTACTGGTGTTAGGGGTGCTGGTGGCGCAAGGGGTGCACATCGCCAGCATGTATATTCCTGCCATGCAAGGCGTTCTTCATACTCAGCCCATAGGCTTTTCTGAATGGGGGA
Organism: uncultured Syntrophothermus sp.; assembly: GCA_964405385.1. Classification (GTDB taxonomy): domain Bacteria; phylum Bacillota; class Syntrophomonadia; order Syntrophomonadales; family Syntrophothermaceae; genus Syntrophothermus. Next base: position 17,865 of record CAYONS010000036.1, read on the forward strand.
TTCTTTTGGTGTGCGCCCTGCTGATGCTGGCGGTGATGGAAGTGTTCAAGCTTTTGAAGTTCAGGTTTGGTATGAACCGGGGTTAAAGGTGGGACAAACAGGGAAAAAGAGCGGTTCTTGCGGTTTGCGTGAAGCAGACCCTGGAACCGTTTTTTGCTTTTTAGTAGACGTTATGAATTCAAGATCAAGCTATACTGGCCGCGGTGTCGAACTTTCGCCGCATTTCGACAAAGG
>CAYONS010000037.1:0-17839 GCA_964405385.1 uncultured Syntrophothermus sp.
CCCCTAACCAGGTGCCCGCTCTTGCCGCCCTTCTTTTCCAGCAGTTTCACTTCGGTGATAGTCATCCACCTGTCAACCGCTTTGCACATGTCGTAGACAGTTAAGGCTGCGACCGAAGCAGCGGTCAGCGCCTCCATCTCTACCCCGGTCTTGCCCGCTGTTCTAACCTCGGCGGTGACTACCAGCTGCGACTTCTCCTCGTCGAGAACAAAATTTATGTCAACCCCGGTCAGCATGAGGGGATGGCACATAGGTATCAGATCCGGGGTTTTCTTGGCCGCCATGACGCCTGCTACCTGGGCCACAGCCAACACGTCTCCCTTGTTGACGCCCCCCGTCTTTATCAGCCGCAAAGTCTCCGGCTGCATGGCCACCACGGCCTGAGCCACGGCTACTCTCACCGTATCCGATTTGTGAGTGACATCCACCATCTTGGCCCTTCCCTGCTCGTTGATGTGCGTGAGAGTCAAGATTCATCCTCCTATCTGGTACATCTTGCGGTTTTTCGACCCCCAGCTGTCTTGGCCCATCTTGTGCTCGCCAGGCTTCAGGTTGATTGCCTTGATGAACAGCTGGAGTATTTGCTCGTCGCTTCCCCCCTGCCTTAATACCTGTTTCAGGTCTATTTCCGTACGATCATACAGACAGGCGCGAAGCTTTCCATCGGCTGTAAGCCGCAAGCGGTTACACTCGTGGCAAAAGTGGTTGCTCATAGGAGATATGAAGCCTATAGATCCTTGTCCACCCTCCAGGCGGTAAGATTTGGCCGGACCGTTGCCCCGCGAGAGTTTCCAAGGACTTATACAATACTCCCGTTCGATGAGCTCTTTAATTTCGTCGCAGGTCATCACCTTATCCTTCGCCCAAAACCCCAGTTCGCCCACAGGCATGAACTCAATGAAACGAACATGGAGGTTATAGTTATACGCCAACCGGCAGAAGTCCATGATCTCTTCATCGTTGATACCGCGAATTATGACGGTATTTATCTTTACCGGATGAAATCCCATTGTCAAGGCCGTTTCTACCGCTTTTAAAGCCTGTCTCAGATCGCCGTTTCGGGTGATAAAAGCGTATTTTTCCGGTTTCATGGTATCCAGACTCACATTTACCCGGTGGAGTCCCGCTTCTTTTAACTCAGCGGCCATTTCCGGAAATAAAAGACCGTTGGTGGTGATGGCGATATCATCGATTAAGTCGATAGAACTTATCATGTGCAACAAACGGGGGAGGTTTCTCCTTATTAGCGGTTCACCGCCGGTAAGCCGCACTTTTCGTATACCGCCCCGGGTTCCCACCATGATTATGCGATAAATCTCCTCCAGGCTCAGTATCTCGGAATGCGGTTTCAGTTCTACCCCTGTCTCAGGCATGCAGTACCGGCAGCGCAGGTTGCAGCGATCCGTAACCGAGACCCGCAAGTAATTAATCTCCCGCCCCAAACTGTCAAGCAAATTCACTCCTCCTTCCACAGGATCTGGCCGGCCAAGCTGGGATCGTAGCCCCCGAATCTCGTGACTTCGTCCCGGAATTCTTTGCTGGTCAATACCTCGAGGATCTTTTCCAAATACTCGTCATCCACTAGGCCTTCGAGGAAACACAAATCGTATCTCTCCCGAGCAACAGGAATAAAGTCCAGATCTAATGCCCGGGCAGCTGCGTAAATCCCTAGCCCAACGTCCGCAGCGTCGTTCTTGACTGCTGCTGCAACTGCCAAATGTGAGAATTCCTCCCGGTCGTAGCCGTATATCTGAGCCCGATCCATCCCCGCCTGCTCCAGCAACTGGTCGAGAAGCACCCTGGTCCCTGAGCCCCTTTGCCGATTGATATACCTTATGCCTGGCTTCACCAAATCTTCGACACGCCGGATACCAAGAGGATTGCCCTTCTTTACAACAAGCCCTTGTTCCCGGACGACCACATTGACCAACACGGGTTTCTCCCCCGTCAAAAACTTCTTCACATAGCTCACGTTGTAGTCCCCGGTTTCGGGGTCTAACAGATGCATCCCGGCAAAATGAGTTTCATGCCGCTTAAGGGCGACGATCCCTCCCATGCTTCCCACATTGGTGCAGGCCAGCCTTATCCCCCATCTGCGGTTAAGTGCCTCCGCGAGCCAATCGAGCGCTATATCGTGGCTCCCGATAACCATCAGAGTCTTTTCGATCACGTCGTAACTTCTCTTGAGACTCACTCTGACTGCTTCGCCGGCCTCAAATCCCTCCACTCCCCGCGGGATCCTGATAATCCCATCGGCCTTGACCAGACTGCTGGTCAGCCCGGCACCCCGCCCCAGGGGGTAGGCGATGAGCTCGCCGCCTACCTTTCCCAGGTTGACCTGTACGTACTCGTCAACTCCCATGTTGGAGGCGAGCTTCCTCACCACTTTAGCTTCAACCTCCGGATTAGACGGCGCAGGCAAACCCTGTTTGCGGTAAATGAGAGGACGAGCTACAAGTTCGAAAACCAAGGCGGCCGATACCGGATAGCCAGGCACCCCTATGACCGGTTTCCCTCGAACCACACCAAGGATTGCGGGTTTACCCGGCTTGGTAGCTAGACCGTGCACAAGCAGCCGCCCTACTTGTCCGACGATTTCCGCAGTGAAGTCTTCTCTTCCCGCTGAGGAACCGGAACACACCACGATGATATCGGAATGACGTTCACAGTCTAACACCGCTTCTTTTATCTTCTCCCTATCATCAATCACCAAAGGGTGACGGAACGGTTCTGCCCCCCATTCCTTGCACAACCCTGCGAGCATGCGGCTGTTGGATTCTATGATCTGGCCGGGTTCCGGATCCTTCTCTCCGGGTTCGACCAATTCAGTCCCCGTCGGGATTATGCCCACTACGGGCTTTTTCGCTACGAGAACCCTCGTCACCCCGGAAGTGAGCATAGCCCCTATATCATAAGCGGTAATGCGGTGTAAAGACGGGACGATAATCTGGGAGGCGATGACATCCTCTCCTACCGAGCGTATATGCTGCCAAGGCGAGGCAGGGGCTATTATCTGGGCTTCATCATCGGTAAGAAAGTTTACGTCCTCAATCATGATGACTGCATCGAAATCCCGGGGAACCGGATCCCCGGTGTCGACTTCGACGAACTGCTCACCGCGCTTGAGGACGACGGGGCTGACATCAGAAGCGGCAAAGGTGTCACCAGCTCTTACGGCAATGCCGTCCATAGCCGAAGCACTGTAATGGGGGGACGACCTTTTCGCTACAACCGGAGCAGCGGTGATGCGCCCCAAAGCGTCAACCACGTCAATTTTTTCAGCGTCTACCGTAAAAAAACCTGCCTCTTCTAACTCCTGCCAAAGTAATGCCAAGGCTTCCTCTAGGGGCTTGTTGTCGATGTATACCCTTCTTCCCATAAGCCTGTCTCCTCGTCCGTGGTATTAAAGGCGCTTACAATAAGCTGACCACAACCTGTTCTCCCGCCTGGATCCCCTGCTTTTCGTAGGGGATGTGTACGAACCCGTGAGCACGGGCCATAATGTTAATCAGACCTGACTTACCGTAGACCGGCGTTGCCCTCAATCCGCCCGCCTCATCTGTCAGCGCAACGCGAACGAAATCGTCCCGACCCGCTTGGGAGGCCACAGCCGCCCTCATCGTGGCCACTGTTTTAGGAAGAGGAGGGGCTCCCAACAGTGGGCGAACCAGCAGCAGAAACATAAGGTAACAGGCCACGGGATGTCCCGGAAGCCCTAAAACCAGCTGATCTTTAATCCTCACTGCCATTGTCGGTTTACCGGGACGAGCCGCAATCCCGTGAAACAAGAGTTCGGCACCGGGCAAAGACATCAACACGTGCAAAGTGATATCTCTCTGTCCCACGGAACTCCCTCCCGACACCAATACCAGCCGGTTTTCGGCCAAAGCCTCGTTCAATATTTTCCTAAATTTTTCTGCATCGTCCGGCACAATCCCATAGATTCGAGGCAAACCTCCAGCCTCCAGCACCGCCCCCGTCAAACTGTAACTGTTGACATCCCTCACCTGCCCACCGACCGGGGTATTTTCTACCGGTACTATCTCATCACCGGTTGATATAATGCCCACGTGTTCCTTTTTCAAAACCGGAACCTGGTTCACTCCTAAAGAAGCCAGAACCCCGAGATCCTGAGGCCGCAGCCAGTGTCCCTTATGCAAAACCACCTCTCCCCGGCTTACATCTTCCCCTATCCCTACCACGTTTTCTTTAGGGGTTACCGGACGGTTTACCAATACTGTATCTTCACCCAGGCGTTCAGTATACTCCACCATTATCACGGCATCGGCCCCGGATGGCAACATGCCCCCGGTCGGAATCCAAGCGCATTCGCCGGACTTAATAACGATGCCTGCCTCTTGCCCCATGATGATTTCACCTTTACAGGTAAGAAATCCAGGCAAGGATTCGCTGCTTCCGAATGTGTCCTCGGCCTTCAGGGCATACCCGTCGACAGTTGATCTCGGGAAAGGCGGGACATCTTCTTCGCTAACGATATCGGCGCTTAGAATCCTTCCGAGAGCTTCCTTTAGCCGGATCATCTCGGTCTCGTTTAAGGAAAAACTCGATTGCAAAAGACCCCGGGCTTCTTCCACCCGGACGACCTTGAAAAACTCGGGCAACTCTGTCCACCTCTTTGTGCCAGATTAAAAGCACCCTAGCTCGCAGGCAAATATCTTGATATTCAGTTCATCACACATTTCGCCTACTTCCTTGGGAGATACCTTTAACTCCTCTGCCACCTTACGGGCCTGGGTGCAGCTTATCCGCCCTTCGCGAGCCACTTCTCGAAGTTTGTCCGCGATCTCCGTTTTCTTGTCCACGTCGACTTTCCTCCTCGCAAAAAAAATAAGCACTCGGAAAGAGCGCCTGTGCCTTCTTTGCGGCTCCTTTCCATGCGGGAGGCTCACCCGTTTCCAGGTAAACCCTGTCGCCCGGCTGCCATAGTGGTAAGGCGCCCACCTTAGGACCACCGGGTCGGAGACCTCGTATCTGTTTTCTCGATTATACTACAAAAGTCGATGTGACCCAAGCCCAAGCCGAAAAAGCCTTCCCGTCCTAGTCCAGTTGATTATCTAAACCATCAGCTTTAGAATATGTTTAACGGCTGGGAAACCACGCAAACATAACTGATGGCAAGAAAACACAAACTACCTGCAAATTCTCGTCAGATTACACAACAAATGCCGGCCGCTGAGGAGCGAATCTGCCTTGTGAAAATGACCCGTTTCTTGGTAATAGCCATCATCGGCACCTTATACGGAATTATGAACTACTACGTCGGCAAGCGGCTGTGGGAGCTCATGCCCTCTAGAATGCTTGCCGAGCACTCGGTGATCTTCTGGGTATTGTTCTGGGTGATCGCTTTTTCTTTTTTAACCGCCCGCATCGCCGGTTCCCGTCTCCCCTCGCGCCTTGCCTCTGGCTTGTTTGTGGTAGGATCCTACTGGCTGGCCGCGGGTTTCTACCTCTTTCTCCTTTTCGGGTTGCAAGACACCATCTGCGTTGTGGCCTCGTCCGCCGGGCTTTATATCCCATCACAGGTCAAGGCCGAACTCACTTCATCTGTCGCCATTTCTCTGACACTGGCCATTGTGGGTTACGGAGTTTGGAACGCCCATAACCCCCGCATAAGCCAATACAAAATCACCATAAACAAGAACACCAATCTGGAAAAGCTGCGCATTGTCATGGTATCAGACATACACCTGGGAACCATAGTCGGGCCCAAAAGGCTCTCTCAATTGATAACGGAGGTTAATAAGTTAAACCCCGACCTTGTCCTTCTTCCCGGGGACATCATGGATGACCACCCCGGCTCTTGGTCAGAAAGGCAAATAATCCAGGCGCTTAGCAAGCTTGAATCCAGATATGGAAAATACGCGGTTCTCGGCAATCACGAATATTTTGGGGGGCGGGTTGACAAGAACATCGCGCTCCTAGAACGATCAGGGATACGAGTTCTGCGTGACAGCTTTGTCCTGGTTGACAACAGCTTCTATTTGGCAGGACGCGACGAAAAACTGGCCCGGATGATTTGGGGCCAAGCCCGTCTGCCCCTGACTCAAGTTCTATCCGGCATAGACCGTTCCCTGCCTGTTATCCTCATGGACCACCAACCTGTGGATCTGGACGAAGCCCTGCGTGAAGGGGTTGACCTGCAGCTTTCCGGGCATACCCATGTAGGCCAGATATTTCCTAACCGTTTGGTGACCCGGAAAATTTACGAAATAGACTGGGGTTACCTCCGAAAAGGCAGCCTTCAGGTCATTGTTTCTTCAGGCTTCGGAACCTGGGGTCCTCCTATACGCATCGGTAACTACCCGGAAATAGTGGTTATCAACCTGGAATTCGCTCATCCCTCGCGAAACCGGGTCACACCCTTTTCCGTCACCAGATAATCCAGGCGGTAGTCGTGCGAACACCGAGGAATCTCATCGACCACTTGATGGCTGTGGGCAACTCCGACAGCCAGAGCTTGGCCTTTCAATTGGGGAAGGAAACGGTCGTAATAGCCTTTGCCGTAACCCAAGCGGTACCCTCTCATATCGAAAACAACTCCCGGCACCAAGACAGCGTCTATGAACTCCGGTGCCAAAGGTTCTCCCTCTGGTTCCATAAGCCCAAATTTCCCTTTCCTCAGCCCTTCCCACCCGGTAAATCTCGCAGCCTCTATACGGTTGGCTGCCGCATCTATCCGTGGTAGGGCCACTGTCTTGCCTTGACGCAAACACCATTCTAAAAAAGGCCACACGTCTATCTCATTTTCGATAGCAAGGTAACCCATAACGACAGATGCCTCAACCAAGGGGTCCAGGCGCAAAAGATGTCCGACAACGATACGGCTGTTCCTTTTTACTTCCTCTTGCGATAAACCCTGGCGCCAGCGCCGTTTTTCATTGCGCATAATCCGGCGAACGCGCTCATTCATGGTAAGCGCCCCGCCTCAACAAAACCCATAAAACGCATGCCAGCAAAACTGCGGCCAAAGCCATGACCTGTCCTACAGTAAGCCCTGGCCACAATACCAGGTTCTCCCGCCAGAATTCGATAACAAACCTTATTAGGCCGTAACCGGCTAAATAACAGATAAAAACCTGCCCGGGGAAACCTCGTCGGGGATAAAGCCGACAAAGAGCGGCGAACAAACCCAAAGACGCGATAGAACTGTAGAGCTGCGTCGGGTGCCTCGTCAACCCGTCAACAGCCAGAAACACCACTCCCCATGGTAACTCCGTCGGTTTTCCGTAGCAGCAACCGTTTAGAAAACAGCCTACCCGACCGATGGCGTAGGCCAAAGCTAAGTAAGGAGCTGCCATGTCGGCGACCTCCCAGAAGGACATTTTCTGCGCGGCAAGATACACGACCGCTCCGATAAGCCCGCCCAAGAGCGAGCCGTAGAAAACCAGTCCGCCTTCATGCAGTCTCAAAAAAAGCCACGGGTTCTCCCGAAAAGCATCCCAGGCATAAAGTAGAACATAAAACAGTCGAGAACCGATTATTCCGCTTATCACCGCCACCAAAACTAGATCATACAACTTCTCCTCAGGGTATCCCCGCTCCTTGAACAAACGCCGCATACCGATAACGGCCGCAGCAATACCCAAAGCCAACATGGTTCCATAGGAATATATTGGAACGTTCCCTATCTTTATCAGGATGGGGTGCATCTTACAGGCTCCTTTATCACAAAGATATTCACAGGCAAGATCCCAGTATTTACGGAAAGAACACCTGTTTTGACCGGTCATCCCTTGGTGTTGTTGGGTTTCCGCGAAAGGGAGTTATCAACAGGGTTATCCACATTGTCCACAGACCTTCTTCACAAGGATTAGAGTCCCGGGTAAGCGTTCAACTTCAGTGAAGCAGGACGGTCTAACCCCCACCGGTACGCGGCACAGGCGGCTATCATAGCCGCGTTGTCAGTGCACAATGCAAGGGAAGGGTAAAATAAATCAAGACCTATTTCGCGGCACCTCTGTGACATTCTTTCCCGCAGAGAACTGTTGGCCGCCACTCCCCCGGCCATAAGCACCGTCTTAACTCCCCGAGACCTCGCTGCCGCCACCGTCTTTTCCACCAGCACCTCAACCACTGCCGCCTGAAACTCGGCTGCCAGGTGATTGATATCGACCTCTTGGCCGGATTTTTTCAGCCGGTTCCACAGGTTCATGGTGGCAGTCTTAAGCCCGCTAAAGCTGAACTCAAACTCATCTTTCTCTAAATAGGCCCGGGGAAGGGTGTAGACTCCTTCACGGCCCAACCTTGCCGCCTTTTCTATAGCTGGCCCGCCTGGGTATCCCAGCCCGAGAAAACGGGAAATCTTATCAAAAGCTTCCCCCGCAGCATCGTCTCTGCTCTGTCCCATCAGTTCCATATCCCCGTGATTCCTCATGTAGATCAGGCTGGTGTGTCCACCCGATACGATGAGACACACGACAGGAAACTCGATTCCCTCGTGCTCTAAAAAATTGGCGTAGATATGCCCTTCGAGGTGGTTGATGGCCAACAAAGGCTTATCCAGAGCATAGGCAAGCCCTTTGGCAAAAGAAACCCCGACCAGCAAAGCTCCTATGAGACCCGGGCGGTTGGTAACAGCAATGACATCCACCTCGTTTAATTCAAGCCCGGACCTGGCCATACACTCCTCCAGTACCACGCTAATATTAGCTATGTGTTTGCGCGAAGCCACCTCGGGTACTACTCCCCCGAACTCGCGGTGTACTGCCACCTGCGATTGCACGACATTAGCCAGGATCTCTCGTCCGCCTTTAACCAGGGCAACCCCGGTATCGTCACATGAAGTTTCTATTCCCAGAATTAACATATCGTTCACCGATAACAACCTCACCACGTTATTCTCGCATATACCCTTGAGCCGGTCTTCAAAAGAGCAGTTTCTCCATAACAATAGCATCTTCCCCGGTATCGGAGTAATACTTCTTACGGAGACCTATGGGCAAAAACCTAAATTTCCTGTACAGTCTCAAAGCCGGCAAATTACTCGGTCGAACCTCCAAAGTCAGCCTCCGGGCCCCCGAACCGGCAGCAATGGCTACGAGAGCGCTCAACAGCGTCTCTCCCACTCCCTGTCCGCGATAATCAGGATGGACCGCAACGTTTGTAATATGGGCCTCATCGGCGACCAGCCACACCCCTGCATATCCCATGATCCGTCCGTCGCACTCGACTACGACGTAGCGGGCCAGAGAATTCTTCATCTCTCCCTCATAAGAGTCCCGGGACCAAGGGGTGGGGAACGAAACCACCTCGATGGCCATGACCTGATCCAGATCCTCAGGTCTCATCTCGCGAATCTCCACACCAAAACACCTCACATAGCCCCTCGCCCCAGCCGCCTTTCCGCTTCGGAAAGCCGCAGGTAAACGGGTACAATCGACCGGGCATCGTCAACCTGGCCTGCCCGCAGTTTTTGGGCCCCTAACAATCCTACGCTGGAGGCCCTGGGGAAAGCCTGGTTTTCTGGTGCCCACACAGCTTTGTCTCCGAAAGCTTCACGGAAAAGGTCCCGGTACCTGAAAGCACCCTCCCCGAGTAAGACAATTCTCTCAGGTGAGTTAGCCTTTACGACCTCGGCTAATTCCTGCGGCGAACAGGCTCGCGGTGTTATTACTACTTCGGCTCGGCGTCCGTTGCCGCGATAAACGGCAGCGTAAACCTCATCCCGGCGCGCATCAAGCACGGGACAGATCAACCCTTCAAAAAGACAGGCGTTATAGGCCAGGGCTTCCAAGGTACAAACCCCTATTATCGGTTTCTTGGCACCTGCTGCCAAACCCTTGGCCGTAGCCAAACCTATTCTCAAACCCGTAAAAGACCCCGGGCCAATACTCACTGCCAGGGCATCGATCTGGTCGAGCTTGACCTCGCACTCTGTCAGCACTTCGTCTACCATCACCATCAGGGTCTCGGAGTGAGTATGGCGATGGTGTAAAAATATTTCTTTTTTGACCTGGTCTTCACTTATCAGAGCAACCCCTGCCACTCGGGTCGCAGTCTCCAAAGCCAGCACCAACAATTCTCGTCAGCTCCCTCATTCTGCCTTCATATCCAGGACCCTTGCCGGTTACGGTTACCAAGCGCGGGCCTTCATAATCCCCATCCACCACCTCAATGTTAACAAAGAAAGCTTCGCCCGGCAGGTCGTCTAACAGACGCTCCGGCCACTCAATCACAGTTACGCCGTCTTTTTCCAGATAGTCTTCTATTCCCAGGTCGTGAATGTCGCCTTTTTCAAGGCGGTAAAAATCGCAATGATAAATGGGAATTCTTCCTACGTATATGTTCATAAGCGTGAAAGTAGGGCTGGTTACCTGTCCTGGGTAACCTAAACCTCGTGCTATACCCTTGGCAAGCGTGGTTTTCCCCGCACCCAGTTCCCCTATGAGATACACCGTGTCTCCCGGCACAAATCCTTGAGCCAAGAGCTCTCCCAAAAGCATCATGGAATCGGCATCGCGCACCAAGACTCTCAGCTTGTCTCACCTCGTTTTAGCTCCCTGTACTTGTCACGTATCAGCTTAAAGTCCTCCCAAGCCGGCCTTTTCAGCCTGGGGTCTCGGAGCAAAGCAGCAGGATGGTAAACAGACATCATCCACACATCACCGCGCCTGAACCACTGCCCGTGAGTAGCGGCCATGGTCGCTTTTGTTTCTATTATGGTCCTTGTCGCAAGCAGCCCCAGGCAAACGATTATGCGCGGGTTTATCAGCCGTATCTGAGCTTCTAACCATCCCCGGCAGGCTGCCACTTCATCCGGATTCGGCAAACGGTTGCCCGGAGGCCGGCACTTGACGATATTGGTGATATAAACCTCATCCCGCTTTATCTCACAGGCCTCCAGTATCCGGTCCAACAATTGACCAGCAGGTCCTACAAAAGGCCTGCCTTGTTCGTCTTCTACCTGCCCGGGACCTTCCCCCACCAGCATCATCATTGCTTCCTTGTCACCTTCCCCGAAGACTACTTGCCGGCATCCGCCGCGCAAACGGCAACGATTGCACCCTGCCGCCCGGCTGGCCAATTCTTCGAGGCTGTTTATCTCCAAGAAAGATTCTTCCCTTTTGACTCCCGGCAAAAACAAGAAATATTCCTTCTCAACCCTTTCCGTTCGCACCGGTTCGATCTCCGGAAAAAGAGTTAGTTCCTCTCTGGCCACGTCGTCTCCCCGCTCCCTCAAACTCCCAATTTATTTCCAATGATATTCTTGGGACTTCTTTGCTTTGTTGTACGGCATTAACTTAATTTTATGTCTTGTCCCCTCGATATTCCACCCCGTTATTCGGGGACGGGCCGTTCTTTTCCGAACAAATAACCCGTCGCCGAATCTTCAAACCTCTCCTTGAGAAAAAAGGATTTTTCTTCTACTCGTCAAAATATAAATAGTACAGGCTTATAAGCCGACAGCAGCAGTTGCCTCATTGTCCTGGAAAGGAGGTGAAATGTGTGGCCAGAAAAATAGTCATTAAAGCCATTTCCAACTCACCAGGTGGTAAAGATCCCAATTTTAAGCTGACCGATGAGTGGGTTTGTATCAAGAACGAAGGAACTACCACGGAAAACATGGCCAATTGGATACTCTTGAACCGCAAACCCGACAACAAGCACTATTACCATTTCCACTTCCCAGCCTACGTAGGTAATCGCCCCATGGAACTCAAACCCGGTCAATCGGTGTACGTCATAACCGGACACGGGCAAGACGTGTTCCTCCCAGGAGACGAAAATGATCCAGGTCAGTACTTCTTCTATCGTAACTTAGACCATTTTATCTGGGACCAGCCGGGCGATAAAGCCTTGCTATACAGCTACAGCCGTCCGACAGTTGACAAAGAGATCTTCGAGCTGGTAAGCAGTAAAGTGATTACAGACTGACGTTAGCCGAAAGCCCGGAGTAATCTGTCTTTATTGCCGATTACGGCCACTGCAAGCAAGACAAAGGCAAAAAGCAAAGCTACGGTCAGCTGCCGTAGCTTTTGTTTGTTCTTCTTTATCTACTTCCTTAATATACCTAGGGTCATGCAAGGAACAGCAATTAATCCCTCTTTCTGCCAGTACGGGATGTCCCGGTAAAACCGGCACATCCTGTGCAAGGCATCGGAAAAGTCTTTGTAAACTTTAGGCCCAAGGCTCTTTTCAGCGCATTTTATTGTCGCCAGCACCCCCGTTTCTAACAAGAGATCCTTATTCCCCGAATAGCTCCTCAAATTGCACACCACGCTGTTGTCCCGCTGTCTTACCATTATCGCGCGATGTCTTTCGATGGGCCTAGCCACATCATCTACCAGCAGAACCCTGCGGTATTCCGAGAGGCTGTCTGTTTCTGCGGCGGCTCTTTCAGCCGTTTCTTTGCCGGTCAACCCGTCGAGAAGAGCTCTAGTGGAACTCAAAACCTGCTCAGCCTTTGGTCCTGGACCAGCATCGTACAGCAGCCTGGCTAGGAAAGTGACGTAAAACGTTCGAAACAGCTTCATTCTGTCAAAGCTTTTGCCTTCACCTGAAAGCTCCAGCTTCACGGAGTGTTCGGCCCCTGGACCTATAAGGATATCCGCCCGGAGTATTTCTTGAGACCGACGAAACCAAGCCATATACTGCAGACCTTCTTTCTCCAACATCTTTGTTTATCACAGCCGTTATTATGATACCAGGTGACAAGCTACCGGAAAAGAAGGTTGCATATGTAAATCGAAGCAACGAGCCCGCTGATGTCAGCGGTCAACCCGGTAATAATGGAATAGCGATACCGTTTGACCCCTACCGAACCAAAATAAATGGTCAGAACGAAAAAAGTGGTATCAGTAGAGCCCTGCATAGTAGAAGCCAAACGGCCGATAAACGAATCAGGGCCGTAGACCCGCATGAGTTCCGTGGCCAGCCCCAAAACCCCGCTTCCTGACAAGGGGCGCATGACAGCCAGAGGCAAGACTTCGGCGGGGATGCCGAAAGAAGTGAGGAAAGGGCTCAGCGCTTTTGCCAGGCAATCCATGGCTCCCGACGCCCGAAACACGGTAATAGCAACCATCATCCCTACCAAAAAGGGAATTATCTTTACCGCGGTCATAAAGCCCTCTTGGGCGCCTTCTACAAACGCTTCGTACACTGGGACCCTTTTAACGAAGCCATAAACGGGGATAGCAAGCAAGACAAAGGGTATGGCCCATTTGGAAACCTGGGTGAGAACCTCAGTCAGCACCGTGTTTGTTCCTCCAGCGGCTTCTCGCCCGGAAGAGATAGTCTACGGAAACTGCCAGCAGCATGGAACAAGATGTAGCAAATATCGTGGCTCCGACGATATCGGTGGGATTGCTAGATCCGAAAGAAGCCCTGATGCCGATGATGGTAGCGGGTATAAGGGTGATACACGACGTGTTCAGGGCAAGAAAAGTGCACATAGCCTCTGATGCCTCATCGGGATTACGGTTGAGCTCCTGAAGCTCCCGCATGGCTTTCATGCCAAAAGGCGTTGCCGCATTCCCCAGGCCCAGCATGTTTGCCGATAAATTAAGGATTATTGCTCCCATCGCCGGGTGAGTGGGAGGCACCGAAGGAAACAGTCTTACCATTAACGGTCGTAAGCCCCGGGCCAAAGCCTCGACGAGCCCTGCTTTTTCTGCAATACGCATTATGCCAAGCCACAAAGCCATTACCCCGACCAGATCAAGACAAACCTCGACCGCCCCCCTGGCAGCACCCAAAGCCGCTTCGGTAACCACTTCCACCTGCCCGTTCAAGGCTGCTACCAAGACCCCCCCCGCCAGCAAGGCCAGCCAGATGGCATTGAGCACGCGAACCCCACCTCTCGTCTCTTTTCCTTAAAAGTTATGAAACGGAGGCGGGGATCAGAACAGCCCTGGAAAGGATGCTCTGCATCTCAATGACTCATTGTTTTAGCTTGTTCAGGCAGGGGGCACCTGGTTCTGCTTTCGGTTCAGCATCATTTCTATACGGTTCAGCACTTCGGGAGCGAGATCCATTAGGCGCAAAGCAAGCTGATTGCTCTTGACTGACAACAGCCTTATCTCGCTGTTCGGGCGAACCACCAAGAATCCTATCGGTTTTATGGATACTCCGCCGCCGCTACCCCCGGCGAAAGGCATCGTTTCTTTGCCTTTCCCTTCTAGGACCTCATACTCTCCTCCCCCTGCTGCAAAGCCGAAAGCTACTTGCGACAGCGGGATGATGACTGTACCGTCGTTGGCTTCCACCGCGTCTCCAACCACGGTATTCACGTCGACCATTTGCTTTATGTTTTCCATAGCAGTGGTCATGAGTCCCTCGATGGGATGAGGGCGAGTAGTAGCCGTTTCGTTTGTAGCCATAAGGTACCTCCTCGAATATTAGAATAGGGCTGTTCATTCCTTATGGTTAGTATAGGCTTAAAAAATTAGGGCTATTCTGCCGCAACTTTTCGCGGATGAAGCGGAACTCTCTTTTGCCATGCAGGTTTGTTCTTGATTGTCATGTAGTTTTTACTTCCTTGATATGCTCTTCCATCCCCTGGTAAAATAGGATTAGCTCAGAGTTGGTACCTGACAATGCCCGAACGCCAGAAGTCAGCCAGAACTGAGAGGAGGAGGGGTTCGAGTGGAATTTTACGAGGTGGTTCATTCCCGTCGCGCAGTGCGTAAGTACCGTCCCGACCCGGTGCCCAAGGAAGTGCTAAAGAGGATACTCGATGCGGCTAACTGGGCCCCTTCGGGGATGAACAGACAGCAGTGGTACTTCATCGTGGTCACAGGAGAAAAGAAAAAAGAACTGGGCGCAAGCTACGCCAAGATTGCGGAAAAATACACGGCTAGATGGGACGATGCCGAGCGCCGCAAGCAGTTTATCGAATTCGCAAGCACATACGGTGGCGCTCCTGTCGTCATCGTAGCCCTTACCGATGCTTCCGATGACCCGGCAACCAGGAAGATGAACCTGGAAAGTGTGAGCGCGGCGTTTGAAAACCTTCTTCTCGCCGCCTGCGCCGAAGGGCTGGGCAGTTGCTGGATGACCGGCCCTCTCCAAGATGAGGCTTCACTGCGACAGATACTCAACATCCCGGCCGATAAAGAAATCGTGGCTGTTACTCCCATAGGTTACCCGGCAGTCCAACCCCCGGCTCCGCCTCGGCTAGACCCAGAGCTCAAAGAAAAGGTCATATGGGTAGAATAAAAGGCTAATCGTAAATCGTCTGTCTGCGTGAACTTCAAAAAGCATCGACATAAATTAATATGATTCCCCTTCTTAACCATGGCAAGAGGCGGGCTGAAAAGCCCGCCTCGTTTTTTTAACGCTGCCGAACCTTGTTCTTGATCGTTGTTACTTGTTCTTCGGTGTGTAGTGAGTGTGCAAGAGCTCGTGCGATTTGTGTCCCAGCGGCTCATGCAGGAATTCTTCGTACAAGAGCTTGACTTCCGGGTTTTCATGAGACTTGCGTAAGGGCAGGCCCTCGTCCTCGATGTAGATGCCCTTGATGCGCTCCACCCTCTTGGCCACAGTTGACGGGATCGGCTGTCCGCCACCGCCTATGCAGCCGCCGGGGCAGCACATGATCTCGATGAAATGGTACGGTGAGGTACCGGCTTTTATTTCTTCCATTATCTTTCTCGCACAGCCGAGCGAGTTGGCAACTGCTACCTTAACCTTGGTGCCGTCAAGGTCCACTTCCGCTTCTTTCATGCCCTCATAGCCCCGCACCGCGGTGAAGTTAACGTCTTCTAGGGTCTTGCCGGTAACCACTTCGTAAACGGTTCTCAAAGCAGCCTCCATAACCCCACCGGAAGCGCCGAAGATAACACCTGCGCCTGTATAAGCGCCCATCAAAGAGTCAAACTGGGAAGGAGCCAGCTTGTCAAACTGTACACCGCACATGCGGAAAAGCCGCCCCACTTCGCGGGTGGTGAGAACCAGGTCTACGTCTTGATAGCCGCTGTCTCTCATTTCAGGGCGGGTAGCTTCGTACTTCTTGGCCGTACACGGCATAATGGAAACCGAGAATATCTTGGCCGGATCCACCCCCATCTTTTCTGCCCAGTAAGTCTTCACCAGAGCCCCGAACATCTGCTGGGGCGACTTACAGGTAGAAAGATGAGCCAGTTGGTCCGGATAGAAGGTCTCTATAAAGTTGATCCACCCCGGACTGCAAGAAGTCAACATAGGCAAGGTTCCGCCTTCTTTGAGACGTTTTAAAAGCTCGTTTCCTTCTTCCATTATGGTCAAGTCAGCAGTGAAGTTGGTGTGGAAAACGTAGTCGAACCCAAGCTGCCGCAACCCTGCAACAAAAGTGAGCATATCCAGAGCCCCGGTATCCATTCCTACCTCTTCAGACACGGCTACCCTCACCGCCGGAGCTATCTGAGTTACCACGATCTTATCCGGATCAGCTACAGCTTCGAGGAACCGGTCTATGTCTTCCTTCTCTGTAATGGCTCCAACCGGGCAGGCCAAAGCGCACTGACCGCACATCACGCACTTGGTCTCGATTAAAGGCTTGCCGTCTACCGTCTGCACTATCCCGTCCTTGATTTCTAAAGCCCCAACTGTCTGGATGTCATTGCAGACCTCCACACAGCGTCCGCACAGGGTGCACTTGGACGGATCGCGCACTATGGCCGGGGTTGAAGTGTCCTTCGGCAGTTGCAATGGCTTGTGTTCGAAGGAACGGACGGCTAGAGTAGCAGTGAGGGTTTGCAGCTCGCAGTTCTGGTTGCGGGCACACTGTAGGCAGTCCTGAGGATGAACCTTAAGGATTTTCTTGAGGTTTTCACGTTTGGCCTCGACGACCCGTGGGGTAAAAGTCTTGACGTTCATTCCCGGGGATACTTTTTCAGCACAGGCCCTCTTCAGCTCCCCATCGACTTCTACCACACATATCCCGCAGTTGTCCTTGACTTTGAGGTCCGGATGGCTACAAAGTGACGGAATCGTAAAGCCTGCTTGGGCCGCTGCCTGCATTATTGTAAAATCTTCGGGCACGTCCACTTTGCTGCCATTGATAACAACGCTTACCATGTCATCTCGCTCTCCTCTCCCTTTGGTATACATTGCACTTTCCCCTGCCTTTGAGTCTATTTGAAAAATGTGTAACATGTCAAGCTAATAAAGTTGTTGTTTTACACTCCTCTTAAGAAGCCATCTGACAAGTAAGATATGGGCTACTTTGAAGCTAGCATCGCAGGCAAACTCGGTTTGAAACAAGATGCGGTCGAACCTGGGCCTCACTGCAAGACTTACCTGTTTCACGCAAAACACCCGGGTAAGACAAGAAATGAGCCAACCCTTGACTGCCCAACCCGCACCTACCTGTATTCCAGTTTCCATGGGGTTGGGTCTGCCCACCTCTGTACACCATTCCACTTTTTTGACAAGGATCGTGTTGTAGAAAAGCCGCCTTAAGGCAGGCACTTCGCCCAATTTAGTTAAGACAGCATAAAATACCCGGCAAGACCTCCATAACCGAAGCATGTCCATATCCAAGCGTTCGGCTGTTAATTCTTTTCCTTCCGAACTCTCCACTTCCTCACGCAAACTCAACCAAGACAAGAAAGGCTCAAGCCTAAAATTGAAATCTTTGTAACTGTACTCCCTTTTCCACAGCCGGTTGAAATAAAAGACCTCCAGGAATAAACCGCTCCCGGATTCATTTTCCAAATACTTTACGCTCACCTCCACGTCTAAGAACAGAAACGCTATAAGGCTCAGCCCTGCCAAGGAAACAGCCAAACTCACGACCTGTTTTCTCCCGTTTTCCCATATCTTTCCCCTCCACGCTTTTCCCGTATACAAAAAAAGAGCGGGGCATATCCGCTCTTTATCCTTAATAGCTTATCCACCA
>CAYONS010000038.1:0-17338 GCA_964405385.1 uncultured Syntrophothermus sp.
ACGATAAGGTTTTGGGTGTCATACTCATCGATTTGCACTCTTTCAAAGAAATAAATGAAACCATAGGGCACGAGGCAGGCGACTTCTTGCTGAACAGGCTGGCGCAAAGGATAAAGAGGTGCGTGGGACCAGACGACACGGTTTGCCGCTTCGGAGGAGACGAATTCGCGGTTCTTGCGACCGATGTGCCGGAGCCGAGCGTTCTGGGCTGCCTGGCGGAACGGATAATAGCTGCTCTGGGCGATCCCGTGGTGTCGGGCAGCCAGGAGTATTTTGTTAATGCTAACGCCGGGATTTCCGTGTACCCGTTGGACGGGGAAACGCCGGACGACCTTTTCAAGAACGCGGATCTCGCTATGAACGCCTCCAAAGCAAAGGGCGTGAACCAGTATGCCTTTTATTCTCCAGAGATGAGACGGCAAATCGAGCAGAAAACCTTGCTCATAAACGGGCTGCATCGAGCTTTAGAAAGACAGGAACTGGTGTTACACTACCAGCCTCAGGTGGACGTTCGCGATGGCAGTATAACCGGTCTGGAAGCCCTGGTCCGCTGGAACCATCCTGAGTTAGGTATGGTGCCACCAGCAGTCTTTATCCCTCTGGCCGAGCAGTCAGGCCTCATTCACGCCATAGGGGAATGGGTGCTGAAAACCGCCTGCCATCAGAATCGACGCTGGCAGGAAATGGGACTGCCCCCGATAAGGGTCGCGGTAAACCTGTCTTGTGAGCAGTTCAAGAACCCCAACCTGGTGGATATTGTAAAAAAGGTTCTTGAAGAGACAGGGCTGGCCCCCCGGTACCTCGAGCTGGAGATAACGGAAAATGCCTTTGTTCGAGACGCGGAGAAGGCGCTCGAGTTGCTGCGCCAGCTCAAGGATCTGGGGGTATCCCTCGCCATCGATGATTTTGGGAGTGACTATTCCTCCCTCGGCCGTCTCTGTTCGATGCCGGTGGACAGTATCAAGATCGCAATGTCACTGGTCCGCGATATCCCCGGCACCCTAAAGAATGAAGCCATTGCTGAATCCATCGTGCGTCTGGCTAAGAATCTGGGGATAAGCGTGATAGCTGAAGGGGTTGAAACTCGGCAACAGCTGGAGGTCTTGACCGGTTTGAGCTGTAAGGTGGTACAGGGGTTTTACTATTTCCGGCCTATGCCCGCAGACAAAATCGAAGAGTTGCTGGGACAAGGCGGTTCTTGTGAGAATTAATTCCGGGTTTTCCCAGTGGGTTTTCTAAAACAAACCGGAAAAACCCGGACCAGTGCTTCAATAATCGAGGTAGGGGTATATAGCGGATAAGGCCGTTGCCTTTCGGGCTTCGACTAGTTTTTTGTTGCTTTCGAACAGGTTGTTGCCTTGGGTATCGATAGAAATGATCAAGGGGCCGAACTCTTTTACCCGCATGACCCACACTGCCTCCGGCATCCCCAGATCCAGCCACTCCACTTGTTCGACTTTTTCCACGCAGGTCGCTGCCAAAACAGCGCAGCCTCCAGGGAAAACGGCGTGAACCGCTTTATGTTCTCGGCAGGCTTCAGAGGTGGACGGCCCCATTCCGCCCTTGCCAACTATCAGCTTGACTCCCGTTTTGGCGATGAACTGTTTTTCGTATTTTTCCATCCGCATGCTTGTAGTCGGACCTATGGAAACAACCTGGTACTTACCGCTCGTTTCTTCTATTTCTTTCATGATAGGACCTGCGTGAAAGATGGCCATGCCTCTCAGGTCAACTGGCGGCTGTTTGCCCTGTTTAACCACGCGGTGATGGACTTCGTCGCGCGATGTTATCAAATACCCAGATAAATAGACTATGTCACCGATGTACAGCGATTCAATATCCCGGTCTTGTATGGGGGTTGTAAGTATCCTGGGCATCATATGACAGCTCCTTTATGCGATATGATTTCGTATTCGAGGTCAGCAGTGACCCTTATGAGGGAACGGCGGTGGGCCCAACATCCCGTAGACACTCCTACCGCAATTGTTGCGGGATGACGGGCGGCTTCTTCAATATGCACACCCATTACCGAACTCTTGCCTCCAACTCCTCCTGGGCCCAGTCCCAGGGAGTTCAGACCGTCTTGGATGCGCTGCTCGAGGTCTGCTCCGCGGGGATTGCTGTTGCGAGAGCCAATAGGCCTCAAGAGGGCTTTCTTGGAGAGTTTGGCAGCCACGTCGACCGAGCCGCCGATACCGATTCCCACTAAAAGAGGAGGGCAGGCGTTTATGCCGAGAGAACTAACCTGGTCAAATACGAACTTAACTACCCCCTCGTAACCTTCCAGAGGCGGCAGCACCTTGGCAGCTCCGGGAAGGCTGCATCCGCCCCCGGCCATATAGACATAGATTTCAGCGTCTTTCCTGTCGGGCACTATCTCCCACTCTATCCAGGGGATCCTCTTGCCAACGTTATTGCCGGTGTTCTTTTCGTCGAAAACTTCGACTGCGTTGGGCCGCAAAGGGCCGAGCTTTGTCGCTTTCTTCACCGCTTGGCGCAGGCATCCTTCTGTTTCCTCAATCAGCGGGAACCCGGATCCTGCGCGGACATAAAACTGGATAAATCCTGTGTCCTGGCAGCATGGCCGTTTGAGCTCTTTAGCCATTGCCAGATTCTTAAAGATAGCATCGTACATGACTTTGCTGAGCCCTGTTTCTTCCTCGTTTCTGAGTTGTTCCAGTTTTGCGTAAACGTCATCGGGAAGGTGTATTGATGTGTGCACGATAAACCTGGCCATGATCTCGATAAATCTTTCTTGTTGTGTTGTTGTGTCCACTACAAATACCTCCACTTGCCTGTTAGATACAAACTCCTCTTAATTCTAGCACAAAAAAAAGAACGCAAGTCAAATTCAACCACGGGGACGGGAGACTGGGTGAAAACTGACCCTGCGATGGCACATGGAGTCGCAGGAGCAGTCACGATTGTTCAAACAGACGGGGGAACGTCTGACGGCGCCAAAGGAGCAACCGTTATCTCTACATCATATCCCGACGCGTTTGTAATCTTAACCAGGGCTGAACTGTGTTCTCTGGCATCGCTGTACCTAGCGACAATGGCCGCTGCTTCGGCCAGCTCGAAGTCTGTCGTATCATTTTCAAGAGGTCTCACGAGCCCGATGGGTCCGGGGTGGGTTTTGACTTTCAACAGGTAGTCTGACGATCTTGCCAGCGACAGCAGTTGTGCGTTTTCCTCCCGGTTCCTGCCTACGACCAATAGGGTTTTTTCTGATAAGTAGAAGTGCCGCCCGTAACGCAGAATATGCATGTCCTCAGCTTTGGCTTCGGGACAGGCTTCCAACAATCTGCGTAACCTGTGCGCGAAATTCTCTTGGGTAAGCAGGCAACCGCCGGCGGGGGAAGGATAGTCGCGCAAGCCGTACTTCTCTGCGAGCTCCATCTGTCTCAGGCGAGACCGGCCACTGATGTCGAGGAGTTTTTCCCGGTCTACCCAGCCTTCTTGTTCCGGGACAGTGGGGGGAAGCAGCTTGGCCGACAGCGGCCGCAGAATGAATCCCGCGTAACCTGATAATTTTTCCACCTGTCTTAGAGCCGCTTTCGTTTGGCTTTTTGGCCTTTGGCCCAGCACTTCGCCGGTGATTATGAATCTTGCTCCTATTTCTTCCATTATCTGACCGGCTTTCTTTAACATAAAACCGTGACAATCGGTACAGGGATTCATATTCTTGCCGTATCCGTAGCGGGGATTCTTCAGAACACCGAGATAATCGTCGGAAACGTCAACGACCATTAAATCAATCCCCAACTGTTGAGCAGCCTCCGTCACGTATTTGCCGCCTCCGAAAAAGGGGGTCTTGAAATGCACCCCGACTATTTCCACCCCTTGTTCTTTAACGATGCAGACAGCAAGCTGCGAATCCAATCCACCAGAAAACAAGCTAACTGCTTTCATTCAGCCACCTACTTTACCCTCAAATCGTCTGGTCGGCTTTGATAGTGACCTAAGAAGTCTTCGTCGTTGATCACAGGGATTCCTGATATCCTGAGAAGAGCTGCAGTAACGCCGTCTCCTTCACGAAGTCTGCCGCTGAAAGTGCCGTCATAGATCTTTCCTACTCCACAGGAAGGGCTGCGAGATTTCAATATAGCCAGCTCAACACCGCTATCTTGAGCAAGAGCGAGAGACTTCTTTGCGCCGTTAATGAAACACAAAGTGACGTCCTGTCCTTTCTCATTCAGAACTTTCGCCTTGCCTTCAAGAACCGCCATCCCGTCTCCGCCAACAATCTCGCAGGGCAGCCTAGGAACAGACAATCCTCCTAGTTTCTCCGGACAAACGAGAACAGCCCCGCCTTTGTTATAAATATCGGCCAAAGAGCGGCGAAGGTTATCAGTACCTTTGTAGGTGCAACGACACCCACATAAGCAGGCGCTGATCAAATACAAGAAAATACACCCCTATAGTAAGCAGGTCTACGAATAATGTAGTAACATTAATTTTAAAGGAAGGAAACTGAAAAGACAAAAAAAGTGGCTCCACCAAGAGCCATCCGAAGAAGTGTAAATTACGGTTTTCACTAATTAAATTTTACCACCCGAATCAACTCACGTAACTCACTCAGGAGTATCCAGACGCTTCTGTGGGATAGTTCGCAAAGTAACAATCCTGAACCGTATCAGAGACGTGATAGCTTGTAGCGGAGCCCATTTTGGGGTAGGATAAAAACAGCATCATCGAACGAAGACAACTAACCGACAATATAAACCTTAAAAACGTCATATTATGCGCGGTTTACGACCGCCATATGCTTCTACAAAGCCTTCTATCCGTTGTTACAGTAAACTTTGCGGCGTAGTTTGTTTTTGCCGGGCCCAGCGTGCTATAGTTTAGGCAGGGGATTGTCAGGATTGACGGAGGTGAAAGGACTCTACCAACTCTCTACAACAACTGCATAAGAGAAAAATCCCCAGGCACACCGAAGACCGATGGTGAATGGGTGGCAGTGGGGAGGTAGATAAGATGACCAAATTGCAGGTTATTTTTCTGCTGGTGGCTATGTTGTATCTGGTGGCCAAGGTTATACTTGGATTCATCATTTATCTAGTCACCTTGCAGATTGAAGCCGCCGCTCTAGAAAGGAACCGACGCAGGCGAGAGTATTTGCAGAGGGTTCGGGAAAGAGAGAGAGAGCTATACCGGGAGGCTTATCAACTGTACCAGAAGAGGTACGGAGAACAGCCAGCCGTGGTGCGGTTGCCCGAGCCTGAAGCAAGAGAAAATAGACCTCCTACCGGCCGCACTGTACAAAAACCGGTTACCCGGGAAACCAAAGGCACCAGCGGCAGGGAAAAACTTCAGGAGGTTCTCGAGTTTTAGGCGTTTTCAGGCGCTACCAGAGAAAGAAGTGTAAATTATGGTTTTCACTAAAAAGATGCCCATGGAAGTTAAGGTCAGCTGATACCATTCACCATCAGTTCGGTTGTGTTTTGCCTGTTTGCAAGACGCTCGGCCGGGCCATGTACAATCTCATACATGCCCGGCCGTTTGCTTAATTTACAATAATAAAGGATCCGGGCTATGATCGTGAACTTTATAACTTGCGAGAAAGATTAGGGGTGATGGTATGCCGGCAGGAAAGTTCAGTTTTAGGACACTTTTGGACAGCATTGATGAACCGGTTGTGGCTTTAAGAAAAAACCATCAAGTAATGTACTGCAACAGGCCTTTTGCTGAAATGGTGGGACGTCTGCCAGGAGAAGTAGAGGGACAGAATCTGTTCGATCTAGTACCTGAGCTCCGTAACACGGCTACGTATGCGGCGTATATGGAAGCCTTGGCTACCGGCTGTCGGCAGGATGTGAAAACCCAGTACGGGTATCGTGTTTTCCGGGAAAGAATTTACGGCACACCTTGGGGTTTGGTCTCTATCTTCGAGGATATTACAGCCGAGGAAAAAGGATTAAAAGTGGCAACATTGCAGGAAGGAGATTTTCAAAGCCTGGCTCAAGCAGTAAATGACGCCTTATTCCTTCATGATGCCCATACCGGAGATATTGTGTTTGCCAACGAGAAAGCATTAGAAATGTTTGTTTATCGACGTGAACAAATGTTGAATATGAGTATGGCTGAACTGGTTACCGGTCATCCCCCTTACACCAGAGAAGAGTTTATGAAACTATTGAAGAAGGCTTTTTATTCGCAAGTAGACCCTTTTGAATGGGAAGCGAGAGACAAAGGGGGGAGAACATTTTGGATTCAGGTTAAACCGAAAAGGGTTACGGTGGGAGGAGAAGACAGAATCCTCACTGTGATTCAAGACGTCACCGAAGTTCGACAGCTGAAAACCGCTTTGCGCAGAAGCGAAGAACGTTATCAGGATTTTTTCGATAATTCGCCGGATATTCTTTTTGCCCATGACCTGGAAGGAAACTTCATCTTCGTAAATCGGGCAGCAGAAAAGATCACGGGCTATTGGCGAGAAGAACTCTTGAAGATGAACATCGAACAACTTGTAGTCCACGACTACTCGCAGTTGTTGCGATCCCTGGTTTACCGCAAGAAAGCACGACAAAAGGAAGACACATACGAGCTAGAAATCCTTACTAAGTACAATGAGCGAGTAGTTTTGGAAATAAGTGCTTGGCCGGTTTATCGAATGGGCAAGCCCATAGCTATCCAGGGGATAGCACGTAATGTGACGCAACGGAAGCAGGCCGAGGCTGCCTTAGCCGAATCGGAATACATCGCCAAACTCATCATAGACCAGTTTCCCGATGCCGTGCTGGCCATCAACCGGGAAGGAAGGGTTATTGTCTGGAACAAAGCCATGGAAGAAATGACCGGGGTAAAGGCTGAGGAGATGTTGGGCAAAGGCGACTACGAGTACGGGATTCCTTTTTACGGGGTGAAAAGGCCCTTGATGGTTGATGTGGTGCTTCGCCCGGAAGAAGTTGCCAAGTACTACCAGGTATTTCAGTTCGAGAATTATAACCTTATCTCTGAGGTACATGTACCAAAACTGAAGGGTGTCAGCAGCTATCTTTGGGGAACAGCCGCACCTTTGTGGGATAGCCGCGGTCAGGTCATAGGGGCGGTAGAAAGCCTGAGGGATATCACTGCTCAACGGAAACTGCGGGAAAAAAGAGAAGAAGAGCTGCAGGCTGCGGCAGAACAGATAAGATCTGTTGTAGATAGCGTGCCATTACCCTTATGGGCATGCGATGCCGAAGGAAAGATACTGATCACTAATCTTGCCTTTAATGAACTCTTAGGCTATCAGGCATCGGAAATTGTGAGCAAGAATATCGGAGATATATTGGAACAGCCAGACCTTAACTCTTTGCGACAGGAATTTCTGGCTAATCTCAAACAGATAGAGGAAAAGCAGACCACGTTATCCTTGCGTAACGCACAAGGGCAGGTGATAAAGTTATTGGTCAGAGTTTCGCCCTGGTTACAGGGGGGCAACGCCGTCGGTGCCGTATTTTACGCGACACCTTGCTTCGATTAGTGTAGTCTGCACAATCTTTGGGGAAATAGGGGATGAAAATCATGAAAAGGTACTGTGAACTGTCTCGCCATGAAGGAAATCAGACCCTTTTTGACTTGGTGGAAATGTCAATAGCGTCGACTTACGCCGGTGAGCCTTTCCATGTGCATGCAGAGGGTTTGCGGGGCACAGGTAAGACGACGATCATGAGGGCGGCCCGCGACATTCTCCCCTCAATTACCAGGATTGCTGGTTGCCTGTACAACTGCGATCCGGCAGAACCTCACTGTCCGCAGCATCGGGATCTTTCCCCGGAAGAAATTGCCGCCATAGGGACTGAGGAAATTACGATGCCTTTTCTCGAAATATCCCACTCGGCAAAAGTGGGAACTGTAGCAGGGAGCATTGACCTTGCTAAGATAACTGATCCCAATCACCCCGAAGCCGCGTTGCTGCCGGGGATTCTGCCCCAAGCCCACAGGGGAATCGTTTTTATCGATGAGATCAACCGTCTTGCCGATACTTCTCCGGAAATTACCGATATCCTTCTCGATGTCATGGGGCAAAAGCCAGGTCGGATTCAAATAGAAGAGGCAGGCCTGCCGGTTGTCGAGATCCCTCTGATGGTTACGGTATGGGCCGCTTCTAATCCTGACGAGGACCCGGGGCCGCTCGAAGAGGTTAGACGCCAGCTTTCAGACCGCTTTGACATGGTTTTTTACATGGGGCGTCCGACCTCGGTTGAGGTCGTTGCCGAAATACTGGCGACCAAAGACCGTCCGGGCAAAAAGGAAGCAGAAGAAGATAAAATCGCTCTTCGTCATGCCGAGTTCCGCGAACGCATTGTGGCAATGGCCAAGGCTTACGCGGAGTCTGAACTGCCCGATTTTCTCAGGAATTTCATAGCGCGCATCTACCTTAAACATAATCTTGAGAGCCTGCGTGCTATCGAGGCCATCCAACAAGGAGCCCTTTTGTACAGTCTGCTGCGGAAACGACCGCAGCCCAATGTAGCCGATGTTATCAATATGATTCCACTGGCCTTGAAACATAGAGTAGAAGGAGATACCCTGGTCAAAATAATGAACAGCCTGGAAACGAGATCGCCTCGCGAGACGTTGTTCGGGTTCAAGGGCAGACCCGTTGAGGAAAAAGCCCCGGCAGAACCCAAAGCAGAAGAGAAAGAAGAGACTTTTGCCGGAGGGGCTCGCCGCATAAAGGAACTCAGCAGGAGCGAACTGATAGCGACGGAAAAGACCTTAACCCCTCCAGACTGATCGCGTTGTCCTGCTCTTTGTAATTCATTCCGAGTTTATTATGAGGGAGGCCATTCTTGTTGAATGGTAATTGGAGAGTGGTCGAGTTGAAGGCTGAAGAGAGAACCGAAACTTTTTTCGACAACGCCACTATGATCGGCAATTACCTCGGAATCTATTTCGACAAGGAACAAGGGGTAAGGCTCGGAGAAAGTACTGTGGTCAGCCTCAAAGCCCATGCCCACGTGCCCGGCCGCAGGGGGCAGGTACGGATATTGTTGAACCGTGACGCCGGCAAGACTTACCGCGGCTTTGTAGATACGGGCCAAGTGGTTCACATAGACGTACATCACGGGCCAGGAGCCTTCGACGTGGTGTACATTGCCCGGAAGATGCTGAAGGCCATCGAAGACCATGTAATAAGGTCGGAACCCAGTCTGCAGTTTAATGAAACCGAACGTATGAAAAACCTGCTGGAATACGCGGGTAAGATAGAATTAAACACCCGTTACGGAAACGGGTATTTGTACGACTTGTGCCAAGATGAGGTGGATCCCCCGCGGGAAAGCGACAGAAAAAGGGGGCATGTCCACATCCTGGCTGTTCTCACCAGGGATAAATACGATATCATTTTGCCTGTGGTGGAAGCAGTAGAAGACGCCCTTAGCGAACAGGGAATCGAACTGGGTAAAGTCAAACGTATTTTTCACACTAAGGAAAGAATACGTGAAGAAAGCCTGGCGGGGTACCTGGTTCTCCCATGGAGGAAAAAAACAGGTGAATACAGTTCTGTATTATTGAGAGAGAACCAAAACCAGCTACTGGTGAAACTGGCCCAGAAGTTCGCCAGCGTGGAAGAACTACAGGAGTTTTTCGAAGGCTGTTCTACAAATCCGTTCAAGCGCAAGAGCCGCAGGGAACAGAGGCAGAAAGTGGGGGATCTTGATGATTTCCTGCAGCAGTTGGAAGACCTTGAGATTTTGAGGAAAAGTCTGATCGGTCCCGTGCTGACCAAAGCAGGCAAGGAACTGCTGACCTACTTGGAAGAGCACAAGTGCGACATTGAAGCGGAAATAAGGAGGGAGATCAGAAAATCTCCGTCGAGAAGCAGCAGGTACCAGAGAATAGGAAAGGGAGAGATATCCGCATCTTCCGTGCAGTATACCAACAGAAACAAGACCGTGCCATTGGAGAAAAGCTCGCGCAGCGGGGGTTTGGCTGTTCCCGAGACTATTGTGCAGGCGAAAAAATCAAGCCTGTTACGCGGGGAAAGCCGTCTTACCATCCGCCGGGAGGATATGCAGGTATACGACCAGCGTTCGCGGGTGCCGATCGACGTCTGCCTGCTCATAGATGCCAGCGCCAGCATGGCCGGTGACAAAAGACAGGCGGCTTGCTACCTGGCAGAACACCTGCTCTTAACCGGCAGAGAAAAAGTCGCCGTAGTGATATTCCAACAGACCAAAGCCAAGGTGGTTGTTCCTTTTACCCGAAATCACAAGTTATTGACTAAGGGTCTACAATCCATAGCACCCGAAGGGCTTACTCCTCTTGCTGATGGCATCATGACGAGTTTGAGGCTGATTAAGTCCTCCAGGGTTACGAACCCGCTCTTGGTGCTTATAACGGATGGAATGCCCAACTTTCCCCTCTGGACCACTGACGCGCGTGAAGATGCCCTGACGGCGGCGGATAAGATAGTCTCTGCTAAATTGAAATTCGTTTGCATAGGCCTTGAATCGAACAAGGTGTTCCTACAGGATCTTGTGAGCCGTGCTCGAGGAACCCTTTATGTCGTCGACGACCTAAACAAGAACACCCTCATTGATATTGTTAAGTACGAAAAAAGGCTGACAGCCGTAACTGCCAGGTCCTGAGCAGAATCGTATCGATGGGAGACGTTCACAACCAATTAGGTCCACACAAGGACCATGCATCATACTCAGCCCGCAGGACGCGGGCTGTAATTTTGTCCTGCGTTTGACTTTGCCTGTCTTTGATGATTTCCCATCGTCCGTTCGGTGGCCGGTACGCAGCCCGTCCCCGCGAGGGAGTCCGTAATAAACATTTGTTTAGCAGAGAGCAGGCCGTGCCGCGAGAGGCGGTGTGTCGCTGTCCTTGGGGTGTATAATTATACATTACGGGCAAATCGTCGCGGGCGAGGGAGGATACATATTTATGCATTTACCACGCCACCCCCTCGCTGTTTTTGCCTATGCTATTGGGTCTATCAGAAACACGCGATGATAGAATCGACGATGTAGGAACGCAAAGCCGGTGAGCCGTTTTAGCCAATACCCTGGGCTTCTCATCAATGGGGGCATGAAAACCTTCTACGCCACCTCCCATCAATTGACCCTTGGTCCTTCTCATAAATGGGGGATGGGAACGTCTCCCGGTCCAGAGCACGGTTGTGGTAGAATGTAAAATGTAATTATAATGTAAGGGTGGCATCTACTCTGGGATAGCATCTTGGGAAAGGGGGCAATACTTGATGTCTCAGATCCGAAAGAGCTATGGCTATAAGGCCGTTGCGTTGCTTATCCTCGGGATCTTTTTGGGCTTTCTGGTAGGGTGCAACGGCAGTGATCTTTTGGGCAAGTTGGTGGGGCAGGACGGCGGTTATTCGCGGATAGCGGCCCAGGAACAGGAGCTGGCAGGCGGTTCCAAGTATGTCGTGGTCGGGCCTACCGGGATTGCCGACATAGTGGAGAAAGCAAGCCCGGCAGTGGTGAATATCGAAACCACGATAAAGGTGGACACGGGATATGTGGATCCCTTCTTTGACGACCCGTTCTTCCGGGAATTCTTTGGGAATCGCATCAGAGTGGTGCCGCAGTCGAGATACGAAACCGGCATAGGAACCGGTTGCATCATTTCTTCGGACGGATACGTTCTGACCAACCAGCACGTTGTCAATAATGCGGTAAAAATCATGGTAACAGTAGCCGGTTTCAATGAACCGATTCCAGCTAAAATTGTGGGACAAGACTACGAACTGGATCTAGCTGTATTGAAGCTGCAAAAGAACGCCAAGTACGCAACCCTCAAGATGGGAGATTCCGACAAGATGAGAGTGGGGGATTGGGTGATAGCTATAGGCAATCCTTACGGCCTGGACCACACGGTAACGGCCGGGGTTATCAGCGCCAAGGGCAGGCCCGTGAACGTCGGGGACCGTCAGTACCGGAACCTGATCCAAACCGACGCAGCCATCAATCCGGGTAACAGCGGGGGGCCGTTGCTCTCTCTAAGCGGCGAGATAATAGGTATAAATACCGCGGTGAACGCTCAGGCGCAGGGGATTGGGTTTGCCATCCCTATCAACACTGCAAAACAGGTGCTGGACCAGTTGATCAGCAAAGGGAAAGTAGAAAGAGCCTACATCGGGGTAGGGCTTAGGGAACTCACTGGAGAGCTGGCCAGCGGGTACGGGTTGGGCGTGAACAAAGGGGTATATGTTGCCCAAGTGTACTCTGGGAGCCCCGCAGAAAAGGCCGGTATACAGGCTGGGGATATCATCGTCGCCATCAATGGAAAGAGCGTGGACAGCTATGAGACCTTGAAGAGTATTCTCGACACTATGAAGGTTGGACAGAAAGTCACGGTCAAGGTGATCCGGAACGGAAGAAGTGTGGAACTCGAACTTGTTCTGGGAGAGAAACCCTAAGGCATTGGCCCGGCAGGATTTGGACATATTTGGTGTCAATAGATTATAAAGGGGGTGAGCTTGTCTTCTCACCCCTTTGATTTTGTTATTTTGTATTATAATAAGAAATGTCTGTTGCCAAACATTCGGAAAAAGGGGTGAAACCTTGAAGGAGTGCAACCAGGAGAAGCTGGCCCGCACCTGTACCTGTTCTTACGAGCCCTGCAGCCGCAAAGGCAAATGCTGTGAGTGCGTGGCTTATCACCGCAAGCGCAATGAATTGCCGGGGTGTTTCTTCCCTCCGGAGGCGGAACGGACTTATGATCGGTCCTACAGGCGGTTTATTCAGGCCTGGCAGAACCGGTAAAAAGGGGAAAGGGGCGAGCGTTTATGCGGCGAATAGGTGTTATAACAGGAGGTGGCGACTGTCCGGGCCTGAATGCCGTGGTACGCGCGGTGACCAAGTCAGCAATAAATCTCTACGGGTGGGAAGTTATCGGTTTTGAAGACGGCTTCAAAGGGTTGGTCGAAAACCGCTGGCGGATACTGGATCTCCAGGCCGTCTCGGGCATCCTGCACCGGGGAGGTACTATCCTCGGAACGACCAACCGTGATAACCCCTTCCATTTTCTCGTCGAGGAGGACGGGAAAAAAGAATACCGCGACATGTCGGATGCGGTATTGGATAATCTTGAAAGGCTGGGAATCGATGCCTTGGTCGTTATCGGCGGTGACGGCAGTCTTAACATAGCTTTTGGGCTGCACAACAAAGGCGTCAAAGTGGTGGGGGTTCCTAAGACTATTGACAACGACCTTTCGGGCACGGATCTTACTTTCGGTTTTCACACGGCTGTGGCCACAGCTATGGACGCGCTGGATCGTCTCCATACCACCGCCGAATCGCACCACAGGGTTATGGTTCTGGAAGTAATGGGAAGGTATGCCGGGTGGATCGCCCTCGCGGCAGGTATCGCCGGCGGAGCTGATGTTATTCTAATACCCGAGATCCCGTTTAAACTGGAAAAAGTGTGCGAGAAAATCGAAGAAAGAAATCTGAGTGGCAAGAAGTTCAGCATAGTAGTTGTGGCGGAAGGGGCCAAACCCGAAGGCGGCGAGATGGTGGTAAGAAAACTTGTCGCGGAGAGCCACGATCCCATACGACTAGGAGGAATTGGTAATAAAATCGGCGAAGAGTTGGAAAGGCTTACCGGTAAAGAAACCCGGGTAACGGTCTTGGGTCATCTTCAGAGAGGCGGTAGTCCCAACGCCTTTGACCGGATACTGTCTACGCGGTACGGTGTAGCAGCGACCAGGGCCTTGAATGAAGGCTTGTACGGCCATATGGTCAGTCTCAGGGGATCGGTAGTGACCACCGTGCCTCTGGAGGAAGCCATCGGCGAATTGCGTAAGGTACCCGTGGATCATGAACTGATTCAAGTCGCCCGTGCAGTGGGTATTAGTTTTGGTGATTGAGGAGGAGCGGGAATTGAAGTACAAACCGGTTAAAACAATGGGGGCCGTAACCGGCCTAATTCTGGGATTAGCGGGGTTCGGATCTGGGATCTGGGCCGTGAACTATGCGCTGGTTCAACCTGATGAACAGACGTTAAAGCTGCTGCTTTTGGTTCCCATTTTGATGTTTGCGGTCTTCTATGCGTATGTCCTGTGGGGGGCCTTTAATCTGGGCTATGTCCTTACGGACCAAGGATTGATTATCAAGTGGGCTTCCCGGGCTATAAGAATACCTTGGTCCGGGATTACGGGCATAGTAAGGGTTACAGGCACCAAGAATCTGGTAAACCTCACAGGTCTGAGTTGGCCGGGGTACATGGTCGGCAACTATACCTTACGAGGATTTGGATTAATTAAGATGTACGCCAGTGACTTCAAAGGCCCCTTTGTGATTATACAGACATCAAAGGGAAACTTCGGTCTCACCCCGGAGAATGAAGAAGAGTTTCTAAGACAACTGAGCGACAGATTACAATTAGAGGTAGAGGAATTCGACTGTAATCAGTTGAGCCCTGAAGTCCGCGGACGGCTGGTTACCGAGGATATGACCTATATGGCATTGTATGCTTTGAGCCTCGTGGTATTGGCAGGAGTTATTCTGTACCAGCTGGTCTTTTTCCCCGGGTCTGGTGCATCCAGGACTGTGGTGCTTTTTCCCGCGCTGGGAATGGGGGTACTGGTTTTTAACATAGGGAATGCGAGCCGGACCTACCATTTCGTTCCCGCTGCGGCTTATCTGATATGGGGGCTAAACCTATTGATAATGACCACTTTTTTGGTTCTCACGATAGTGACTATATCTTTCTAGGAGATGGCGTATGAACGCGCGGCGAAGGCTGCGAAGATGTCCCAGTCGGTCCCGGTTATGGTTGCCGATAATAATATTACGTAAACAGAACAGTAGGCAAAGACCGTGATAGGCAAAATATTTTTCAAGAATACAGAGGAAGGATTGGCTTTAAATGAGGCTTGGATTGATCGGTTTACCTCAATCAGGCAAGACTTCGCTGTTTCAGTTGCTTACAGAAAGGAGCAGTCCCCAAGCAGCTCTCAAGACCGAGAGGGTAATGGTAAGGATCCCTGATAAGAGGGTAGATTTTCTCAGTAATCTATACCGACCGCGCAAGGTGACTTACGCGCAGGTAGAAATAGCTGACGTCCCTGGACTGGTTCCCGGCTCGGAGAAGGAGGCGGCTGTCTTTCTTCAGGCAGTCAGGGACGCCGACGCTCTGATCTACGTCGTAAGAGCCTTTTTCGATGAGACTGTTCCTCATATACAGGGGAAGGTAGATCCGGTAAGGGATATCGAACTTATCGATTATGAGCTGCTTATAGCTGACCTCGACTTAGTGGAAAAGCGCATCGAACGCATACAACAAGGCAAAAAGAAAAACGAACGTGAGCTGGCCTGGTTATGCCGGGTGCGCCGGTCGCTCGAAGAAGAGATGCCGTTGTCAAAACAAAGCTTTTTGCCGGAAGAGGAACCGTTCTTAAAGACCTACCAGTTTCTAACATCAAAACCGGTCTTAGTGGTCTTGAACGTCGGTGACAAGGATTTGCAGGAAACGGCTAACCCTTTCCTCAAGGAAGTTCAAGATTACGTTGCTAGCCGCAATGTGCCTGTCCTTGCAATATCAGCCAAACTCGAAGCCGAAATCGCTGAACTGGAGGATGAAGAGAGAAAGATATTTTTGGAAGACCTTGGAGTAGAGGAGCCGGGGATAGTTCGTCTCGCTCAGGCTGCCTACAAGCTATTAGGTTTGATATCGTTCTTCACCGTGGGAGAAGATGAGGTTAAGGCCTGGACGATCGCAGAAGGCACAACGGCTCGTAAAGCGGCGGGGAAAATTCACTCTGACATGGAAAGAGGCTTTATTCGAGCCGAAGTGGTAAAATTCAGCGATCTCTACGAGTGCGGGAACATGGCACGGGTCAGGGAAAAAGGTTTATTCAGGCTGGAGGGCAAGGACTACGTGGTGCAAGACGGGGATATCATTCATTTCCGTTTCAATGTGTAACGATGATTGCGTTAATGAATCTGGGTTTATCTGTGACGCCGTTTTTCAGGCGAGGTCGGTGTCCGACTATCCGACAGGGAGGAGGAATTCGAATGAGCTTGCGAGGGGTAGCAGCCATCACAGGGATCGGGGAGTTGAAGCCGATGCGGGAAGCCCGAGGGAAGACTACCTTGGGGCTCCTGGCAGAATCGGCCAAACTTGCCCTCAAGGATGCAGGTTTGACCAAAGAGGATATCGACGGACTTATAGTAGGACCGCCGACCGAAGACTCGGCCTTCATGTGGCCGCAACAGGTAGCAGAATACCTACGGCTGTTCCCGCCGTTCTTGGATTTTGTGGAAATGGGAGGAGCAAGCGCCACCGGAGCCATACGGCGGGCAGCTATGGCCATTGCTACAGGTCAGTGCCTCCACGTCTTGTGTCTGACAGGCGGTGTATGGAATACCGACATCTTTAACACCCTGGAAGCAAGAAGAGCAGTTATGTCCACCATCGAAGCCGAATTCGACCTCCCTTACGGCCCTATGGGCTTCAATTCCGCCTACGCGCTTGCAGCCACAAGACACATGTACCAGTACGGGACGACGCCCGAGCAGCTGGCCAAGATCGCCGTTGACCAGCGATTCAACGCTTGCGCTTGCCCGGAGGCGATTTTTTACGGGCGTCCTCTGACTGTAGAAGAAGTACTGGCATCTCCGATTATCGTATCACCTTTGCATCTTTTGGAGATCGTACGTCCGTGCAGCGGTGCCAGTGCTGTGGTGGTTTCCACCGCGGATGCGGCCAAGGACATGCCCCAGCCTCCCGTCTATATTCTGGGAACAGGAGAATTTTGTACCCATAACTCAATAGCCCAGATACCGGATATCACAGTCACTCCTATAAAGTACTCGGCAGCCAGAGCTTACCGGGAAGCCGGGGTTACCCCTCAGGACATCGATTTTGTGTCAGTTTATGACTGCTATACGATTACCGTGCTGTTAACCCTGGAGGATGCCGGCTTCTGTCCCAAGGGGGAGGGGGGACCTTTTGTAGAGAATACTGACCTGACTTACAAAGGGAACCTCCCTTGCAACACCCACGGCGGGCAGCTTTCGTGGGGGCAGCCTTCCTATGCCGGGGGCATGTCACACGTTACAGAAGCCGTGAGGCAGATAAGAGGAACCGCTGGGCCGAGGCAGGTAAAACGGAATGAGCTGTGTTTCGTCAACGGTAACGGCGGGGCACTGAGCCAGCAGTGTAGCCTCATTCTCTCCAAAAGTACCCACAGATGACATGCGAAGACGTCAGGCCGTGTGGAATTCGATCCAATTCTCACACAGTCTGACGTCTCTTCTGCCCCGAAAATGTAATGCCATTTTCATTCTCTAGTGGTGACACCATGAGGTGTCATGAGGGTCTGTGTTCTAAAAAGTCGCGTGGGTTTCCTTTTATTCTCGGATCGTAAAAGTCC
>CAYONS010000039.1:0-16665 GCA_964405385.1 uncultured Syntrophothermus sp.
TGTGCATGAGCTTTCGAATTTTGTCCCCGTCGGATGGATTCAGCTCTTCGTCTGCGTCGATTATGAGTATCCAGTCTCCCGTAGCCTGATCCAAGGCAAAATTGCGAGCGGAAGCGAAATCGTGTGCCCACTTTATCCGAAATAATCTCGCGCCGTTCATCAGTGCTATTTGCGGGGTCTGATCGGAAGACCCTGTATCTACAACTACTATCTCGTCGGCAATATCCCTTATACTCGACAAGCATCGGGGCAAGAATTCCGCTTCGTCCTTGGCGATCATGCATACGCTGAGGCGGGGTCGGGCTTCCATTTTCAGACCACGAATAAGTGGGCCGGCTCCTGGAACTTGACGAAGAGCTTCCGCGGCTTGCTCGATGTAAAGATCTACCAATTCAACGAGAATTGCAAGATCTAATGGTAGCCGGTCAGAAGCTGCTTTGAGTACTTTTTCTGACTCATGATATTTTCGGTGTTTTCGGAGTATACGCGCAAAGGACAGTAGGGCATCTTTGTCCCCGGCCGACAGGGCGAATTGATATCCTTTCTCAAGCCAATCGGCTGCTTTATCATGGAATCCTCGGCGGTACAGAACCCTTCCCAAGACTGTTCTTAACTCAGGGAGGTCTTCGGCCCACGTTGAGAGCCTTTCAATGAGGTCCCACCTTTTCAAACAGATACACTTCTCCGTCAGATCCAAAAATAAACCTAGGTAAACCGATGAGTTTAATGGGGCATGAAACTTGCTGATCTGGGACTCCAACAATAAATGGGCTGCCCAATAAAGGTCCCGGCCCACGTCAGGAGGCCACTGGTGTTCGATGAGCGACCTTGCTTCGCCGGAGGAGCCTTTCAACCAATAAAGCAAACATTTGTTCCGAACTGTTCTAAGATAGTACGGGCTGTCCTGCGCTACCTTTTCCAGCTCTGACAGGGCTTCTTGATAGCGGCCAAGAAGCAGCAAAGCTTCGCCTCTCAAAGCACAGTAGTAATCTCCGGTAGCTCCCATATCAGCGGCTCGGGACAAGAACTCAAGAGCGGCAGAGGGACAATAATGGAGCAAAAAAATATCAGCGACTCCCAGATAAGCGGCCGAGGTCGAGAAATCAAACCAGGTCCTCAGATAAGCGACGGCAGTATCCGGGTCGTTTTCGGTAAGGAGCAACCGGAGAATAGAGGCAACAGGTTGCAGGTCAGTGGGCTTGCAGGCCAGTTGGCACCTGTACGCGTTGAGGGCACGGTCTTTTTCCAACATCAACTCATACGCATTGCCCAGGGCCTGATAGGCGAGGTAGCTGTTTATCCCTTCTTCATGTGGGTAGTGGGGGGGGATTCGCCCATGCTGAGGCATTTGAGAAAACACCGAGTTGCCTTGATAAGATCATTATTCTCCATGTAAAGGAGGCCCAGCCGGTACACCAGGTCGGTGTAGTCCGGATAAAGGTGGAGCTTCTCCTCCAAATACTGAACGGCTTCTTGGTTCCTGTCCATGAGGGCGAGGCAATCCGCTTTTTTTCTGACTAGGGAAGGGGCAAACGCTGTCTCCCAACGGAGGCCCGTTGTTTCAGCCTGTTCAAAAAATTCGAGGGCCTTAGCATAATCTCCTAATCGGAAATACTCCACTCCTAAGTTGTAATACAAGAAGCTATCCGGAATTCTTGATTCTAATTCCTTTGTGAGAAGCTTCAAGTTACGATGGATCTTGTTTTTATTCTCGACCTCTCGCTTGGAATAGCCATAGTGAATTACCCGCACTTCTGGTACTACCTTTATTGCCTGGTGCCCTGCGCAGTTTACTATCGATGGGATAACAGATTCGTGAATCCTGCCGACATAGCGATACTGTGGCCGGTTACGAAATAATCGCAAGGTCAGGTGGTGAGTTCCTCGGTGAACACCGTGAGGACTGTGAGAATTGATGGTTCGCAGGAAAAAAGCTTCTGCTGTTTTTGTGTTTAACAGATCTTTCAAAACGGGGACGTCTTCTTTAACCAGTTCGTCGTCGGCATCCATGATGAGAATCCACCGTGCACGGGCAAAGGCCAGCGAATGATTTCTGGCTTCGCTGAAGCTCTCGTTCCATGGAAAGAAGTAAACCTCTGCTCCGTACCGGCGCGCCACGTTCACCGTGTTGTCGGTCGATCCGGTATCGACTACGACTATTTGCTCAGCGATATCAATGTCGCTTTCCAGACTCCGGGGCAGATTGTCCGCTTCGTTCTTTACTATCATGCACACGGACAAGTCTATAGGGGAGGACATTGCGATTCACCCCGTTTGTCTGAGAATTCGGAGTTGATGGGTTTTTGAAAATGAGCTGCAACGTGTCTCAACCACGTGTTTATGAAGTGTTTTTTGCTTTCCAGCACGGGCAGGTTACCCCATTGATCGACAGCAGACTGGACGGTTTCGAGAGCCCGAGTCAGGCAGGTGACTGCTTCAAAGAAGCCCTGCTTTGCTGGAGCAGATTCTTTCTTTGCGTCGTTTTTTTCTAATGAGGAAGCTTGGGCCATTTTCAATCCTCCTCCGGATCGACCGGTTTGAAAACTGGGGAACGAACCCCAATACGCTACACTTGTGCTTGGTACCAGGCATCGAATGTGAAAGCTGAACCGTCAGTGAGCGCGGCATATGCAATTCTGGCGTACTTAAGGAAATATTTAGGAGTAAATATTGTGGCAGCATTACCTGTCAAGGTGAATGCCGAAGAATCGGTTATCCACAGCGTGCTGTCAGGACTCACTTCCACTTTGATGCTGATTTCAGCAGCTCCCTTATTATGAACCGCGAAAGAGACTACAGACTTATCCGAGACGTCGAACTCGAGTATCCCGTTGTATTCGCTGGAGCTTCCCGTAACCGTAAAAGCAGAACTCTCCGCAACATACCTGGATCGGTTGAAAATGTTGAGCCATCCCGTTGTGGTGGCCAGAGGGTAAGTCTCAGAGCCGTAGATGCGAACAGTGTCCTGGGTATAAGCGAGGTCACGGATATCCAGGTCGGTGGAAGTGATTGAGACATCGGCTGAAATGCTCTCGATATTGAGGCGCCCCTCGGTGGTAGAGAGCGGGTAAGTCTCAGAGCCGTAGATACGAACGGTGTCCTGGGTATAAGCGAGGTCACGAATATCCAGGTCGGTAACCGTGACTGACACGGATCCGGAAAAGGTAACGGAGACGGTATCGGAAATACTCTCGATGTTTAAGCGGCCGTTAGTCG
This sequence comes from uncultured Syntrophothermus sp., assembly GCA_964405385.1. GTDB lineage: Bacteria > Bacillota > Syntrophomonadia > Syntrophomonadales > Syntrophothermaceae > Syntrophothermus. Next base: position 3,217 of record CAYONS010000039.1, read on the forward strand.
TCGAAACGGGGGTGTCGGTTTCGCTTCCATAGATTTGAATTTTCAACTGGTCTGGTTCGCGATTAAAAACCAGGTGGTTAGGCATACGAAGTACCTCCTTAATAACTGACTTTGAAGGGAGGGCCCCTCCTTGTTATTGACAGGTTATGCAAATAACGGAACAATGGTTCCGGCCAGGGGTCATTGGGCAGCTTAGGGTCATAGAATGGTATCAAAATGGAAGTTCACAAGTGTGGGCAACGACATAACCCAATCTCTGCGAAAGGGAGATGCCGACGATGAAGGATAATTTTGTTTACAATCACAATTTTCAGTCCCCTCCGAATTCTCCCGGACGTTGGCCACCAGGATGGGAGGCAATAGGAGGAAACGGCGACAGTTCGTGGAGGCGAGTGGCCCAAGATTCTTCTGACGGGCGATACTGCATGGTGATTTCTAACCCCACACATGACGGAAGGTGCGGAATTCGTGAGGTTCCGCCAGTTACGACTCCTATTAGCCCTGGGGAAACGTGGCGGGTGGAAGCGAGAATCCGATTAGACAATGCCGGCAAGGTTTATGTAGCGTTACATTTCTACGATGAGAGCGGAAATGTAGTGAAGGAGCTGAGAGAAGAGTTTACTGCTTCCTCGCATATGCAAGTTTGCGGTTATGATTACTCAATACCACCTTTAGCCGTGCAGAGTGCGGTGGAGATCGGAGTAGAGGAGCCCAACACCCTTTGGATAGATTGGGTTGCCAAGGCGAGGAAGGAATCGACACAGGAGCAGGTAGTTCAAGAGCGCGATACTGACAGGTGCGTTTGCAGGGCTGGACGGATGCTGCTGGGCAGATTGGTAGACCAATGCTATGTGGCGCTGATCGACAAGTCTGATACTTCCAATCCAGGAATTCATTTGGGTAGGTGTCTAGTGAGTCTGGAGGGAAGAAAAAAGGAGGAAATCGTTTTTCGGCCTGGCAGCTCATCGGTTCAGTTTGGGCAGGTGTACCTTAACAGCACAGGCAGGACAATCATAGAGTTATCGGTAGGAACAGATGAAGCCAAGAATAAACTAGATATTCTCGGAGGAGAACTGGGCTTTCTTCTTTCTTCTCCCATCCACTTACTCAACAATAACACTCCGCTGAACATCAAGATCATTAATCCCGGGCCAGAACCGCTTAGTTATTGTCTTGTGCTGGGTGGTGAACTCTTGGTTACTGAGCCCAGGGAATAGATCTGATAAATTAAGATGTTTTGGCTTATACTGTGCTTTGTTCTAAATAGGGTCGAGAAGCGAGGCATTGTAACACTTTTTCTCGCCAACACGTAATCTAAACCAGCTCAAGGCTCGTCGCCTTCGGGAGGGGTATCAATTGGAAGTCGGAATACTGGGTATCGGCACTTGGGGAGGCCATTATGTGAGAGTCTTCAGTGAAATGAATGAGATCACGAAAATACACTGCTTCGATTTAGATAAGGAAACGTTGCGCCGACTGAAGGATAGGTGGAGGAAAGTAGAGATTTCTTGGGACTTGGACGCAATAATGTGTAATCCACGAATAGAGCTGGCAGTTATCGCAACTCCAGCCAAATGTCACTATCTCCAAGCCCGACAAGCATTACTAAACGGCAAGAACGTATTGGTAGAAAAACCTTTTACTAGTAACTATGAGGAAGCGCGGGAACTGTTCGATATTGCCGCAGAGAAGGAAGTCGTTCTGAGAGTCGGGCATATCATGTTGCACAATCCCGGGTTCAAAAAGCTTAAGGAGTTGGTGTTTTCTGGAGACCTAGGGGGCTTATGTTGCTTGCGCTTTGAACGAACCCATCTGGGAATGGTTCGCGAAGACGTTGATATATTGGACGATTTAGGCCCCCATGACTTGTCTATGCTACTGGATTTGGCTGGCGAGATTCCCTCTAGGGTTTGGGCAAGAGGGATGGGAGTGGTTGGACAGAAGGGATTGGATTCGGCTGTAGTCACCTTGGCTTTCCCGTCCGGTTTGTTCGCCTATTTGTATTTCAGTTGGCTGGAGCCCCTAAAAGTTCGCAGGTGCATAGCGGTAGGGGATAAGAAAATGGCGGTGTTTGACGACATGGAACCTACTCATAAAGTGAGGATATATGAATACAGGGTGGCCCAGGACTTTCAAGCGCGGCCAGGGAGGTTCTACTATTCTTGCGGAAACGTCATGTGCCCCCATGTGGAGGAAAAAGAGCCATTGAAAGAACAGTGTCTGGAGGTTGTTCGGGCTATTATTTTGCAAGAAAAGCGTAACCCTCGTCTGCCGTTGACGGTACAGGCAGTCATGGATGCTGTTCGTTATTCTGTTCACCGAGGGGGCGAGGAGGTTGTCCTTCCCTTCTGGCTGAAGAACGCAGAGGTGGAAGGCCGGAGACAACAGAAACAAAGCGGCTTAACTGGTAGCCGTCATGGCGAAAGTTAGAGCTTCTCTGATACATGACGCGTGGAAGGAGGAGAGATTATCATTCCCATAGCAAAACCCTTGATCGGGACGGAAGAAAAAATGAGGGTCTTAGAGGTTTTGGATTCGGGGGAACTTGCGCCCGGATTTTGGACGAAAGAGTTTGAAAGCAGCTTTGCCAGCTACTTGGGTACCAAACACGCGGTTGCCGCTTCGTCCGGGACTACAGCTCTGAGCGCCACGGTAGAAGGTATCGGTTTAGTTCCTGGTGACCAGGCTTTCACAACTCCTTTCACTTTTGTGTCTACAGCGAGCGTATTGGTGGCTCGGGGTGTAGTCCCAATATTTGTAGATATTGACTACGAAACGTTTAACCTCGATCCTGGCAAATTGGCCGAGGCCATGGAAAGGTATCCGAACGCCAAGTGTGTAATGGTGGTTCATCTTTTCGGGTTGCCGGCGAACATCAAAGCGATTGTGAAACTGGCCAAAGAACGAAACATAGTCGTGATCGAAGATTGCGCTCAGGCTCATGGGGCGATGGTTGAAGGCAGACACGTTGGTACTTTTGGCAAGGCCGGCGCCTTCAGCTTTTACGGCAGTAAAAATATTACCACCGGAGAAGGAGGGATGGTGGTAACCGACGATGACGAACTGGCCAAAGGAGTGCGCATGTTTATCAATCACGGGCAAGGGGAGCGCTATCGCTACGAAGTATTAGGACACAACTTCCGAATGAGCAATATTAACGCAGCTATTGGTTTTGAACAACTGAAGAAACTGGACTTTATCAACAGAAAACGAAGGGAGAACGCGATGTACTATCGTCAACACATCGATAATCCTCTGGTGTTTCTCCCTGAAGAGCCAGATGGATACTATCATGTTTACCACCAATTCACAGTCAGGGTTATGGGGGATAGAGATCGCTTTGTGCAACATTTGATGCGCAGAGGGGTAGGGTGTGGGATATATTATCCTTCTTGTTTGATGGACCAGCCTCTATTTCGAAGCGTTGAATTCATCGATACCGGAGTCGACGTTGCCAGGAAGGTGGCAAAGCAGGTAGTGTCTCTGCCTGTCCATCCTGCATTGGATTTGGACGAACTAGAAAAGGTGATTGAGGCTGTCAACAGCTATAGGGGGTGAGTCCGGTGGGCGAAACATGGGTACATCCGACGGCAGACGTGTCGCCTCTGGCAGTGATAGGAGCTGGTAGCTCCATCTGGAACCAGGTTCAGATCAGAGAAGGAGCAGTTATCGGTGAGAACTGTACTATCGGTAAAGATGTATACATCGATAAAGAGGTGAGAATAGGCAACAGGGTAAAGATACAGAACGGTGTATCTGTATACAAGGGGGTCATTATTGAGGATGACGTTTTTGTTGGTCCGGGCACTGTTTTCACAAATGACCGTTACCCGCGCGCTTTTTCCTCGGACTGGGAAGTCGTTCCTACGGTCATAAAAAAGGGAGCATCACTGGGGGCGAACAGCACTATTGTCTGCGGAGTCACCGTCGGGAAGTATGCAGTGGTTGGAGCGGGGGCTGTTGTTGCCAGAGATGTGCCGGATTTTGCCCTAGTATTCGGCAATCCAGCCACAATCAGAGGTTGGGTCTGTTCGTGCGGCCGGGTTTTAAAAAATATTGCGGCTCAAGATTGGGATTCGAAAGAGATAAAATGCCCGCGGTGTAGCAGAGAGGCTCCATAACATAAATAGATTTATTTTGTATAGTTATAAAGGAGAGAACACTTACCGTATTCTACGGGGAGAGCGGCCTAACGGCCTTCTCTCCCAACTTCTATTTCCCATTCGTGGGCAGAGTGGGAAACCACCTTGCAGTCAATCCCTTGCGCTCGCAGAAACTTGGTTACGTTTTCGAAGGCCACCTCGGCTGAACCGACGATTCTAAAATTCGAGGCTCCTTTATCCAGCTTCTGTTTCACGCGCAAGACGGGCAGTGGGCAAGACAAACCTCTGACATCCAAGGTATCCATCTTCTACACCTCCTCCCGGTAAGCCCAGCCGATGAGACTGACGATGACGATGCCGGCGATGACGGCGACCTCTCCGAATGTGGTCGGACCTTTGGGGCTTGCGGCCAACATGAAGTTGTGGGCGATGGCGGCACCGGCGATCATCCCGGCGACGGCTACGGCGGCATCCATATCCCCTTCGCTGGCCATGACGATCTGCCGCAAGGGGCATCCGCCGAGAAACACCGCGCACTGGCCGAGTAAGAACAGGCCCAGAAAGTTAAAAACATGGTTGGTATGGGCGACCGGCTGGTTTTCAAAACCGAGGTTGAACTTACCCAAAAGAATATTAAGCACCAGGGCTGTTACGAGAATGCCGCCGTAAGCGAGGAGCATCCCCGTCTCTCGAATAAGGAAGAAGTCCCGGAAACCACCGCTAAGGCATAGTCTTGCTCTTTGGGCAAGAACCCCTATGATTAATCCTGCACCTAACGCTATCCAGACAGGGGCGTGCATGCTGCCGGGACCTTCTTTGCTGAAAAAGAGCGGCCCTCCCGCCTCGGGATTGAAGTTGATGCCCATCAGGAGCAATACCAGCATTAGCGCCATCAGGCCGACGAAGAGGTACCCTCCGGCCTGGGTAGTGGGTTCGAGCCGGGAGCTTCCCAGGTTGAACCCTTGCCGCAGAAAGAAGACCCCCCACAGTACGCCTGCCACGAAGCCGAACAATCCTACCACCGCATTCAGGTCCCCGCCGCTTATCCGCAGGATGTCGCGCATAGGACAGCCCAGAAACATGAGAGCTCCCATCATCATAAACATTCCGAGAAAGAACCGCACGAAGGGAGCAGACCCGCCGCGGCTTCTAAACTCGCGGGCTCCTAGAGCCGCAACAAACGCCCCTAACGAGAGCCCCAGGATCTCGGGACGCATGTACTGCACTACACCTGCCCGGTGCAGCCCCAGGCTCCCTGTGATATCCCGCAGGAAGCAGGCGATGCACATGCCCATGTTGGCGGGGTTACCGGACAGCACCAGAAGTACCGCCAATCCGCCGATCACCACTCCGGTCACTGCGAACAATAACTTCTCCTTCTGCAACTCTAAACCGCCTCCCTGTGTTTGATGTACGTTGAACCATTCCATATATTCTTGCAGACGGCGAAAAATCCTGCATATAGATCATAACTCTTTGTTATACATGCTTCGTGTTAGGAACATATGTGCGTTAATGTTTTGCGGGGGGGGGCTACTCTAAACGGTTAATAGGCAACATTACGTTGTCGCACTTGACAGACGATAAAGCAACAATGCATGACATATTTTGGCCCCGGCGTGCTCAGTGATTGAAATTAGTTGTCCGGTGGGCTATAATGAACACACTCGGTAGGAGTCGGCCAACACTTCTGAGGACGATAGCTGTGTTTTCATTCTCTAGTAGTGACGCCGTAAGGTGCCGTGAGGGCGTGTATTGAAATCATATTTGCCGCGCTAGACGGGGAGGTAGCGGTGCCCTGTAACCTGCAACCCGCTGTAGCAGGGTCGAATTCCTGGACTGAGGGCATGCCTTGTGGGGTCTGGCCCGGAAAAGTGGCGAAGAAGTCTGGGTCCTGCGCAACAAGAGGTCCTGAACCGTGTCAGGTCCGGGAGGAAGCAGCACTAAGGGATTTGTCTTGTGTGCCGCAGGGGAGCCTGGATGGAGTTAACTGTCCGGGTAACGCCTGGAAGGTATCGTTCGAAGCCAGGTGCGCGGCATTAAATTAGTTTCAGTGAAAGAACGTGGTGAGCTGGGGAAAACCAGCTTTTCTTGTTTTAACTTTGGCATCTGGTCTTGAGGTGTCAAGAAGGAAAAGAAAGTCTTGTTAGCGAAGTTGGTAGATGCGCGAGGTGACACTATGGCTCGAGTAGCTTTGTACCGGAGTCTGAGGCCGCAGAGATTCAAGGAAGTGGTGGGACAGGAAGAGACCGTGAGATCATTGAAGAACGCGGTACAACAAGGCCGTGTTTCCCACGCCTATCTGTTTTGCGGGCCGCGCGGGACAGGTAAGACCAGTGTGGCCAAGATAATGGCCAAGGCCGTTAATTGTATCCAGCCGGCAGACGGAGAACCCTGCGACCAGTGCGTTTCGTGCTTGGATATAAAAAGCGGGAACTTTATGGACGTGATCGAAATCGATGCGGCTTCGAACCGAGGAATCGATGAGATAAGGGATTTGCGGGAAAAGGTCAGGATGTTGCCCGCTCAGGGTAAGACCAAGGTGTACATAATCGATGAGGTGCACATGCTTACCGCTGAGGCCTTTAACGCGCTTCTGAAAACCCTGGAAGAGCCGCCGGAATCGGTGTTGTTTATTCTTGCTACTACTGAGCCTAATAAAATACCCGCCACTGTGGCCTCCCGTTGTCAGCGTTACAGTTTCCGGCGTTTATCCCAGACGGAAATACTGCAAAGGCTTAAGGTGGCGGCTCAGTCCGAGGGTATAAATGCTGAAGAGAAAGCCCTTGAGGTCATAGCGCGTCGGGCGACGGGGAGCCTGAGGGACGCTCTTGCCATGCTGGATCAGTGTCTGGCGTACGAATCGTCATCTATCACCTACCGGGATGTTTTGCGGGTATTGGGGATGGTAGACGACCAATTTTTAAGCCAGTTTTTCACTGACATAATACAAGGCGACATCGCTCAGGTGTTGTCGGCGTTAGAAACGGCCCTGGCTGAAGGAAAAGAGCCTGTCCATTTTGTTCGCGAGGCAGCCGATTACCTCCGGGATATGTTGGTGGTGAAAACGGTAGGACCTCAGGCTGAACTCAGCCGCGTTATTGGGGATGCTCCCCTGGTGGAGCTCAAGCGCCAGGCCGACATGTTGGATATGACGCTTATTCTTGAGGCTCTGAAGAGAGTAATCAGACTGGCAGGAGAACTTCGTTTCAGTGACACACCGAAGTTCCTGATGGAGGCTGCTTTTCTGGAGCTGGCCGGACTGTTGGCAAACAAAGGCAGGAGAGATAAGGGATTGCAGGATGCCGCTTCAGCGTCAGCAGGGCAGGATGCACGCGGGATCGTCGAGAAACACAAAGGCTCTACTCCTGGGGGTGGGCTCGCTGAGATCCCTTGGGGGAAAGTTCTTGAGCGGGTCCGAGGCAAGAAAGTAACCACTTATGCTCTGCTTGCAGAAGCAAAGTGTCTTGGATTCAAGGATGGACTGGTTCTCGTAGGCTTCAAGAAGGGGTTCAAGTTTCACCGGGAACGAATGGAAGAAAGGGAAAATAAGGACATCCTTGTCGGTGTTTTGCAAGACTTTTTGAAACAGAAAGTGGAGGTTCAGTTTGTGATGCTGGGGGATAATCCAGAAGAAGATCCGTTAGTAAGAAAGGCCATCGAGATGTTCGGCCGGGATTTGGTAGAAATCGATGAGTAGAGGGGGAACGGTGATGGGTTTTGGTGGCTTTGCAAATCTCAACAAGATGATGAAACAAGCACAAAAAATGCAGCAAGAGATGATGAGCCTTCAGGAGGAGTTGAAAGAAAGGACGGTAGAGGCTTCAGCGGGAGGTGGAGCGGTCAAGGTTACGGTAACCGGAGCACAGGAGCTGGTTTCGATAACCATTGCCCCGGAAGTAGTTGATCCGGATGATGTGGAGATGCTTCAGGACTTGGTTCTGGCAGCGGTCAACGAGGGATTGAACAAAGCCAGGGAAATGGCAAAAGCAGAGATGGCTAAGATTACTGGAGGTATCACCCTCCCCGGGTTCTGATGCAGAGCTAAGGACTCTGTCTTTCCCGGCAGCTTTGCGTACGCGCGGAGGAGAGAACATGTATCTTGTCAAACCTCTGGAAAGGCTTATAGACGAACTTTTGAAACTTCCGGGGATAGGCCCGAAAAGTGCCCAGCGGATAGCTTTTTTCATCTTGAAAATGGAACCGTCGGAGGTTCGTTGTTTGGCTCGGGCCCTGGTGGAGGCCAGGGAAAAAGTGTTTACTTGTTCGGTCTGCGGCAATTTGACCGACCAGGATCCTTGTTGGGTGTGCATGGATGAGAAGAGGGATGATTCTGTTGTTTGCGTGGTGGAAGAGGCAGGAGATGTCATGTCCATCGAAAGAAGCGGTTACCGGGGGCGTTACTTTGTGCTAAATCAGGAGCCCCGCCTCATGGAGGAGGGGGCTTTGGAAAAGCTGCAATTGAACAAGTTACTCAACATGATTGAATCGGGAAAAGTAAAGGAGATAATCCTTGCCACTAACCCAACGGTAGACGGAGAATTGGTGGCCCGCTACATTGCAGGGATGGTGAAGGGCAGCGGGGTCAAGGTAACGCGTCCCGCCCACGGATTACCTGTCGGAGGCGACATAGAATACAGCGACGCTTTGACTCTGCGCCGGGCCTTAGAGGGACGCCAGGAGATATAGTAAAATCAGGGAAACAAAGACATGAAAACCAGGGGTGGGGCATAGACATAGAGAGGAGAGATATGCTTTGCGCCTGGAGGCGAGAAGGAGTGATAGACCTCAAACGACTGGCAGGATTAGTCAGGGATTTTTTGTTCCCCCAAGAAGAGCCCGATAAAACGGGGTCTGCCCTGTTGGAAGAGGCGTTGGCCGAAGCGTACGGCGAGTGGGTTGCGGCTCAGATGCTTTTTGAGGAGAACGCGGATCCGGATATGATTGATTTTACGATATATAATCTCAAGGCAGCAGAACACCGGTACTGTTATCTGTTAAGAAAGGCGAAGCGAGAACACGCGGGATGCGGTGGCAATACGGGCAACACGCCACCGGCGAGATGTTTTGAAACATGTTTGTTTTTGTAATTTACCGGAGGTGAGCGGGCTTGGAAACCGTTAACGTGGTAATCGGGGCCCTTTTTCTGGCGGTTATCTTGATGATACTTGCCCAAGTCTTTTTGCAGCCAATACGATTAATATGGAAGCTGCTGTTAAATTCAGGCATCGGCTTGGTACTGCTCATGGTGTTTAATTTCTTCGGGGGCTACTTCGATTTCAGTATACCGGTTAACATCATTACTGTTTTAGTTGCAGGATTCTTAGGGGTTCCAGGCCTTATTCTACTCGCTTGCTTCAGGCTCATTGTGTGAGAACCATCTGTCCGGCATAAACTAAAAACAGGGTGGGCTCGCCGCTAAGGCGATTTTTTTATGGCAAGAACCCGTCAGAGAAAGTATAGACTGAAAGGGCCAGGAACGGGCAATTATGCGCAACATTTAGCAAATGAGATATATCATTGACGGTAATCTTGGATTATCTTATACTAAACAAATAGCATGAAATAACAATTATGCACTTTGTATACAGTTGTGTCGGCGCAATTGCGCGGAGCGATTGGGGGTGTGATATCTAATAATTATACCGATGGAAAGAATAGTTGAGGCCTATATAGGAGAATACGCCAGCGGTAAGAGCGAAGTGGCGATAAATCGGGCGATAGAGTTGAAAAAGCAAGGACTCCAGGTAACTTTGGTTGATCTAGACACTGTTGAACCGTTTTACACTCTTCGACCGCTGAAAACTATGCTGGAAAGAGAAGGCATCGCCGTTGTGGGGTGGGAAACGGGAGAAACTTTTGGGTTGGGAGAAACCGGTGGTCTCATCAAAGCGGCGGTGAGGTGGGTACTCAGGCGTGAGGGATGCATAATAATGGATGTCGGCTACGGAGTACACGGGGCTCGCACTTTAAACCTGGTAGAGGGGGCTTATGAAGACCCGGACTTGAAGGTTTTAGCAGTGGTCAACGTTGCTCGGCCGATGACCGCTACCGTAGACGACATCGTAGCTTATGTGAGAAGTCTGGGGCGAGTGGATGGGTTGGTCAGCAACAATCATTTGGGAGATGAAACTACGCCCGAATTTATGGAACGAGGTCATCGCGTGGTACTGGAAGCAGCAGCTTTGTTGGGGATACCGGTTGTTTACGCTGCTGTGGATGAGAAGTTTCGGGAGGCAGCGGCACAAATAGATTTTGCAGGGATACCAGTAAAATACATTAGGCGATACATGCCTGGTGCCATATGGTAGGCATTTTTATTCTCAAGGGATATCAAACTAAACATGACCGACAGGAGGTGCTTCGTTAGTGGAAAAGCCGATTACCGGAAGCAAGAAAGCTTTTATGACCGGCAATGAGGTGGTTGCTTGGGCGGCTTTAGCGGCTAAAGCCGACATTATGTTCGGTTACCCCATTACCCCGCAGAATGAAATAATGCATTATTGGACCAGGTTGGCCCCCAAGTTTAACCGTGAATTCCTGCAAACAGAGGACGAGATATCAGCCGGTTTCACGGTGTGTGGGGCTGTGCAGGCAGGCAAGAAAGCATTTACAGCGACGGCAGGCCCCGGCAATGTGCTGATGCAAGAGCCTTTTGGGATGGCGGAAGGCATGAGGCTCCCGATCGTAGCTGTGATTCAGCAAAGAGGCGGACCTTCGTCCGGAACGGTTGTATATTCGCAGCAGGAAGTCACCCTGACTACATATGGGGGGAACGGTGAAGGACACCGCATAGTCTACTCGACGTCCACTCACCAGGAGCTGTTTGACTACGTTATCAAAGCTTTTAACACGGCTTGGAAATATCGTTTTCCCACATTTGTGCTGGGAGACGGATACCAGGCCAAGATGAGAGAGCCGCTAGAGATATACGACCCCGAGGAGAAAGGGATTGAACTGGTGCCAGCGAAACCGCTGGTAGGACTTCCTGGAACTATTGGCGTAGAACGCGAGCCTGCGCACCTGTGCAATATATACAGCTTAGAGGAAGAGCTGTACGAGGTCGTGCTGAAGCTGGCTCGAGATTACGAATCCGTTGCCCCTGAAATAATTGAGTGGGACGAGAAAATGTGCGAAGATGCGGAGGTTATCGTGGTCTCGCATGGGGTGGTAGCCAGAGCAGCAGAGGATGCTGTCAAGATACTGCGTGACGAGGGGGTTCGTGCCGGCTACTTCAGGCCTATAACCTTGAGGCCTTTTCCGGAAAAGCAACTGAGAGAAGTTATTAAAAAGAGCGGGGCCAAGAAAATGTTGGTAGCTGAGTCTTCGTACGGGCAGCTGATGAGGCTGATCCGGCAGGAGATATACGGAGAGACTGTAGAAATGCACGGGCTTTTGATGCCGGGCCTTGGTATCGTGGATTCCGATATCGTGGCCAAGGTCAAGAGTCTGGTTTAGGAAGGAGGGGCAATATGGCACAGGTACAACCAGCAATGCCGAAATCATGGTATCTGCCCAGCAAGCCCCACAAGTTTTGCCCGGGGTGTGGGCACGGTATAGTATTAAAAGCTTTGGGAGAAGTGATAGACGAACTCGGGATCCAAGACCGGGTAGTATTCGGATGCGACATTGGGTGTTCGCTCTTGGCGTGGAACTTTTTCGCCGTCGATAGCACTCAGACCCATCACGGAAGAACTACCCCGGTAATGGTCGGCATGAAGAGGGCCAATCCGGACCTCATCTGCATAGGGTACATGGGAGATGGAGGCGGGTACTCCATAGGCTCCCAGCACTTGCTCAACTCGGCGGTTAGAGATGAGAAGGTTACTCTTATCCTGGTGAACAACACCAATTATGCGATGACCGGCGGGCAGCTGGCACCTACTACTCTTCCCGGGCAGGTAACGGAAACGACTCCCTACGGCCGGGATGTAAAGAAAACCGGTTACCCGACCCGGGGGCCGGAGATGCTGGCTGCTATCACTGCAGAAGGCGCCTATATTGCCAGGGGAACTGTTTCCAAGTACCGCCAGATGAGGAATTTCATAAAACGTGCTGTTCAGAACCAGATCGAAGGGAACGGGTTCTCGTTTGTGGAGTGTTTGTCGACCTGCCCCACAAATTGGAGAACAAACGCCCGCCAGACGTGGGATTTTCTCGAGGACGAGATGGAAGCCTATTTCAAGGTTGGGGAACTAAAGAGCCCGTTCGGAAAGGGGGAAAAGTAAATGAGGCCGCTCACTAGGGTGGTTTTGGCCGGAGAAGGAGGCCAGGGGGTACAAGCGGTGGCGGAGATAATCGCCGAGGCTGCGTATAACGAAGGCAAACAGGCCCTTTATATTCCGAATTTTGGGCTGGAACAGCGGGGCGGCGTTTCCATCGCTTTTATCCAAGTGGGGGATAAGCGTATCGGTGCCCCTAAGTTTCCCAAGGGGGACGTCGTGGTGGCTCTGAGTGGGCGAGCGGTTCTTAGGACGCACCAGTATTCGGGCCCCAATACGATTTACGTCTACGATTCTTCTTTTAGGTTGGAGCCGGAAGATTTACCCCCGGAAGCAGGCAGAGTTCTCAGTATTCCTGCGCTGGAAAAATCAAAGGAACTACACCCGCGGGTATTCAATATAGTGGTGATGGGTGCGATACTGGGCTTTACAGACATCGTTTCCTACGAAGCAGTTAAGGCGGCCTTGGAGAGCAAGCTAGGCTACAAATTCGAAAAAGATCCCGGACTGAGAGACCTCAACTACCGTGCTCTCGATGCTGGGATAGAGCTGGCAAGAGAGGCCTTGAAGGGGGAGGAAGTAAGGTATGCCTAAGGGAATCATCCTGGAACCGATAACAACGGATATGGAAAGAGCGGTATTCCACTTGTTTCCAGCTCTGTGTAAAGGTTGCGGGCTTTGCCGCGAAAAATGCCCAACGGGGACGATAGTATGGTCAGATACCCTTGGGCTTTATGGCACGCCAGCAGTGGAGCCGAAGGACCGGGACAGCTGTATCGCCTGCATGATATGTGAACAGGTTTGCCCCGACTGTGCCATAAGAATAGATAGGAAGAAAAAAGAGAAAAAAGGCGAGAATTAACAGAGTGCAGTAGAAAAACTGGGTTGATTCCCGGATAGTGAGCATAATCAGGCGCGATCTGCAAAGAATTGTTATTGAAACTGTACTGTTTGTAGAGCTAAAATTAGAGTGCGGGAAAAGCCCCTTTATTTCGAACCAGCAGTCGAGAATCTTTTCCCAAGAACACAGGATACAAAAAATTAATTTTATGGCTTGACTGGGGTGAGTACCGCGTGCTAATATAAGTCTTGCGCGCGGGAGAGCGCGGCGAGAGGATCTTAGA
>CAYONS010000040.1:0-16506 GCA_964405385.1 uncultured Syntrophothermus sp.
GTAGCTTCATTATGGCACCAAGTTATCACTGAGTGCCGGGCAGATATTATTTTTTAGACGCTGATTAACGCAAGATCTGTTGAGAACCAATTGCGACAGGGGTGTTAGCCGGGTGTCCGGCACTCAGGACCGGTGTGCAGTGATAATCTCTCTTGTATGCGGCGCAGTTGTGTGTCGAGTTGTGCCTGAGTGCCGCAAGCCGATGTGTTGCAGGCAAGGAGCTTCAGAGCGGTCTTCTCTTCAACCCCCAAAGCCTGCTCTACTCATGAGACCAGGCTTTGGGGGTTAGTTGGTTAGAGCCTGGATAGGAGCCGGGATTCTTCCTCCTCTCAGCACAAAACGGGCAGGGGAGAACCGGTTCACCTCCATCACGGGCCCGCGTCCCAAAAGGCCTCCGAATTCCACCCATTCCCCGGCCTTTTTCCCCGGGGCAGGAATAACTCTCACCGCTGTGGTCTTGCCGTTTATCATGCCGATAGCAGCCTCATCGGCAATTATGGCGGCGATGGTTTCAGCAGGGGTGTCTCCCGGTATAATCACCATATCCAAACCGACCGAACAAACAGAGGTCATAGCTTCCAGTTTTTCTATGCTTAAACTCCCTGCCTCCACCGCCTTTACCATCCCCCAATCTTCGCTTACAGGGATGAAAGCCCCGGACAGTCCTCCTACATACGAGGAAGCCATAGCCCCGCCTTTCTTTACCGCATCATTCAAAAGAGCCAAGGCAGCTGTGCTCCCAGGTGCGCCGCATTTCTCCAAACCCATAGCCTCCAAGATTTCAGCTACGCTGTCGCCAGGTGCCGGGGTTGGCGCCAGCGACAAGTCCACAATGCCAAAACTGACTCCCAGACGGCGCGAGGCTTCTCTCCCGACCAATTCCCCCATTCTCGTGATCTTAAATGCTGTGTTCTTTACCAGGTTGGCCAATGTCCCCAGGTCGGCTTCGGGATGTTCTCGCACCACGTGCAGAATTACTCCAGGCCCGCTGATACCGATGTTGATGCTGGCCTCGGGTTCGCCAATTCCGTGAAAAGCCCCCGCCATAAACGGGTTATCTTCAGGAGCATTGCAGAAGACCACGAGTTTAGCACAGCCAATACCATCGCGGCTTTTGGTCAGTTCGGCAGTCTCCTTGACCACCTGCCCCATCAAGCGCACGGCATCCATATTTATACCCGCCTTGGTGGTGCCGACATTGACGCTGGCACATACCCGTTCCGTTTCTGCCAAGGTCCGAGGTATCGCTTGAATGAGAGCCAGGTCTCCCGTGGTGAATCCTTTATGCACCAAGGCGGAGAACCCTCCGATGAAATTGACTCCGACCTCTTCCGCCGCTCTATCGATGTATTCCCCGAGAACAACCATCTGTTCGCATGAAAAGCCCTCGGCTATCAGCGCAATTGGAGTCACTGAAACCCTTTTATTCACGATGGGGATCCCGTATTCCCTTTCGATATCTTCCCCTACCTTGACCAAACGCTCGGCCTTACTTACGACCCTGTCGAAAATCTTTGTCCCCACTTCTTGGACTGATCCGCCGCTGCAACCTCGAAGGCTGATACCCATTGTGATAGTTCTTATGTCCAGTTTCTGTGACTGCAACATATTTAGGGTTTCCATCACTTCTTCGGGGTGTATCATGTATTTCATTACGGATTACCACCTCATTCTGTTCTTCAGCCGGGTAACCACGGGGACGGTTCTTGTGGCTGCGACCGTTCAAATCCGGTGCATGAACCGGAACACGTCTTCGTGCTGGACATTTACGACCAAGCCCAGCTCTTCGCCTTTCTTGGATAACCTGTCTTTCAGCTCCGACAACTCGATATTGCTATCCTTAAAATCCACCACCATAACCATAGTGAAGAAACCTTGTAATATCGTTTGGCTGATATCCAGAATGTTTACGTTGGCTTCCGCCAAAATATTAGCTATACCGGCAATTATTCCTACACGGTCCTTTCCTACAGCAGTAATTATCAGCCTATGCCCGTCTTCGCTCACAGCCAGTCCCTCTCTTTCTCTTAAAACTCTTTCCTCACTACCGACAAGCATCTGGGACATAGGGTCGGATGTTCTGAGTCTCTCCCAACTTCCGGGCTTATAATCCAGCACCGCTCGCATTTCTGTCCTGATGCAGGCCGAACCGCAACCCATAAGCCAGGCACCCCCTCGGCCTGAACGCTGTCACCCGGCCTTTCTTCGATATCATGGAAGTTTACTTGGGAAACTATAAAAATGCTGTTCAATTCATCCACCGACCCCAGAAGTTCCCGCCAATCGTCATCCGCATAGAAGAAGACTGCTGCTCCCAAGGAATGGCCAATCTTTTTCTCCTGTCTGGCTACTTCTAAAGCCTTGGTTACTACGTCCCGAGCTTTCAAAATTCTGTCCCATTTTTCTTCCAGATCGGGATTTAAGCACCTTTCGTCTACAGTCGGCCATTCAGTCAATTGAACACTGACAGGGTCTTGTCCCCTACGGAGATGCTGCCATATCTCTTCCGTGGTAAAAGCAAGTATTGGCGTCAACAACCTTACCAAGGCATGGATTACATCGTAGAGCACCGTTTGCGCTGCCCTTCGTCCACGTGCATCAGGCGCCGACGTATACAGTCGATCCTTGATAATGTCGAAATAGATAGCGCTCAAATCAACGGTACAGAAGTTGTGTACCGAATGGTAAACGACATGGAATTCGAATTCCTCGTAGGCCCTAGTCACTCTTTGAATCAGCTTGTGGAGCTTCAACAGAACCCAGCGTTCAAGTTCCGGCAGACTGTCGTATTCCACCCTATGCAGGTCCGGATCAAAATCGTAAAGATTGCCCAGGATAAAACGGCAGGTATTGCGGATCTTGCGATAAGCTTCAGCTGCCTGATTCATAATGTTTTCCGATGCGGCTACGTCTCCCCGGTAGTCAGCAGAGGACACCCACAGCCGCAAAATGTCTGCTCCCATTTTCTCGATAATTTTCAAAGGATCCACAACGTTCCCCAGGGATTTTGACATCTTACGCCCCTGTTCATCCACTACAAATCCGTGAGTCAACACGATTCGATACGGGGCCTTGCCCGTCACAGCTACCGAAGTTGAAAGTGACGAATTAAACCAACCCCGGTGCTGGTCACTGCCCTCAAGATACATGTCGGCCGGCCAACGCAGGTCTGGTCTGGTCTCTAATACCGCTTTGTGACTAGATCCGGAATCAAACCACACATCCATGATGTCTTTTTCTTTGTGGAACTCCTGCCCTCCGCAGTTATCGCAGGTAAAACCTGCCGGCAAAAGATCCTTGGCTTCCGAGGCAAACCATATGTCGGAGCCGTGTTCTGCAAATAACTGGGCAACATGTTCGATGGTCTCATCGTTGATAACAGCCTGATTACACGCGGCACAGTAGAAAATAGGAATAGGGACTCCCCAGCTGCGTTGACGCGAGATACACCAATCGCCCCGATCCCGAACCATATTGTATATCCGGTCACGACCCCATGCCGGAATCCACCGTACCGTGTCAATGGCTTTCAAGGCTGCTTCCCGGAATCCATCGATAGAAGCAAACCACTGTTCCGTTGCCCGATAGACGATAGGCTGCTTGCAGCGCCAGCAGTGAGGGTACTGGTGAGTAACTTCCCCTGCTTTGAGCAGCATATCAATATCTTTTAGATGAGAAATTATATTCTTGTTGGCATCGTGACAAAACTGTCCCGCAAAAATACCCGCCTCTTCTGTAAACACACCGCGGTCATCCAAAGGCGAGATCACGGGAAGCCCATATTCTTTGCCGATCACGAAGTCTTCATCCCCGTGCCCGGGTGCCGTGTGAACGCATCCGCTCCCCTGGTCAAGGGTTACGTGTTCCCCGCACACGACTAGTGATTCCCTGTTCATGAACGGATGCCAGCATACAGCTCGTTCCAAATCTTTTCCTTTGAAGGTTTTCAAGACCTCCCCGGTGTTCCAACCGAGTTCTGATGCTACTTCCTCCAAAAGGCCCTTGGCCACCACATAACGCTCCTCTCCGACCTGCACCAAGACATAGTCGAGGCTAGGGTGAACCGCTATCCCCGTATTGGCCGGCAGGGTCCACGGCGTCGTAGTCCAGATGACGACATAGGCTTTTTCCGCAGGGAACAAACCTTTCGCGTCCTTAACCGGGAATTTTACAAAGATCGAAGGTGATACCTTGTCCTGGTACTCCACCTCAGCTTCGGCGAGGGCGGTCTCGCAGTCCGCACACCAGTACACCGGTTTCAGTCCCTTATAAATATACCCTTTTTTCGCCATCTCTCCGAAAACCCGGATCTGTACCGCTTCGAACCCGGGATCCAGTGTCAGGTACGGGTTCTCCCAATCCCCCCTTACACCCAAACGCTTGAACTCTTCGCGCTGGATATCCACATACTTCAAGGCGTACTCTTTACAATGTCTTCTGAACTCTAAAACATCGGTCTTATGTCGATCCAGTCCCAGCGCTTTGATGGCTTGCTGTTCGATGGGGAGCCCGTGGGTATCCCAGCCGGGCACGTAAGGAGCATTGTATCCGGTCATACTCTTGTACTTTACGATGATGTCCTTTAGCACCTTGTTCAGAGTATGACCAACATGTATGTCCCCGTTGGCATACGGCGGGCCATCATGCAGGATAAAATCGGGCTTCCCTTGAGTCTTTTCCTGGACCTTCTTGTACAGACCAATTTCCTCCCAGAATTTCAGGATCTCCGGCTCCCTCACCGGTAAATTCGCACGCATGGGGAAGCCGGTCTGCGGCAAGTTCAACGTGTTATCGTATTTCCCTTTACCCAAAACCAATCACCTCTGTTATGTAATTATTACCAACTAATATAACAAAAAAGCCCTTCATCCTGAATAACTAGGGACGAAAGGCCATCTTCCGCGGTACCACCCTACTAGCGCCCTGCTCACAGAGCACCACTCTCGACGCCGTTAACGGGGCGTTTCCGTTCAAGCCTACTCACCTTTGTTGTACTGGGGAACCGCCCCCCTCGGCCGACTGACTCCGAACATGAGACCGGGGCACCTTTCCCCAACCAGGGTTTTCGATTGAAAGCTCCAGGGGGATGTTCGCTTTTCGGATAAACGACACCCGGCTCTCACCATCCCAGGTTCGCTGCTGCCGTCGCTCCGCGCTACTCGCCCCTTCATAGCCTCTTGCATATCCGGTTGTCTCTTACTTGGTAGAAAATCAGCTTTATTCTAACAAACCTGACAAGAAAACACAACTTACCGTTCCGCCTTTTGTTATCGTTCTGTGGGATGGTTACCTCGTAATGGTTTAGAATAAAACTTTCCCCCTAACCACCTTCCACAATATCAGAGGATTTTACTGCCCGATAACAACTTTACTATCCTTAAACCAGCCTCGCGGATGTTTCGCAAATCATCCTCAACGTCAACATCTCCTGTGTATTCTCCATCTGTCACTCGCAGATAGCGGTCCCTCAAAACATTGGAAACCAACAACAATCCTATCAAGAGGCACGTATCTCGTTCTTCTTCCGGTTTCTTCCCCTCGAACAACATCCCCAGATACAGCATCCAGGCAGCGTGAAAGGGCTTGTGCGGTTGGTACCCTATTCTGGCGCTTAAGCAAAAAGCATAGAACCCACTGGGATATAACCCACTTACGTATCCAGCCAGCCCCGGTGTTTCTGCCGACAGGGCCTCCTTGACCGCTTCAAATACCTCATCGTATTTCCCTTCGCGAATTTGACCCCTAACTACCCTGCGATATGACAGCACATCTGACGAGACACTTACCGCCCGAGACGCAACCTCATCTACCAGAGCACACCACTGTAAAACATTCTTGATGAGGTCCTGCTGGGAGAGCCGCTCATTTTCAAAGTCCAAATAGTTCTTCTCAGCCGCTGTCAGCAAACTGAATACCTGGGGGATTTCTCGCCGCCACCTTTTCTCATCTTCAATCGATAAAAGACTTTCCAGCCTTTGGTCTACATGTGTCCTTTGCTCTTCGCTCAACTCCAAAATCAGAGCCTCGGCTTCTTCGAGCAGCTCCTGTTTCGTTTTGCTCCACTTTTTGTCCAGTACAATGTCCTGCCACGCCAGAGTCATCATCACATCGTTGATATCTTCTTCCATCTGGCGTAGCAGTTCCAAGGCGTCCGTCAGTTTCTCTCGAGGTCCTCGCGAATAGCTGAGTAGTCTCTCCATCTGCGTTGCCAGCTGTTTGATGGCATTGACCTGAGACAGAGCCTCCCTTTGTAGCCTCCCCACCATCTTTGACGTCAGATCATGCACCGCGGAGTGCAAGTCAGCCTGCAGCCTTTCCACCGCATGGTTTACGGAAGGTTCCATGAAGACCTCAAACTGCCACCTCATGCGGTCCACCTGGGGAACAGGCTTCTCTTCCTGCCCATCCCATTCTTCCAGCTGAGAATACAGTAGTTCTTCCAGGTACTTCAAGGCAATCTTCTGATGATTGTCAAGCCGGGCTATAATTTCCTTCAGGTGTCGCGAGACCGCCACATCCATCTCATCGAGGATGCGTGCCGCAAAAACATCCATGTTGTCGATAAAATCGCTTATAATTACTATTCTCTCTTCCACGTTCTTTTGTAATTGGAACAGTTCATCAGACAGACTGACTCCCGGTGACCAGAAAAGCCTCTTTTTTATTTCATTCAGCCCATCTAGCACCTCACGAGCGAATCTTTGTCCGCTTTCACATAACCAGCCTGTGTTATCAGCCAAATCGCCCTTAGCCGTCTCTATTACGGGCTTGGTTTTTTCAATAATCATCGCGTTCAACGCCTCCTCGGCGACGGGGCGAAAATATTCCATCGCCCTTTTCACTGTCGCCGGTATCCACTCTGGCAGCGACTTCCGTTTCCAAGGGTGACTCCAAAGCGTCAACACAAGGGTCCCCGTTACCCCAACAACGAAAACACTGACTGCCAGCACTGGGGATACATCGGCGAGCCAGCGAGAGATCACTACCAGATTTATTAACACCAGCAGCCAGACGAGGAAGATATAGCTAGGCCGGTTGAGATTGGGTCGAGCTTTCACCTTGACCATCCTCCGTGGCATTGCTCTCGACGCTAGCCCTAAATGCGCAGTAGGACCTCACCACACACCGGCTGCAATCCGGCTTGCGGGCACGACAGACACCCCTGCCGTGAGCGATGAGCAGGTGATGAGCCTCAGTCCACCAGTTCTCGGGCACGAGATTTTTAAGTTCAGCTTCTGCTCTCTCGGGAGTCCGAGCACGGTGCCAACCTAAACGCCCAGAAACTCTGAAGACGTGGGTATCGACTCCGAGCCCCGGTTTGTTGAATCCAACGCTGATTAACACGTTGGCAGATTTTCTTCCAACTCCTGGCAACCGCATGAGTCGGCGGAAATCGCACGGCACTTCTCCGCCGAACTCCCTTGCTATCATTTTCGCCGCAGCCACAAGATTACGCGCCTTCTGGCGGTGAAGCCCGCACCCCCTCACCATCTCCTCTAACGTCGATATTTCCATTTCTGCCAAGTCTTCAACCGATTTGACCTTTGCGAAAAGTCGCTCCGTAACCTGATTCACCTGCTCGTCGGTGCTGCGAGCAGAAAGAATAACTGCAACCAGCAACTGGAGGCGATTCTTGTAACGCAACCTGGTTCCTGCCTGCGGATACTCGCCTTTCAATAAATGCAAGACAGTTTCGACTGTTTCCGTTGATGTCACGGAATCCTCACCGCCGTATGTTTAATAGTCCCTAATTTACCAGACTTGATCATGGTTCGAAACCGATTCGTTTCAGAAACTCAGTTTTTCCTAGACCGGATATTTCTACCAACTTCCGGCGCGAAGTCTCTCCTTTCAGAATGGTGACATTTTTACGAGCAACTCCGCAGATTTCTGCCAAAAAAGAAATCAAGGCCTGATTGGCCTCTCCCTCGACAGGGACTGCGGTAAGTTTGACCTTAATAACGCCTTCGCTGTAGCCTGCAATCTCGTTCCTCGAAGATCTTGGTGTTACTTTTACCTCAAACTGCACACCCCGCTGAGTTTCACGAACGTTCAAGGCTTTTCCTCCTAGCTCTGAGATAACTTGTCTAGAACCTCTTTTATATCTTGACTGTAAAAGAAATTCAAAATATCATCCAGCCTCTTGCTATTCTCATCCAAGAGTTCAATTTGAGCATGAAGCATCGCTCTTATCTCTGCCCGGAAAACATTGAGTCTTTTTAATACATCCTCGTAAATACCAAAAACCTCAGCTATGCGTTGGCGGGCCGCCTTGTTTATGGATTCTGCCTGTTTTTCAGCATTGGCTACTAATTCTTCTGCCATCTTTTGGGCCAAAACGATACTTTGCTGCAGAGTTTCCTCCAATTCTTGATACTTAGCCAGCTCAAACTCCTTTTTCCTCAAACTTTCCTTCAATTCCATATGATCCCGGTAAAGCTTTTCATACTCTTCCGCTACTGTTAACAAAAAACGGTTCACTTCAGCCTCACTGTAGCCCCTCCAGGCCTTCTTGAACCGTTGGTTGCGGATATCCACCGGTGTTAATGTCAAAATCTAGTCCCTCCTTGTAAATAAGAGCCTAGTCCGTAGCCAGCGCACCCAGGCGAGGAATAAAAGGATTAGCCGTCAATCCATGTGGGAATAAACGGAGAAGCCGTCGGTACCTTTTTTGTCCTTCCCATTCGCCCTCTTTTAAATCCCGTAAACCGTCACGGTATATGTCGATGACTTCAGCCAGAGTATCCGGCCTGTAGCGATGTCCTTCGATTCTTATGCTCTTAATACCTATTCCGCTCACCAGCGGCAGGTACCCATACAAACACAAATCCAATGGGAAATAAATGTGAGTGCGACACTCATAGTCGGTCAGCAGATAAAAACGCTGCTCGTACTCGTCTACCAGATAATAGTCTCCTCGGCTACAGTCCGCTTGACAACCTTCATTACCATGGTCATCCCGCAGGCTTTGAATAGGGCAGTAATCTGTAATCATGCCGCACAGAGGCCCCTGAACTACCAACTCGACATCCACAGGGGAAGTTTTCGCTATGTCTTTGATATCCGATAATTTCATCTCCAAAGAAACAGTTGCTCTTCTTACCCCTAGCAAGGACAAGAACTCTGCCGCGGCAGCGTTAGTGAGGTTCAGTCCGTACCCGGCCCACACTTGGTGCCCTAGTTCTCTGGCTACCCTGAGACTCCCGAGGTCGTGTACCATCACTGCCGTTGAAGCTCCAATCTCAGGAATCGCCAAAAACTGTTTCAGCCTTTTCAGGTCTTTCTGAGTAACAATCCTAGGGGCCTCCACCACCACGGATACCCCTTTATCCTTTCCCATTTGAATAGCCTTGATGAGTGAATCTCGATTCCACACGTCCCCCTCGTCTCTGAACGTATCCCCTCCGACGATAATTGCGTCTGCCCCTCGGGAAAGGGCGACGGAAAACGCTCTCATGTTCCCTACCTTTACCGAAAGCGACGGCACAGAACTCGCTTGCGCGGCATCGGGTTCTGAGTAATCGTCTCTGTCCAAAGGAGTGAGCTCTATAGAACTGGTAGGGAAAAAAGGCTCTCTTTCTCCCGAATAACCTATATCACCGACACCGGTTTTCCCGTAAATGCCTCCTATCGTGAAGTCCCGTATCCGTCGTGAATACAATTCGCTTTCAATACTCTTAATGTTCTCGAAATCCCCGGCCTCCAGAGCATCCAACGCTCTGCGGTAACACCCGACGAGAAAACCGGCGTATTCCGGATCCCTCATTCTGCCCTCGATCTTAAAAGAACGAATGCCAGCCTTGATCAAACCATCGAGGTGGGCTATCAAGCATAGATCCTTGTGTGCAAGAAAGTAGAGAGGCCCTTTCTCTTCTCCTTGACTGGAAGCGAGGTGATATTTCCAGCGGCACGGTTTGCGGCATCGTCCCCGGTTGCCGCTTTCTCCGAAAAAAAAGCTGCTCATGTAGCATTGCCCAGTGTGCGATATGCATACGTCGCCATGGACGAAGAATTCCAGTTGCATAGAAGTCTCCCGATGTATACCTGCGATTTCATCGAGGCTGAGATTCTTGGACAAGATACATCTGGAAAAGCCGTGTTCCTCCAAGAGCTTTGCTGCCTCGGCACTGCCAACCCCCATTTGCACGCTGGCGTGCAATGGCAGTCTTATGCCATAACGCTGCGCCAGCAACGGCAAGGCGAGATCCTGCACTATAACGCCGTCACATCCGGCTTCCTGAAGAAATCCCAGGTAATCGACCAATTCAGTCAGCTCTGATTGAAAATACAAGTTGTTAACCGTCACATACACTTTGACTCCGCGGTCGTGGGCGTACGATACTGCCTCTTTTATCTTTTCATCGGAAAAATTAAAATCAGGCCGCAAGAGCCTCATGTTAAATCTCTTTCCGCCAAGATAAACAGCATCTGCCCCTTTTTCGATAACCTTTTCTAGGCTTTCCCATTTACCTGCAGGTGCTAGTAACTCCAAGTCCTTTCTCGACATTGCTCCCGGCTCCTAACCAGTGGTCGCGCTCCTTGTCAGCGCTACCCTAATAAATTAATCAGCACGCTATGAACCAACCTGCGCACCAGTTCTATTACCATTATGGCAATCAGAGGCGAAAAATCGAGACCCGCGGCAACAGGCACCAGTCTCCGGAAAGGCGCCATTACCGGCTCGGTGATATCGTAAATAAACCTCAGTAACGGGTGGTAAGGATCGTGTCGAATAAACGAAAGAATACAGCGAATGATAATCAGCCACACCAATACTTCAAAAGCCACGTCTATAACTCCAACTACACTGACCCCGGCCGGCAATTATATCAACTCCTTATGAAAATCGGTGCTACTTGCGTCCGAGCTCGATAGAACGTTCAAAAGCGCGCCTGATGGCCCGGAAAAACGCCTTTCTCAGACCGTTTTCCTCTAATTCCCTCAGTCCCGCTATGGTAGTCCCCCCTGGGGAAGTAACCTCTTCCCTGAGTACGGCAGGGTGTCTGCCTGTAATCTCCATCATGGCGACGGCACCTGCCATTGTCTTTGACGCCAACGTTCTGGCAAGATCTCGAGGCAAGCCCACCTCCACACCAGCATCAGTCATAGCCTCGGCAACCAGGTATATATAGGCTGGCCCGCTTCCCGCCAGAGCTGTTACCCCATCCATGTACGACTCGGGAACGCGACAGACTTCACCGACAGCAGACAACATGCGGGCTACCAATTCTTCATTTTCCAAACTGGCTGCCTTGCCTGCCGATATGGCTGAAACCCCCCGCCCGACCAAACACGGTGTGTTGGGCATAACCCTAACAACCGGTACGGGCCTTCCTATCGCTTCCTCAATAAAAGCCGTGGAAATACCCGCTGCAATAGAAACCAATAACTTTTCTCGTGTAAGTCTGCTGCTTATTTCACCCAACACTTGTCCCACCTGCGCCGGCTTGACTGCCAAAAGAACAACATCCGCCCTTTGGGCTACCTCTTCATTAGAAGACACGGGTTCTACACCCAATTCCCGTTGAAAAAGTTCAAGCCGGTCCGGGTTTATATCGAATCCTACCATTGATTCGAACCCGAATCCAGCTTCTTTTAATCCCTTGACCAAAGCATAAGCCATGTTTCCGCAACCGATAACTCCAAGAATTTTGCAATTCATCAAAAATCTGTCCCTCCAAAAGGCCCTGGCCGCGTAAATATGTAAGAACTGCGGACCGCCGACCGGTTGTCAACAGAGATTTCCACATTACTGGGAGCAAAGAGAAATATGTTATCGCCTATTTTCTGAATATGTCCGTCTAAGGCATATGTGGTACCGCTAATAAAATCAATAATCCGCTGCCTGGACTCTACCGGTGTTCTTTCCAGGTTTATGACAACCTGCTTGCGGTTCTTGAGGTTATCGGCGATCCCTTTCACTTCATCGAAATCAGACGGCTCACAGACTACCACTTTAACCGTCTTAGCCGCATGAATACTGACTACATTACCCCTCCGGTCCAATTTTCTCTCCTCAGCTTCTGCCGGAAGTTCCAACACTTCCTCTCTAGTTTCTGTTTCCACCCCGAAAAACTGCCAAAACTTGTCTACAAACCCCATGCTAACCCTCCTATCTCCTCGCCCCGAATATCGCCGTACCAACTCTCACTATGTTGCTTCCTTCCTCGATGGCTACTTCGAAATCCTGAGTCATGCCCATAGAGAGGTACATCATCTCCGTGTTACGGTACGTCTTCTTCTTAATGTTATCGAAAATAGACCGGAGTTCCTTGAACACAGGCCTTACTAACTCAGGATCCTCAACTTGGGGAGCCACAGTCATGAGTCCGCGAACCCTGATACATTCAAGGCCTTCGATTGCATCCAAAAACGAAGGGACATCCTGCGGAAGCACCCCGTATTTGGAAGCTTCTCCGGAAATATTGACTTCTATAAGGACCTCGACTTTGCTCAGTCCCAGCGGTTTTGCCTTACCATCAATATACTCTGCCAGTCTCCATCTGTCCAGCGAATGGATCAAACAGACTTTCCCCAGTACATCTTTTACTTTATTGGTCTGGAGATGTCCGATAAAATGCCACCGGAGATGAGGCAACTGTCTGTACTTCGGTAAAAACTCTTGAACCCGGTTCTCTCCGAAATCGGTGATTCCTAACATAGCCGCTCTGGATATGTTGTCCGCGTCTACCGTTTTGGTTACCGCTACCAGGGTTATCTCCTTTTCTTCCCGGTTACTGCGCCGGGCGGCCTCGCGTATGCGTCTTCGGACTTCGGCAATTGACTGTTCTAAGTTGTTTGGGCTGGCTTTCACCTCGGTATCACCATCCCCTCCCTTACCAGTTCCGGAGTAGTTATGACATACTCGCCAGGTTCCAGGCCTCGTACCATGGCCTGATCGGCTTTTTTCGCCGCAACCTCTATTTGCCTAAAAACCACCGCCTCCTTGCGCAGACAGTAAACCCCGGTATTGCCGTTCTTTGTAATCAGGGCTTTACGAGGAATAATTATCCCTTCCTGTCGCCAAACAACCAATTCAATCGGAAGCACGCGAACGTCTGCGAGATCGATGGCAAACTGGCCCATAACCAGTCCAACTAAAGCATAATCCTCTACCTGTTGAACCGCTACCACCTGCGCCTTTCCAAGGTCCTTCCCTCTACTCCTGACTTCAACCTGCTGTCCTTTGGTCAAAATATCTGTCTTGTCCGTTAGCCTGACCACAAGAGCGTTGGGCTTCAAGTTGTTTACAATTTTCGCAAAAGCTTCTCCTCGGCCAACAGGCGCCCCCAGTCCACGTACGAGCCTGATACTGTATGAGAATACTTGGGGACGGAGGTTTTCTACCGTGGCAGGGGTCATCAACGTTTCTAATCCGTCCGTATGGTAGATGACAACCCCGGCTGCAGGAGCCGTCACCTTACGGCTAAAACCACCGTCTTGGGTAAAGAATTTGCCTATGACCTCCCCGCGCCTAACCCGTTCCCTTTCTCGGACCAGGTTTTCAAAATGCCCCTCCTCCGGGGCGTAGATTACCGTCTCTTCTTGGACCACAAGGGCACTACCAGTTACAATTTCCTCGAAGACTCCTTTTCGCGTCTCCTCGACTTCCACTCGCAAGCCGGATACCCTGTCTGCCACTACCCTGCACGTTATCACCAGAGCAAAAACCACCAGCAGCAACGCTGCAAGGCCAAGCAGTCTCCGGACCAAGAGTTTCTGTTTCTTTTGTCGTTTCAACCTCGTCAGGCGTTCACTCATACATCGGTCTTACTCCTAGAAGCGGGAAATCAGGCCACCCATAAACTGAAACCAAAGGTCGACCCCTTCCCCAACTCGCTGTCCACAAATACTTCCCCTCCGTGAGACTCGACAATATGCTTTACGATTGCCAGCCCCAATCCAGTTCCGCCCAGTTCCCTGGAACGCGCTTTGTCGACTCGGTAAAACCTCTCGAACAGACGAGGCAGGCTTTCTCTCGGTATTCCCGGCCCGGTATCGGCAACCGTAGTGACTACGCGCTGTCCTTCATGTTTCAAGCGTATAACGATTTTCCCGCCATGAGAAGTGTACTTGATGGCATTATCAATGAGATTTATAAGGACCTGTCCCACCAAGTCCTCGTCTGCTTGTACCTTAGGCAAATTTCGGTTGTATACGAGCTCAACCCGCAACCCCTTTTCCCGGGCCTGCGGGGCCAAAATGTTCATTACCTGCCTCACAGAGGTTACAAGACATACCGGTCTTAGAGTAAGCTTCCGTTCCCTGGATTCAATAGCGGAAAGAGTCAACAGGTCATCAATTAACCTGGTGAGCCGGTTATTCTCTCCCTCGATAATATTGAGAAAACGGCGGCATAGAATCTTGTCCTCAAGAGCTCCATCCAATAACGTTTCCACGAATCCCTTGATTGCCGTAAGGGGGGTTCTCAGTTCGTGGGAAACATTAGCCACGAATTCTGATCTCATTTGGTCGAACTTCCGCGCATCTGTAACATCATGGAATACAATTACAGCCCCTTCTATATCCCCGTCGTCGTTTATCGCGGCCATCTGTACCCGAAACAGTCCCTGTTCCAAAGCCGTTTCGGAAAACATCTGTTTTCCAGTCTCCATTACTCCTGCCAACCTCTGATGTAATTCCCTGGGAACAGGCAAGCCGGTAAAGAACTTTCCTGCAAGCCCTCCGGGAGGCGCCTTAAAAATATCTTCCGCGGCCTTATTAGCCAGAGTAACTACCCCTTTGCGGTCTACGCACATTACCCCGTCAACGAGAGCAGTCAAGATAGATCGAATCCTATTACGCTCCCGAAAATAATCTTCTCGCTCCTCTTGTGGATTCATAACCATCATAAGGCCTAAACGCCTGTTGCACCCCCGATATCAAATGTAAAGCCCAAAGATATCCCAAGACAAAGTTACAAAATGATATCTCTGAACTTATAGCCTACGCCCCGGACCGTTTCAATGTACTGGGGCGCACTGGGACTCTCCCTGAGTTTTTGCCTGAGGTGACGTATGTGAACATCTACAGTCCGGGTGTCTCCCGAAAACTCGTAACCCCACACCATTTCCAACAAGACCTCACGGCTGAAGACCTTTCCCTGATTACTCATCAACAGCTTCAACAGCTCAAATTCTTTCGGTGTTAATTCCAATCTCCGGTCCCCCAAAAATACCTCGTGTTTGTCGGGAATCATGATCAAGTCCTTAAAAACTAAAGTCTTCTGTCCGGTAGCCTTCTCTGCCTCCAATATTTTTTTGGCCCGCAGCCGGGCTTTTACCCGAGCCACCATTTCTCTGGGGCTGAACGGTTTTTTTATATAATCGTCGGCCCCCATTTCCAATCCCAACACTGTGTCCAATTCTTCCCCTTTAGCTGTAAGCATGATTATGGGCACGCTTGTGAAGTCTCGCCTGCTTCTCAGCCGACGGCAAACCTCTAACCCATCTAATTGTGGCAACATAATATCGAGTATGATTAGGTCGGGATGAACCAGGTCGGCCTGGGTTAAAGCCGTAATCCCGTCATACGCTACTCTTACTTGAAAACCCTCTTTTTCCAAATTGAATTTAACCAATTCAACTATGTGAACCTCATCATCCACCACAAGAATACACGCGTTCTCCAAAGTTTCACCTCTTCTTCAAGCCGATAACTGCAGCGAATCTGCCGGTCTTACCCCCAGACCCGCGGTGTGAGTAAAAGAGATCCTGATTGCATCTGGTGCAGATTCCGCTAACCCCAACGTTTTCTCTAGGAATCCCAGATAATTCTAAGATGTAACAATTGGTTTTAGTTAAATCCCAGTAAGTCGTGCCTAGCCTTCTTTCAACAAAAAATCCGGTATCGTCTTTGAACACGTTCACAACGCGGTCAGCCAAGTTGGAGTCCACCTCGTAGCAGCACCCGCCTATTGCCGGCCCGAGGAAAGCCTGAATATCAGGGGGTTGGCTGCCAAATCGTTCCCGCATGACCCTGATCGCCACCGCGGCAATGCCTCCTATAGTGCCTTTCCAGCCACTGTGGACGAGACCGACAACCCTGCGTCGGGCGTCAAAGAGAAGAATCGGCACACAATCAGCAAAAAAAGCCGTCAAAAAAACGCCTTCGCAATCTGTGACCATGCCGTCCGTTTCCGGAAGAACGGAAAAGAGATCCGCCGTGCCCCTGCCTTTATCGTCTTCAGTGACAACAGCAACATTGGTCTTATGAATCTGGCTGGCCGCTACCATATCTGGAAGGGAAATATTCAAAACTGAAGCCAACAGTTCCCTGTTGGCCAAAACCGTACCCGGATCATCTCCGACATGCAATCCCAGGTTTAAAGAAGCGTACTCCCCCTGGCTAAAGCCTCCTCGGCGAGCAGTGATGGCAACAGTTAATCCCTGTTCCTCCCACTTTGGGATAGTGATATATGATAGGCCTCGGCTATGACACCACTCCCATGTAACCATCGATGTCCTGATTCTCCTATTCTCAGACTCAACTTAAATTATAGCATGT
>CAYONS010000041.1:0-16494 GCA_964405385.1 uncultured Syntrophothermus sp.
AACCTGGTCATGGGGAGGCCGCCTAACAAGAAGCGGGATAATATATCAAGTATTGTTAGGTTTTTTTGAACCAGGCGTGAAGAGTGGCTGACTGGTATGGTTATGCGGGGAAAATCTTAGAAGTGAATCTCACGACCGGGGAGGTAAAAGATAGGGAGTTGAGTCCGCAGTTTTGCCAAGAGTGCCTGGGAGGAGCCGGTTTCAATGCCCGCATCGTATACGATGAGGTTCCTTGTGGAGCTGATCCTCTCGGTCCCGAGAACGTATTGGTTTTCAGCGTGGGCACTTTAGTAGGTTCTCCGTTTCCTACAGCTTCCCGCACCGAAGCATCGGCAAAGTCGCCGATTACCGGGTTATTCGGAACCTCTAACTCCGGCATGTTTTTCGGGTTAGAGCTTAAAAGGTGCGGTTATGACGGCATCGTGATTAAAGGCAGAGCTGGGAAACCGGTGTATTTGCTGATAGAGGAGGATGAGGTCCGGATATTAGAAGCATCTGAATTATGGGGCAGGGATGCCTGGGAAACCCTTGACCTGCTTAAGAGCCGCCATAGAGACTCTCAAGTTGCTCTCATCGGTCCTGCTGGGGAGAACCTGGTCAAGTTTGCGTCCATAGAAAACGGGTACTATGATGCGTGGGCGAGAACTGGACTCGGTGCCGTAATGGGTTCCAAGAAGTTAAAGGCTATTGTGGTGAAAGGGCGCAAGATTATAAAGGCCTGTGAAACGGAGAAAATGTTTGACATAGCGCAAAGAGCCCGGAGACTTATCGAATCTTCTCCTTTTTTTGTCCCTTTTAAGGGCTACGGGTCGATGAACGCCGCTATTCCTTACGGCAATTTCAATGCGCTGGCCGCCCACAACTATACTCTAGGCTGCTTGCCTGACTGGACTCAGGAATTCGGGAGATCCAGGGTGGAGAGCTTTATCAGGGGCAATGTGGCCTGCCAGGCTTGTATCATAGCCTGTGGGCATTGGGTTGAGATCAAAGACGGCGAGTACCGGGGGACCCGTATGAAGGATATGGAGGTTACGCCGGTCGTATCCTTCGGTTCCCAAGTGGGTTTGAAGCTCGAAGCTGTGGTGAAGGCCTGCGAGATCGCGCAGAGAATGGGAATGGACATGGTGAGTGCTGCCGGGGTTATCGCGATGGCCATCGAACTGTTCCAGGAGGGCCTGCTCTCCCGGGAGGAGGTCGGATACGATATCGCTTTTGGCGACGATAAAGGGGTATTCAGACTGATGCAGGATATCGCTTACCGGCGGGGCATAGGGGACGTGCTTGCCGAAGGGACTAAGCGCGCTGGCCGGCACTTCAAAGGGGCATCGGACAAAGCGATGCAGGTGAAGGGCCTAGAACTGCCGATGATTGACCCCCGCGGCAGGTGGTCGACTTGGACGTTAGGGATGTTGACTAACGTCAGAGGCGGCGATCACCTGCGCTGTCGCAATCCGGTGGAAAACCTCCGTTACAATGAGAATAGATTCGAATACGAAAGAGAGAAGTTTGGGCTGGGAGACCGGGTTTACCGGGAACTCGATATGCCGGCTGAGCTTAAAGAGCAGGCTATAGATATGGAAACAGATACGGTTGATATCGCGGTGATGTCTAAGTGGGCGGAGGACCTGATAAACCTCTTCAACTCGGTAGGGGTGTGTATCCGTCCTCCTGTGCTCCACCGGATAGGGCCTGCGATACTTGCTGAAGCTTATACTGCTTTTACCGGGCTGGATATGTCGGGGGACGAGCTCGCTTTGGCCGCAGAGAGAGCCTGGAACCTTATGAAACTGTTCAACCTGCGCGAAGGAGAAAAACCAGAAGACTCCGTATTTCCCCGTCGTTTCTACGAACAGAAAGTGAAGGGCAAGGTTTTACCGGAGGAAAAAGTACGACAAGTTCTGCGAAAGTATTACGGAATCCGCGGGTGGGATCCGGAAACGGGACAGCCGCTGCCGGATAAACTCCGGCAATTAGGGATAATTTTCTGATGACCGGGGATGGAATCCCGAGGATTTGGTGATACTCTAAAAAAAGTAGAAAAAAATCGTTTTTGAAGAAGGAATTACGGGCTTTGTGATGAATGGTTAAACCAGACCGAAAAACTTACCAAGGGAGGATTATGCTGTGAACAAAGCGGAACTTGTCAAATCGTTAGCGGAGAAGGCTGGGGTAACTCAAAAGGAAGCCGGCAAGATACTCGACGCGACTGTCGCCACTATTCAGGAAGCTTTAGCCGGCGGCGACAAGGTCCAGATCATCGGTTTCGGGACTTTCGAAGTGAGGGACCGCAAAGCAAGGAAGGTTATCAGCCCTGCCACAGGAGAGGAGATCGAAGTCCCAGCTACCCGTGTACCCGCTTTCAAACCTGGAAAATCCCTTAAAGAAGCGGTCACCGTTAAGGAGGAGCCCAAGAAGGCCGGAGGTAAGGGCCCCAAAGGCGGCAAAGGCGGCAGGAAGAAGAAGTAAGGACAAAAAGAGCATACCAGAGGCAGCCGGGCCGGATGGGCCCGGTTTTTGTTTCGTCAGAATAAAAGGGACGCTACAGCGAGAGCCCGTCAGAGCAACTCCCTGTAGCGTCCCTGGACGCGGAGTGTGAGCAAATCTGTAAGCGGGGTTCTGTATTAGACAGCCATCTGTCTAGGATGTCAGTTGCCTGACACCTCAAGCGACCTAACCCGGGAGCGGAGCGGGCCACTCCATAGCCCCCCTATTTGGTCTTGCTCCAGGTGGGGTTTACCGAGCCAGTTAGTCGCCTAACTGCTGGTGAGCTCTTACCTCACCTTTCCACCCTTACCCGGCACTCAATCTACGACTCGACTTCGCTACGACCCATGCCGTGACACAACACGGCAGAGAACCCTCGCATAAGCTTGAGCCGTACATTGAGTGCCGGGCGGTTTGTTTCTGTGGCACTAGCCTTAGGGTCGCCCCCACTGGGTGTTACCCAGCACCTTGCCCTGCGGAGCCCCGACTTTCCTCAAGGCTTTTTAAGCCTCGCGGCTGTCTGACTTACTCACACATCCTAGGTTATAATACATGATGATGAGGCTTTAATCAACTAGCTAACTTGACCAAAAAATTCTTTCAAGCCAAGAAGGAAATCTGGTCTCGATAGAGAATTCACTATTGGAATAGCTAAGAGGAGCGGGGAGCTGTCGCACGGACGGTTAAGTAGTATTGGGGCAAAGGAGGTGACGATATGGAGAACTGGTTTGCGCAGTCTGCCATGGAATTCGGAATAGTCGTAATCGGTATTATACTTTTTGCCAAGTTCTGCAGCTGGGCCAAGAAATTTGCTCTCCCCGGCAAGGTTAAGCTGTGGACTTACATCCTCCTGGGGGTTGGTACAATCGTTTTTAATGTTTGGTACAAGATGGCAGAGAAGGATATAACTCAGATGCCGACAGTTATCATAGCTTCGCTCGTTTTTGTTATATTCTTCTCCTTCGTGCTGATGGCTCAAACCAAGCAAGGATAAGCGGAAAAGCGGCGATGCAGCCGCTTTTTTGATTCAATAGGTTAGCGTGCGGGGATAGCCCGCTTTGCAAGCTTGGTAAGGAAAACGAATGTGGGTCGGTGTGTTCCACTCTCGCTGCTTTGAGCTTTTCCTCTTTTTCAAAAGGGGAGGGGCTCAAGGCAAAAGAGTGGCTTTTTTGTGCAAAGTTTGACGGGCGGTTGGAGATGGAATAAGATGTTGGTTACGAAGAAAGAAGGCGCATCTACTACATACGACGCTGAACACTGGAGGTTTTACCGTGATTCCCGTAGTTTCGTTTGTCGGGCCGCACAATGCAGGGAAAACGACTTTACTGGAGAAAGTCATTGCCGGACTCAAGGGGCGGGGTTTTAGAGTCGGTGTAATAAAACATGCCTTTCATCCTGTGGTTTTCGAGGAAGGAAAAAAGGACAGCCTGCGCCTGTTTGAAGCAGGAGCGGCGGTAATGACTGTGGTCTCAAACCAGTTGTCCATCGAGTACCGGCGACAAGAAGAAGGGATAGATCTGCGATACATTCTTGAGAAAATGGCGACGGGGTTAGATATTGTCCTGGTCGAAGGGTTTAAGAATGAGGACCTGCCCAAGATACAGATTCTGCGCAGTGAGGTTTTAAGACAGCCCATGCAGCTGGACCAAACCATAGCCGTGGCCGCTGACTTTGACATCGCAGGGATAGATGTTCCCGTGTTCCCGCTGGATCCTGCTGATGAACTGATCGGTTTTTTGGTAGAATACTTTCTGAGTCGCGACAGATTTCAGGAGGAGAACCCCAAGCGTGGTTAAGGGCAACAGGATTGAAGTCTGGATTTCGTTACAAAAGGGAAACGAATTGTGGGCCTTGCCCGGACAGTTGCTGTGGGATGTCCTGGTGAGCGGCGGTTACCATGTTCCTGGGGAATGTGGCGGCAGGGGTACCTGCGGCCACTGCTGGGTCCGGGTGGAAGGTGAGGTATCCGCGCCGGGACCGGAAGAAGAAGCTCTCAGGCGCGAGCAGGGCCTATCTCCGGAATTCCGTCTGGCCTGCCGCTGTCGGGTTGAGGGGCCGGTTCAGGTAGTCTTGCCGCCGGCACCTCATTCGGTGGCAGCCAAGGGTTTATACCGAAAAGATGCGACAGAGTTGGAGCCGGAAACGCGAAGATTACCCGGTGTTGTCCCCGCAGCATCAAAAGAAGGGCACGAGCCTCTCTGGGAACGGCTGGCCCAGGCTTTTTCCGGCAAAGAGCTGCGTCTGAGGCAGGAAAGCTGGAACCGGCTGGTTTTGCAGGTGGGAAAAGAACAGGCCCCGGTAGTGGGGATAGCAATTGGCGATCTCTTGGTCGAGGCTGTTTGTGGATATTCACCGCGAGTTCTAGGGGTAGCCTTGGATATCGGAACGACTACTTTGTGCGCCGCTCTCGTCGATTTAGAAACCGGCGCGAGTCTTTCCGTCGTCAGCCGTGACAACCCTCAGAGGGCCTACGGGGCCGACGTGATATCCCGGATCAGCCGAGTCCTGGAAGACCGGCATATTCTCGCCAGTCTGAATCAAGCGCTTATTGGCGCTGTTAACGCTATGATTGAGGAAATGGCCGGTTCTTGCGGAGTCAACCCGTCGGATGTTTACCAGATAGTTGCAGTGGGCAATCCCGTAATGCTTCACTTATTTTCCGGCTTGGATCCCAGCGGATTAGGAAGGGCCCCGTTTACCGGGGTGTTTCGGCACGGCCTTTCAATGCCGGCATCGGAGTTAGGGGTAAAGATGCATCAGCAAGGTCAGATCAGGATTCTACCCCAGATTGGAGGGTTCGTAGGTGGAGATGTAGTTGCCGGTCTTTTGACTCTCAAGCCTGAGGCAGAGGATGTCTTTCTGTATTTGGACATAGGCACCAACGGAGAGATGGTCCTTCATAATCGGGGCGAGTGGTGGGCTTGCTCGGCTGCGGCAGGACCCGCGTTCGAAGGGGGCAACATCTCGTCGGGAATGCGGGCAGAGCCCGGAGCGGTAGACCGGGTATGGATAGAAAAAGACGGCCTTCGTTTCAATGTCTTGGGAGGAGGTCCGGCTTTGGGCTTCTGCGGATCAGGGCTTGTTGAGCTCGTGGCCTGCCTTTTGGAGCTAGGCTACGTCAGTTCCGACGGAACCTTGCTGTCCGAAACACACGAAAAAACCGCTGTTTTAGAATTGGACAAGGATGCGACATCGGGGAAACCGCGCCTTTCCATATCCCAGGAGGATATCCGGCAACTGCAACTGGCCAAAGCGGCAGTAAGGACGGGAGTTGACATAATGTTGGCAGCGGCAGGCCTCGATGCCTCAGAACTCGATCGAGTATACCTGGCGGGAGTGTTTGGTCACCACCTCCGCCCGGAGAGTCTCCTGCGCCTGGGACTTTTGCCTCCGGTGAGCCCGGGTGCGGTCATGAATATCGGCAATGCGGCTCTCAACGGAGCCATCCACGCCCTGCTTTCGGTTAAGAAAGTTGAACAGGCTGACCTCTTAGCTCGAAGCGTTCGCCATATAGAGCTTGCCGGTCAGCCCGGTTTTCAGGAGACGTTCCTCAGAAACTTGAATTTCCCGGATTAGGGTTGGGATTCTGCATTTTTGGCCAGGTGGTTTATCACCAGTCCGGTGAGAAGCTTGGGATAAAAGTATGTGGCTTTCTGTGGCATTTTGTCGCGGGCTTCGGCTACATCCACCACTTCCCTCACCCGGGTGGGGTTAAGGAAGAAGGCAATTTGGTACAGTCCTTTATCTACCTGTTGCACTGCCCACTGGGCGTCTTTGGTATAGGTTAAGTGCTCCTGGCTTTTGCGTTGAGAAGCACCGATACCCAGCATATGGTCAAGAACCAGGTTGTCGAGAAGGGCGACATCTAGCTGCTTCCAGGCATCGGACTTATCGCTGGGTAAGACTTTTTCGGTATCGGCATCAGGTTTCAGACTCAGAATATACAGCACCCCGTTTCGCCCGTACATGCCGAATACGTGGGCGTTTTGCCCCTGTTCTTCCATGGCCCTCAGGAATTGTGGCAGCTGGTCAGATGAACCAAAGGGCCGCACGTTAAAGTAGGTGCCAAGCCTTACTCGGAAAGCCTCCAGATCGAAATCGGAGAGGTTCCTGACCAGACGGTGAGTGGGCAGGATGATAAGCCCCTGGTCGTACAGGTTCACCAAGGTTATCATTACATAATCGTAACCCTTCAACCCTTTTGCTTCCATTTCCTTGGCGTATTCCAGGGCCGTTTCATACCTGTGGTGGCCGTCGGCGATGAATACCTTTTTGTCCTTCATCTGTTCTACTACGGTGCGTATAACCTCGGGGTCGGTTATCACCCATACCCGGTGGGTTTCTCCCGCCTCGTCTGCCAGTTCGATAGCAGGCGGTTTGTCGCTTATGGCTTCCTGCAAAACGTTGTCTATTACCTTTTCCGGGTCAGAATATAGTCCGAAAATGGAACTGAAGTTAGCCTGAGTGGCCCTCATCAGGCGCAACCTGTCTTCTTTGGGCTTGGACAGAGTTTCTTCATGGGGAAGGATGTTGCCTTGATCATATTCTTCGACTTTCAGCCCGCAGATAAAGCCGTTGCGGACGACCGGGTTTCCCTGCATGTTGAATTCCTGCTGGTAGAAGTAAAGAGCCGGACGGTTTTCGTAGACCAGTATTTCTTCTTCGATCCAGCGGTTCATATACTCGGCGGCGCGGGTGTAGCGGTTGTTGTTTTCGTCGTCATCGGGGAATTCGAGACCGAGCTCCAGACGTATGACATTGGCCGGGTGCTCGGCGTAATAGCGAACCTGGGCAGCTTCGTCGATTATGTCGTAGGGGGGGGTGACTACCGAGGCAAGGTTTGGTATTTTATTAGTGTTGTACCTGAGACCGATGAAAGGGATTATGTGAGCCATGTTAACCTCCTTTGCGCAAAGCCTTGACTTCGTACCAATTGTATTACAACCCCCTCGGCAGTGCAATAAATAATGTTTTCGGGGGTTACCGGTTCTGTAATCTCGGAGATTTTTCATACGGGAGGATCACGCATGCTAATTGACTATCACGTGCACCTTATTGCCCATGGGGAATACGAATGCAGCAAAGAGCGGCTGTTGGACTACCTGAGACAGGCGCAAGTCCAGGGCATTCGGGAAATCGGTTTCGCCGAGCACGAGGAATGGGCCTCGCGCGTGAAACCGGAGGTGCTAGATTCAGTGGGGAAAGATGTCGGTGGTATTCGTATACGCAGGGGATTGGAAATAGACTACAGCTTTGAACGAGAAGCGGAGATCAGAGGTATAATAAATAAATGGGACCTGGATTTCGTAATAGGATCTGTTCACTTCATCGACGGATGGGGGTTTGACCACCCCGATTTCAGGTCTGGATTTGATGGGGCTGACATCGATAATATCTACGCAAGGTATTTTGCCATCGTGGCCCGCGCGATAACATCAGGGCTGTTCGACATCGTAGGGCATTTGGACCTGATAAAGATATGGGGACATCGCCCGATGCGCAGGCGGGATAGCGACTACGTGGAACCGCTGCTGGCGGATATGAACGCCTCAGGGCTGGTGGTTGAGATAAACACGGCGGGGCTGCGTAAACCGGTGAACGAGATATATCCCAGTTCCCGCTTACTTGAGATGTTATTTACAGCCGATATCCCGATTACCTTCGGCTCGGATGCTCATGAACCAGTCGATGTTGGCCGGGATCTGGAAAAAGCACGAGAAATGGCCAAGAAAGCCGGTTACCGCTGGTGTGTGGGATTCGAACGCCGGCGCCGGTACAGGTTGTCTCTGATATAGTGAGTACTAAAGCAACGATTGAAATGTTAGGGGGACGCGGCAGT
Source organism: uncultured Syntrophothermus sp. (assembly GCA_964405385.1). Taxonomy (GTDB): domain Bacteria; phylum Bacillota; class Syntrophomonadia; order Syntrophomonadales; family Syntrophothermaceae; genus Syntrophothermus. The sequence goes on from CAYONS010000041.1 coordinate 8,324, forward strand.
GGGCAGTGGAGTGATATTGGTAGTTAGCCTGGTTATTATACTCATAGGAGCTGAGATTTTTACCAACGGCATCGAGTGGCTGGGTGAAAGGCTCAATCTATCAGAAGGAGCAGTAGGCAGTATACTGGCGGCGGTTGGCACAGCCTTGCCGGAAACCCTTATTCCGATTATTGCTATATTATTTGGTGGAGGGGACGAAGGCAAGGACATCGGCATAGGGGCGATACTAGGGGCGCCTTTGATGTTGTCTACTTTAGCTATGTTCGTTACCGGCATAGGTGTAATCGTCTTTCGCTGGAGAAGAGTGCACGGGCTGAAGCTCGAAGTAGATAAGGATGTTATCTTAAGGGATCTCGGGTTTTTCCTGATAGTGTTCACGGCTGCCGTCCTTGTTGGGACTCTTTCTCTGCGCCGGTGGCAGCTCATAATAGCGGGATTCATGGCTTTTTCTTATCTCTGGTATGTCTACGTAACGGTAGCCGAAAGCAAAGGAAACAGGGAGCCGGACGAAGAGCTGAGGCGCTGCTATTTCTCTTTTGGGTCCGAGTACCCGCTTTTGCGGACGATACTGTTCCAAATAGCAGTAGCGCTTGCTTTGATAATATTAGGGGCTGACGGTTTTGTCACTGCTGTAAAAGACATCGCTCAGGCGTACGGGGTCCCGGCTTTCATCCTCTCGCTGATAATCGCGCCGGTTGCCACGGAACTCCCGGAAAAATTCAATAGCATAATATGGGTATCCAGAGGCAAGGATACGTTGGCTTTGGGTAACATCACAGGCGCGATGGTTTTTCAGAGTTCCTTGATACCCGCCTTTGGCATTTTCATGACCGACTGGAAGTTGAGTGTCGGGGCTATGGTAAGCGCCGCCTGCGCGCTTTTGGCGGCCGGGATAATGTACATAGAGGTTTCGCGAAAAGGGCACCTTACCGCGGGGACCCTGCTTTTCTGCGGGGTGTTCTACCTGGTGTTTTTGATGGGGGTTGTCGAAGGATTCATAAGATAGAGAAAGGGGGATCGGTTATGGGCATAGAGGACCGCTTGAAGAAAATGGGCTTGGAAATACCGTTGCCTCCACGGCCTATCGCGGCTTACGTTCCCGGGGTAGTCGTGGGGAACCTGGTCTTTACCTCCGGGCAGCTTCCAACCTGCCGGGGAGAACTCATTCACAGAGGTAAGCTGGGGTTGGACCTGGGGCTGGAAGAAGGAATGGCGTGTGCCCGCCAGTCAGTGCTGAACTGTTTGGGAGTGGTGAAGTTTCTGGTCGGCAGCTTAGACCGGGTGGAGAGAATAGTGAAAATGACGGGCTACATTCAGAGCGCGGACAGTTTTTACGAACAGCCCCGGGTTTTAAACGGCGCATCCGAGCTGCTGGAGGAGATATTCGGAGAGGCGGGTCAGCACGCACGGGCTGCGGTGGGTGTGAGCAGCCTGCCTTTGGATGCTCCGTGCGAAATCGAGCTCGTAGTCCAGATAAAAGCATGAGATACAGGGTTCTTCTCTTGCTGGCGGGAGGGCATGCCCTGACCGACATGTATCTCAATTTCTTGCCCGCTCTTCTGCCGGCGTTAGCTTCAGAGCTGAACCTTAATCTGACTCTCGCCGGCATCGCCATCAGCGGCAGCTTGATAGCCGCCAACCTCGCCCAGCCCGTTTTCGGGTGGCTTTTCGACCTGCGGCCCTCCTCCCGGTGGCTGATGTGGTCCGTGGTGTTGAGCGGGTTGTTGATGTGCGGCAGCGTTCTGGCAACAAGCTATTATATCTTTTTAGCCTTGATCTTGGCAGCAGGAGTTGCCAACGGCGCTTACCACCCGGCGGGATCAGCTTACACCTACAGGATAGACCCCTCTAACCGAGGGGTTCTCATGTCTTTGTTTTCTTCAGCCGGAGCATTAGGTTATGCAGTAGGACCTGTGTGTGTGGCTTTTGTGGTTGATAACTGGGGCCTGAATGCGGTCGTCTGGACCGCTGGGTTGGCTCTGGTTTTTGCCGTAGCAGTTGGCATTACCAGACTGGCCGGCTTCAAACCTGCGGCTCAAAGGCTGGAATTAAGGCAGATACGGGATGTTTTTAAAGGGGCGATACTGCTTTTAACGATAGTAATGATACTGAGGGCTTGGGCCCACCTCGTTCTGAGTAATTATTTGGTTTTTTACCTCGAGGAGGCGGGGTACTCGTATCAGGCCTCGGCCAGTATTTTGACCTGGTTTTTGGCGGTGGGCGCTGCGGCGGGAATTGCGGCAGGCAAGATTTCAGACTTCTTGGGCAGAGCCAGGATCATCGTAATAAGTATGCTGCTCAGCGCCGTTTTTGCCGGCCTGTTCCTGTGCAGTAACGGGGTATGGTCTGTGGTTTTTCTCATTGCTTGCGGGGCAACAGCCCATGCGTCTTTGCCTATCATGGTAGTGCTTTCCCAGGAGTACCTGCCGCATAGCGTGGGAATCGCCTCAGGATTGTCTATGGGTTTCGCTTGGGGGATTGGTTCCCTTGGAGCCCTAGTAAATGGTGTCATAGCCGACTATTGGGGCCTGACGGCCAGTTTTTGGAGCGCAGCCGCGATTCTGCTCGTGGGGGCTGTTCTGGCCTTGAGGCTGAAGGAAACTACGTCCTCATGATACCTGGCTCTGTCGCCGACAGGGGACGAGAAAACTAAAGTCTACCCCATAGATTGCCACAAATGCCCATGCTTTATAGGCACTGAGTGCTGACTTAGCGTCGTTCTGAAACAGCGACATACCCGAAGGTTGGGAACTGATGTACGTCAATCAATGATCCAGGCTGAGTGCCGGGCTGATGAACACTGATATCAACGCCGGTTAAGGCGGATGTGGGATGTGATGAAAACGTGGGGTTCTTCAGAGTCTATCACCATGAAAGAGTATAGTGAAAGTAATACCACCTCCTGGTAACTCGCAGTTTTCATCCTCCAGTAATATTACCGTGGAGTGTCACGAGGGTCTGTGGGGGCTTTATCTAATTGCCGGATCGAACCGAAGAGACCTTACATGTTGCCAGCAAGGAGCATAGAAGCAAGCCCTATAATATTCGTACCACGAACGGTTCTTGGGTTACTTCCTGCACAAATACTCTTGGAGGCTAACGACCTCTAATTCCCTCCCGTTTTTCAGGCTGCGTACAACATCAAGCACTGCCTTGGCGGTATCAAGAGAGGTCAAGCACGGGATACCGAGTTCGACTGCAGCCCGGCGGATCTGGAACCCGTCGCTGTACGGTTTCCTGCCTTTGCTGAGGGTATTAAGCACCAGGTCGACCTTATCTTGCCTGATTAAGTCTACAATGGACGGGTGCCCCTCGCTCAGCTTGTTAACCCTGTGTACGTCTATACCTGCTTTCTGCAAAGCCTCCGCCGTACCTGCTGTAGCCATTATGGCAAATCCTAGATCGTAGAATCCTCTGATAATGGGCAAGGCTTCCTTCTTGTCTTTGTCAGCTACCGTGACTAATATAGTGCCGGATTCGGGTATACTGATTCCGGCTCCTATCAGAGCTTTATACAAGGCTTTCTCTAAACAGACATCAATTCCCAACACTTCACCCGTAGACTTCATCTCCGGTCCCAAAGAAATATCGACTTCCAGCAGCTTACCAAAGGAGAAGACCGGGGCTTTGACGGCATAGTATGGCGGAGCGGGACACAACCCGCTTTCGTAACCTAATTCGCGTAGTGTTTTACCCAAGATTATGTCAGTAGCAATTCTTACCATAGGTATACCGGTTACCTTACTGATATAGGGAACCGTACGACTAGAACGGGGGTTTACCTCAATTACGTACAGCTCTCCCTTGAACTCAACGAACTGGATATTGATAAGCCCCCTAACATCCAGAGCCCTTGCTAGTTTGGTAGTATAGTCCACAATTTTTTCTTTTATATCTTTGGAGATCTGGTGGGCCGGGTAGACGGCGATGCTGTCGCCCGAGTGAACCCCGGCTCTTTCTATGTGTTGCATTATGCCGGGAATTAGTACATCCTGCCCGTCGGATATGGCGTCGACCTCCAGTTCTTTCCCCTCCAGGTACTTGTCTACCAGAACAGGATATTCCCTCGATACCTTGACAGCTCCCCGCATATAATCGACCATTTCCGTTTCGTTGTATACGATTTCCATTGCCCTGCCACCTAAAACGTACGATGGCCGCACCAGCACCGGGTAGCCGATGCGTTCGGCTACCTCCAATCCTCTCTCTATCGAAGTTACGGATCCTCCGGGCGGTCGTGGAATACCTAACGATTCGACCAGTTCGTCAAAGCGATCTCGGTTTTCGGCCCGGTCTATACTGTCGAAGCTTGTGCCGAGAATCTTCACTCCGGATTGCTGCAGCAGTTGGGCAAGGTTGATAGCTGTCTGTCCTCCAAATTGTACAATAACTCCTTCTAGATTTTCCTCATCGATGATGTTCATGACATCTTCCCATATAAGAGGTTCGAAGTAAAGTCGGTCCGAGGTGTCAAAGTCAGTGCTTACGGTTTCCGGGTTGTTGTTAACGATGATGGCTTTTATGCCAGCTTGGCGCAAAGCCCAAACGCAATGAACCGAACAGTAGTCGAATTCGATGCCCTGCCCGATCCTGATAGGACCTGCTCCTATAACCAGTACCTTGCGCTCGTTTGTTTCTTGCAGAGCTTCATCTTCGGTTTCGTAACAGGAGTAATAATAAGGCGTTTCGGCCTGAAATTCGGCCGCACAGGTATCTACCAACTTATAAGTCGGTACTATTCCCCACTCTTTTCTCAGGCTTCTGATGTTTGCCTCGGAATCGTTCTTCAAGGCGGCGATCTCTTGGTCAGCAAAACCCATGCGTTTGGCTTGACGTAAAAGATCCTTTGTCAGTTCTTTTGTTTGTATTCTGTTTCTCATATCGACTATGTTTTTTATCTTCCGGAGGAAGAATCTGTCGACACGGGTCAAGTGCCAGATATCATCTACTGTCATGCCGCGTCTGATTGCTTCAGCAATAACGAAAAGCCTCTCGTCATCAGGGTGCCTGAGTCGAAAACTTATCTCTTCATCGTGCAGAGCCGCAAGCTCGGGTAGAACGAGTCCGCATGCCCCTTGCTCCAAAGAACGGATACCTTTGAGCAGTGCCGCTTCCACCGTACGATCTATGGCCATGACTTCCCCTGTAGCCTTCATTTGGGTGCCCAGGGTGCGATCGCCGCTGCCAAACTTGTCAAACGGCCAACGAGGAATTTTTACCACTACATAGTCCAAGGCTGGCTCAAAGCAGGCGGTGGTTTTTCCGGTTATACGGTTTGGAATTTCATCGAGGTGATAGCCTATAGCTATCTTGGTGGTGACTCTGGCAATAGGATAACCTGTTGCTTTTGAAGCCAGAGCACTGGAACGACTGACCCGCGGATTGACCTCTATGACATAATACTCTGAGCTGGAAGGACTAAGAGCAAACTGGATGTTACATCCCCCGGCGATACCAAGAGTCCTTATTATTTTCAGGGAAGCGTTGCGCAGCATCTGGTATTCCTCATCATTCAGGGTAAGGGCCGGCGCTACCACAATGCTGTCTCCGGTATGAATCCCCATCGGGTCGATGTTCTCCATGCTACAGACGGTTATACAGTTGTCAGCTGCATCCCTCATAACCTCAAACTCTATCTCTTTGAAGCCGGCAAGACTTCTTTCAATGAGTACCTGGCGGATTACACTCATCTTCAGCCCTTTGGTCACAATTACCCTTAGTTCTTCTTCGTTGTAGGCCGTGCCACCTCCGGTTCCTCCGAGGGTATAAGCAGGTCTGACAATAACAGGGTACCCGATCTGTTGGGCAAACTCGACCGCTGCTTCCACGTCCCCTACGATAGCGCTTTCCGGTACCGGCTCACCGATCTCTTGCATGGTTTTTTTGAATAATTCGCGGTCCTCCGCCTTTTGTATAGCCTCAAGAGGCGTTCCTAAAAGCGGTATCCCCGTCTCTTCTAGAATACCCATCTTGTGCAGAGAGAGGGCCATGTTCAACCCGATCTGACCGCCCAGGTTGGCAATAATGCCATCAGGCTGCTCTTTACGTAGAATCCGCGCCACTACTTCCGGGACAAGGGGCTCAAGGTAGACTCTATCAGCGATATTACTGTCTGTCATAATTGTTGCAGGATTGCTGTTGACCAGAATAACCTGGACTCCCTCTTCTTTCAGGGCGCGACATGCTTGAGTGCCAGCATAGTCGAATTCCGCCGCCTGACCAATAATTATTGGTCCGGATCCTATGACCATAACCTTCTTGAGTTCACTTTTTAGTGGCATACAAATAATTCCTCCCTGCGAGTTTACTGTTGTTGCTTCGGAGACGGTGTATCAAATAAAAGTGCCTTCCCCGCCAGCAGGGAAGGCTTGAAGGTCGCCGCCATTAACCTGGTACCAACCGGGCCTCCCTTGCTAGCCTCTCAGGACTGCTTTAAAGGGATGTTTCAAATCTAAACAATTTTTTAACTACCACCTCGTTTCTGCCCTCGGTATCTTTTACTCCACCTTTTCCAGCTTCATGTCTCCTGAGCAATGCTTTTCGCCAAGGTATCCCCCTCGTCTTCGTATCCCACTGGGGACATGTCAGCTACCCCAAGGCATAAATAAAGCCCACCTCCCGTAAAGTCGGAAGGTAGGCTTCGTTTTTTCCACATTGCCCTTGCCAGCCTCACGGGGCCAACTTAAAGGTTTCTTGGGGTCATTCTAAGACACGGCCCACTTTATGTCAAGCACCTATTTTCGTCCACTTATCTTATCGTTCTATGATGTTGTCGGCATTTACAGCGAACGAGGGAACGTCTTCTTTCTTTTTGGAAGTTCCAATAAGTGTCCAACAAGAAGTAAAATAGAGCTGAAGGGTGGCGGCTAATACTTATGTATTGCCGATACTAAACGCGGCCATACATGGAGGCGATAAGATGCGGAAGGAAAGCGACGCCTTGGGGGAGTTGTATATTGATGACGATGCGTACTACGGGCTCCAGACTGCGCGGGCAGCATCCTATTTTGCTGTTAGTGATCTTAGAGTACATCCAGAACTTATCCGAGCTATCGCCTTGATAAAAAAGGTGGCGGCCCAGACCAATGTTGAGATAGGGGATCTTGACCCTGTGATCGGTCACGCTATTGTCCAAGCAGCGGAAGAAGTTGTATCGGGGAAATGGGATGATCAGTTTCCAATCAGTGCCATTCAGGGTGGGGCCGGCACGTCTACCAACGCTAACGTTAACGAAGTCATCGCCAACCGGGCCTTGGAAATACTGGGGCTGCCAAAAGGGAGCTATGACCGGATTCATCCCAACGATCACGTGAACCTCCATCAATCTACGAACGACGTCTACCCGACGGCCATTCGCGTGGCTGCTCTCCGATTGTTGGAGGAATTGTCTGGGCGTTTTGCTGAGCTTCAAGAAGCACTACAAGAAAAAGAAAGAGAATTTGCCCGTATCATCAAACTCGGACGTACCCAATTGCAGGATGCCGTGCCCATAACCCTAGGGCAGGAGTTTGGGGCATTTGCCCAAGCCATCGCCAGAGACCGCTGGCGTCTTTACAAGGTAGGGGAGCGGCTGCGCCAGGTCAGCTTAGGAGGGACCGCGGTCGGCACCGGCATTAACGCTCCCTTAAAGTACATTTACCTGGTGAATGAAAAACTGCGGACGGAGTTCCCTTTCGGCTTGGCCAGGAATGAAAACTTAGTTGATGGCGTCCAGAACATGGATGTTTTTGTAGAGGTGTCGGGACTCCTGAAGGCAGCAGCGGTCAACCTTACCAAGATCAGTAACGATCTGCGCTTGTTGGCTTCGGGACCACGAGGGGGAATAGGAGAGATCAGGCTACCTGAGCTGCAGGCTGGGTCCACCATCATGCCGGGAAAAGTTAACCCGGTTATACCGGAGTTAATAGGCCAGGTCAGCATAAAAGTAATAGCCAATGATGTCGCAATTACCTTGGCCGCAGAAAACGGACAGCTCGAATTGAACGCTTTTTCTCCGACTATTGCCCACTGCCTGCTTGAGTCGATGAAGTTGCTGAAAAAAGCAGTCGACATATTCATCAAATACTGCATAAAGGGAATAGAGGCTAATGAAGAGCGGTGCCGGGAACTCGTCGAAAAAAGCACCGTTTATGCCACTGTGCTTACGCCTTATCTGGGGTATGATACCTGCA
>CAYONS010000042.1:0-16456 GCA_964405385.1 uncultured Syntrophothermus sp.
AAGTATTGTTAGGTTTTTTGAACCAGGGGATGAAGTGACTTTTGATTCCGTGGGCCAGTACATCATTGAGCACCCTGCGGTACTCTGGGCTGTCATCGTTTGGAGCGTTGTCTGGAAGGGTATTGCTTTATGGCATGCGGCCAGAGGACGCCAGCTCGCCTGGTACATCGCCCTGCTGGTTCTTAACACCGTGGGTGTCCTGGAGATAGTCTATTTGCTGTTCTTCCGGAAAAAGGATAAAGAATTCTTAAGGTAAGATTGACCTATGTATGAGCGAGACGCTGATTAACGCAAGTGAGATTTATGGTGTAGGCTGGGCTCCTCTGTGTTCTTCATGACTAGGTGATATGATATTTTCTCTTGTTGTCGCACGGAAGTTTTCTCTGGTAGTGGCGATTGGTGTGCATTGCGCTACAGAGGTCTGCGTAAATCAGCGTCTTTTTCTATTTCCTAACGTATTATTCTCAAATTGCGGCTTTTTATCCGGGCCCAGTCTTCTTCCGACACCTTGTATTCCCTGTCCAACGGGGGTTGGGTGCGGGGAACGCCGCACAGCTCGGTCGAAAGATAGCGCAGGCCGTTGTCATTTATGACGGTTACGATACAGCGGGCTTCCGGAAATACTCGAGCAGCTTTCAGGGCGGCTGCTACATTACATCCGGAGGAAATCCCGCAGAAAATGCCTTCTTTGCTTGCCAGATCGCGGGCAACCGCTATGGCCTCGTCCGACGGAACCTGGATTATCCCGTCGATGTACTCAAAGTCCAGGATAGGGGGAATCAGTCCGTCGGCTATGCCTTGAATCTTGTGCTGGCCGATCCTGCCCTCGGCCAGAATAGGGGACTCTGTGGGCTCGGATATGAAAACTTTGATGTCCGGGTTCTTTTCTTTTAAAAATTTTGCCGTGCCGGTAACGGTGCCGCCCGTTCCCTGACACATTATGAAAACGTCTATCGCGCCTTCTGTCTGTTCCCATATCTCGGGTCCGGTAGTTTCGTAGTGGCTCTCCACATTCTGGCTTCTCACGAATTGGCCGACTTCAAAGACCTGTCCTGGATACTTCTGCTTCTGCCGTTCCACTTCCTCCAAAACCAGATCCACGTCGGTTTCCGCTCCCGGGGTGAGGACGAGTTCTGCTCCGTAGGCCAATATTGTCTTCTTTCTTTCTTCACTCATGCCCTCAGGCATAACGATAACTACCTTGTACCCCTTGGCGGCTCCCACCATACAGGTGGCGATGCCGGTGTTGCCGGTGGTGCCTTCCAAGAGTATCATACCTGGTTTGAGTTCGCCTCTTTTCTCAGCCTCCTCGACGATCTTGAACACTACCCTGTCTTTCAGGCTGCCACTGGGATTAGTGTATTCCAGTTTGACGGCAACTACCGGCTTTAAGCCTTGGGCCAGGCGGTTCAGTCTGATGAGTGGCGTTAATCCTATGCACTGCAGTACATTGTCCAGCATCTTTTGATTACGGTTCCAATTCATTCAAGCGGCACCTCCATTTATGTCTGCAACTACAATGTCCATTCTTCGCCAAACGACAGCCGTCGTCGGAGAACCACCGTTTCCGAAGCCGGGCACGAGGAAAAGAATTCAGGCGCAACTTCAGTCTCTTTCTTGAATAAAGGTATCAGGTTCTGATAGAAAGCCTTTCTCAACTCGGGTACCCTGAGAGTTAGGCCTCGTCGTTTCAATTCCTCTGATATCCGGTTATTGACGGCGATTTCGTATTCCTCCAATTGGTCAAAGAACTGCTTCCAGTGAGCCAGGGATTCCTCTTTCCACCACCCCACGCCCGGACATACAAAGTGGCGGCAAACCGATTCGCGCAGCAGCATAGGGAGAAGGCACCCCTTTTGACGAGAATGAAACTGGCAGCGGTAGCCTTCGCCATCAGGCAGGCTGTTGACGGTCACCGAGGCGTCTAGGACTGTAAGATGGGGCAAACTGAAAATAAGATCCAGCAGACTAGGCCGGTTCAGAAGGATGTAGGCCAGGTCTGTGGGATAGAAAACGGGAGAATAATAACCGCAACACCCCTTTTCATTGAGTCTGGGGCATTCCGGGCACAGGTCCACCTCGATAAAGCTGCGCAGACCCTGGTTATGGAATGTGAGCACGATGTCCCTTAGCATAGCGAATTTCCTTCCGGAGCGTCATCTTTTACATTATAATTAATTTCAGCATTCAGGGAAAGAAAGATCCAAAGCCTACAACCAAGAGGCATTATGCTCATGATTATCGCATCAACCCTATTGGAATTCTTTATTTTGAGCGGGATGTGCTGGTATTTTGCTTATTGATAGTTAGGATTGGGGAATATGGGCCGGTTACAGAAGGATTGCAAGCGGATAGGACTTTTTGGAGGGACTTTCGATCCCATACACTACGGGCACCTGGTGCTGGCTGAGTGTGCCCGGTATGAGTGTCAGCTTGACCGCGTGATATTTATCCCTTCAGCCCGCCCGCCTCATAAAGCCGGGATACAGGTTCTAAGCGAGAACCACCGCTACGAAATGGTTAAAATGGCCATAGAAGACAACCCCTTTTTCGAAGTGTCGAGAATAGAGATAGACCGGCCGGGATACTCATATGCCGTTGATACCTTGCGCCACTTTCGTTCGGAGTACGGCGAATCAGAAATATATTTTATCACGGGTCTTGACGCCCTCCTGGATCTGAAGTCCTGGAAAGATGTAGAAAAGGTAGTGGAACTCTGTTCCTTCATAACTGCGGTTCGTCCCGGCTTTGAGCTCAAGGAAGATGACGAGAGGCTGAAGGGCCTACCGGAGAGGTTTTGGGAGACATTAAGGGTGATAGAAGTGCCGGGATTACACATTTCTTCCACCGACCTCCGCTACCGCATCGCCGTAGGAAAACCGGTGAAGTATCTCTTGCCCCCGGCGGTTGAAAAGTATATCAAAGAGCATGGGTTCTACCGGGAGCGGTGTTGATGATGAGCGAGCTGACAGTTGAAAAAGCCCAGGAATTGATAAGAGGAAGGCTGTCGCGGGAGCGTTACCGGCACTCTTTAGGCGTGGCTCAGGTGGCCCGGGAAATGGCCCAGCGGTTTGGGGCAGATCCGTACCAGGCATCCCTGGCAGGTATCCTGCATGATTACGCTAAGGGTATTCCGGGCGGGGACCTTCTGCAAATCGCTCACGATAACGGCCTTATAACCGACGAAGTGGAAAAGCTGGTTCCTGACCTCCTGCATGCACCTGTCGGCGCGTTCTTGTTGCGAAAGGAAGTAGGGGTCTGTGACGAGGCGCTCCTTTCGGCCGTGGCCAAGCACACCTTAGGGGATTTGGAAATGACCGTGCTGGATAAGATAATTTTTTTGGCCGACATGCTGGAGCCCGGACGCGACTATCCTGGGCTGGAGCGTTTACAATGCCTCGCAGATAGGGATCTGGACCTGGCCATGCAGTACGGACTCGATCTAACGTTGCGCTACTGTTTGGAACGGGGCCGGTTGATTCACCCGTTGACGGTCAGGGTCCGCAACCGTTTCCTTCTCGCTTTGCGGGGACTAGACAGTATGGTAGAATAACCGTTAGATACCGGGTTATTTCGAGTCAGGGCTCCCTGAGGGGGGCATGAGGGGGATAGGTGCTTGACAGATTGGGAGTTGGCGAGGAAGATTGCCGACATCGCTACTGAAGAGAAGGCCATGGATGTGGTGGTTTTGGATGTCAGGCATCTTACCGTGCTGGCGGATTATTTCGTCGTAGCGAGCGGTAGGAGTACCATCCAGGTCAAGATGATTGCAGAAAGCATTGAGGACATGCTCCTGGAAGAGGGACACCGGGCCTTGCGGCGCGAAGGATTCAACGAGGGGCGCTGGATAGTATTGGATTACGGTTCGGTAATCGTTCACGTTTTTCGTGATCAAGAAAGGGAATATTATCAGTTGGAAAAGCTATGGGCAGGATGATACGGCAAAAACACGGGAGGCGCAGGCACCGAGACCGGCGGAGCGGTATATCATGTATTGAAACAGGCTCCGGCCGGTTTCTGAATTTTTTGCGTTTTTCCGGGGAAAGTGAACATAGGGAAAAGGGGTGCCTGTGTTGAGGGTCGAGAAATTGTGGCTGACTGCTGGGAGGGGAGGCCGCCCCGGCCGAACCATCACTCCGAGGGGTCTGGTTATTCACTGGACCGCCAACCGCTCGCCTGGAGCCAATGCCAGGCGCAATCGGGACTACTTCGAAAATCATCCGGAAAAGAAGGTGGCGGCTCATTATGTGGTGGATGATTCAGAAGTAGTGCAATGCGTTCCCGAGAGCGAGATGGCCTACCACGTGGGGGGACGAAGATATACCGAGAAAGCCGTCAAGGCCCTCGGTTCGTACCCGAACGCCACCACCGTGGGAATCGAGATGTGCGTGAACCGGGACGGGGATTTTGCAAAAACCTATCGGCTCACCGTTAAACTTGCGGCTGACGTCTTAAAGAGAAACAATTTGAACACGAAGGACCTGTGGCGTCATTACGATATTACCGGCAAGGACTGTCCCCGCTTCTTTGTCGATGATGCCACGGCCAGAGAATTCGGGTTCAGCGACGCTGCCTCCGGGTGGCGGGGGTTTATCGCAGATGTGGCAACTGAACTTGTCGGTGCTGTGGCATCTGGCAGTGAGCTCGCCTTAGACATAAAAGGACACTGGGCAGAAAAGGATATCATACGGGCTCTGCAGGAAGGACTTATTTCCGCAGACGCGCGCGGTTTCGTCTACCCTGACCGCCCGGCCACGAGGGCTGAGGTAGTGGCCATGCTGTTGAGGCTTGAGGACCGGATTCTGGGAAGAATTAAGCCGTAAGACTGCCGCAGATCAATGACAGGTGATGAATTCGAGTTGACTTACGGCTGCAAGTATCATATAATCACATTCGTAAGTCGAAAATGACAGGCTGTGAACCGGAGTAGTAGGTCCTGGTTCCTGTTACAGAGAGCTGGCGGAAGGTGCGAGGCAGCACAGACCAGAGCCGAACTCGCCGGGGAGCTGTGCGGGTGAACCAGGGTAGCCCGCACCGGAGGGACTCCGTTATCAGCCGAAAGCGGGCAAAAGATGGGGCTGTGGCGCAGAGGGAGCGCGCCTCCTTGGCATGGAGGAGGTCGCGGGTTCGATTCCCGCCAGCTCCACCATTTGTTTTGTCAATGAGGGTGGTACCGCGGGAGTAAACCTCTCGTCCCTTTTGGGGCGGGAGGTTTTGTAGTTAATGCCCAAAAATCCCGAGCATCGAGGAGGGACTTATGGACAGCAGGTATAATTTTAAGACGGTCGAGGCTAAGTGGCAGAGATACTGGGAAGAGAACGGTTTTTACCGGGTTACCGAGGACAAGAGCAAGCCCAAGTATTACGATCTCGAGATGTTTCCTTATCCTTCCGGCCACCTGCATATGGGTCACGTCCGCAACTACGCCATAGGTGATGTCGTGGCTCGGTTCAAGACCATGAACGGCTACAATGTTCTGCATCCCATGGGGTGGGATGCTTTCGGGCTTCCCGCCGAGAATGCCGCTATAAAACACGGGATACATCCCGCAATATGGACGGATTCCAACATAGAGAACATGAAGCGGCAGCTGAAGTCTTTAGGCATCAGTTATGATTGGACGCGAGAATTTGCGACCTGCAAGCCGGAATACTACAAGTTTACCCAGTGGCTGTTCTTGAAGCTGTACGAAAAAGGGCTGGCCTACAAGAAGAAAGCGGCCGTGAATTGGTGTCCGTCTTGTGCCACGGTATTGGCCAACGAGCAGGTTATAGACGGGGAATGTGAACGGTGCGGCACCACCGTGGAGAAGAAGGCGCTGGAGCAGTGGTTTTTCAAGATCACTGACTACGCCGAGCGGCTTCTTGCCGACCTGGAGAAACTACCGGGTTGGCCGGAAAAAGTAAAGGTGATGCAGAAGAATTGGATAGGCCGCAGCGAAGGGTGTGAGTTCTCTCTGGCTGTTGACGGGTCGGAGGAAACGATCTCCGTATTTACCACCAGGCCGGACACCGTTTTCGGAATTACTTATATGGTACTGGCTCCGGAACATCCGCTGGTGGAAAAATTGACCCGGGGGACTCCCTACCAGCAGGCGGTCGATGAGTTCGTACACCGGATGAAATTCTTAAACGAGATAGACCGCACCTCGACGGAAGCGGAAAAAGAAGGAGTTTTTACCGGAGTTTACGCGGTGAACCCAGTCAACGGAGAAAAGGTGCCGGTCTGGATAGCCAACTACGTCCTGATGGAGTACGGGACAGGGGCCATAATGGCCGTTCCGGCCCACGACCAGAGGGACTTTGAATTTGCCCGCAAATACGGGCTCCCGGTCAAAGTAGTTATCGAGCCCGAGGGAACTCACTTGGATCCTGAAACCATGACCTCTGCCTATGAGGGCGAGGGGATAATGGTTAACTCCGGAGAGTTCACGGGTATTCCCAACGAAGAAGGGAAACAGAAAGTCATCGAGTGGATGGAAGCCCGGGGGATCGGAAAAAGGGCGGTGAACTACAGGCTCCGTGACTGGCTGATATCCCGGCAGCGTTATTGGGGAGCCCCTATACCGATTGTTTACTGCAATGAATGCGGGCCCCAGATGGTGCCCTATGAGAAGTTACCCGTGTTGCTGCCAATGGAGGTTGAGTTCCGTCCCACGGGCGAATCGCCTCTCACCTACGTAGAGGAATTTGTCAATACCGAGTGTCCCAAGTGCGGCGGGCCGGCAAAGAGGGAGACGGACACCATGGATACCTTCGTGTGCTCCTCTTGGTATTATTTCCGGTACTGCAGCCCTCATGTTGAGGACAGGCCATGGGACAAGGATGCCGTTGATTACTGGATGCCGGTAGACCAGTACATCGGAGGGGTTGAGCACGCGATTCTTCACCTGATGTATTCCCGGTTTTTCACCAAGGTGCTGTATGACCTGGGGCTGGTTTCCTGCGAAGAGCCTTTCACCAACCTGCTTACCCAGGGCATGGTGCTTAAGGACGGGGCCAAAATGTCGAAGTCGAAAGGAAACACGGTCAGCCCTGAGGACATTATCAACACCTACGGAGCGGATACGGCACGGCTGTTTATCCTGTTCGCTTCCCCGCCGGAAAAAGACCTGGAGTGGAGCGATCAGGGAGTAGAAGGTTGCTACCGGTTCTTGAACCGGGTGTGGCGCCTGGTGGCTGATTACTGTCATTCGGTTCGGGAGGTCGATTCCTACATAGAGGGGTCGGCACTGAGCCCGTCTGATCGCGAACTTCGTTACAGGACGCACTATACCATTAAGAAGGTTACCGAAGACATCGATAAGAGGTTCAACTTTAACACGGCCATAAGTGCCATTATGGAGCTTGTGAACGACCTTTACCACTACAAAGAGAATGAGAAGCAGAACCTGTCGGTAGTGAAGGAAGCCCTTGAGGCTCTGGTTTTGGTGCTGGCTCCGTTTGCTCCGCATATAGCGGAGGAATTGTGGAGGGCCATAGGCCACCAGGACAGCGTTCACCTGCAGCCGTGGCCGGAGTACGATGAAGATGCGCTCATAAGAGATGAAATCGAGATTGTGGTTCAGGTCAACGGCAAAGTGAGGGAGCGGGTCATGGTTCCGTCGAGCGCGGGACCGGAGGAGATGAAATCGGCCGCCATGTCTTTGGACCGCATCCAGGAAATGATAGCCGGAAAGGCCGTGCGCAAGGTTATAGCTGTTCCTGGGAAATTGGTCAACATAGTGGTCGGCTGAGACAAGCGACGGGGCGGGGATGAGCATGCGATACTGGGTGTTTGAGACTGCCTGGGGATGGGCAGGATTGGCGGGGCAAGGGAATCGCCTCAAGGCAGTGGTGCTGCCTGTGCCGTCCCCGGAAGAAGCCGCACTCCGGCTGAGAGAGAAAACAGGTCCCGGTCTGATCCCGGATCGGGATCTGTTTTTTTTCGTGGCGGAGAAGATCAAGACTTATTTCGCGGGAACGGTAGTCGAGGACTGGCAGGTTGAAGTCGACCTGTCTGCGTATCCTGAATTCACCCGCAAGGTGTTGGAAATGGTCGGCCGTATACCTTACGGTGAATGCTCTACCTATGGGGAATTAGCCGCTCTTGCGGGCAAACCGGGCGCGGCAAGGGCCGTAGGTCAAGCCTTAAAGCGCAACCGCTGTCCCTTGATAATTCCTTGTCACCGGGTGGTAGGCGCCCAAGGATTCGGGGGGTTTACGGCTCCGGGGGGCACCGAACTGAAAAAGAGGCTCTTGGAATGGGAGCGAAGCCGAGTGCACCAGACAAAGAATTAAAAGGCATACAAGGAGGAATATGTCAATTTATGCAGAATACTTCCTTGGAAATATGAGGGGGAGGCTTACGAGCTTGGGAAAGAAGCGGTGACAGGGGTGGGACGGCTTGTTCGGGGATGAAATCAGGATAAAGAAGGTTCTGGGTGTAATTGCCGCGCTGGTGATTTTCTTTGCTGGCTTCAAGTATTCCGAG
The DNA here is from genome assembly GCA_964405385.1 of uncultured Syntrophothermus sp. GTDB lineage: Bacteria > Bacillota > Syntrophomonadia > Syntrophomonadales > Syntrophothermaceae > Syntrophothermus. The sequence goes on from CAYONS010000042.1 coordinate 8,473, forward strand.
TACAGGCATGCCCGGGCCGAAAGGGACGACCTCGAGGCGGAAGAAGTCATCATCCAGCAAGAGGCACAACAGGGCAGTGGGAGCCCAGCAGACCAGGAAAGCATATTTGTTCATGTCACAGGGGCTGTTCAGCATCCGGGCGTATACGAGATGAAGCAAGGAGAAAGGGTTTTCCAGGCGTTGGAGAAGGCCCAGCCGACGGATGAAGCGGATGTAAATCGGCTGAATCTGGCCGAGCTTCTGGCTGACGGGGGCAAGATCTACGTGCCGAAGGTGGGGGAGGAAATTCCGGGGGAGATGCTGGGAACTGCCGTTCTCGGCTATGGTGTTTCCGGGCCCGGGGCGGGCGGTAAGGTCAATATAAACACGGCGTCCGTCGAGGAGCTGGACCAGCGGCTTCCGGGGATAGGTCCGGCATTGGCCCAGCGGATAGTCGACTACCGGCAGAGAAACGGGGGGTTCAAATCCCCCGAAGACATAATGGAAGTGTCCGGCATAGGCGAGAAGAGATACGAACAGATAAAGGACTTGATAACGGTGCGCTGAAGCGGCTGCAGGTGAACGAGCAGGCTCGAACGAGGAAAGCCGCCTCGGCGACAAGGGCCGGGATCGGATTTGCACGGGGGTTCCCATGCTGAATCAGCCCAACCTTCTTTTATTAGCGGGATTTGCTTTTGGCTTGTACGCAGCCGGCGGGGAAACAGCATTCTACGTTCTGGCGCCAGCCGGATTGTTGTGGGCAGCATTAGCTTACATAGGAAAATGGCGAGAGGCCCTGCTCATAGCCGGAGCAGCGGTTTGCGCCTTTTTTTATTGGGGGACAAGGACACCGGAAGTTCCGGATCTGATGCTGACACCGAAGACGATGGAGCTTGCGGGCGAGGTGGCAGACCATCCGGTTATGAAAATCGACAAAACCAGCTTTTACCTGAACTCTGACTGTGACCGGCCTGACCTAAAGAGGATCCGGGTGGTGGTTCGTTCTGAGGTTAAGGTAAGAAAAGGGGATGTTGTAATCGCCAGGGGACGGCTGGAGATTCCTCGGGAACCGGGCAATCCAGGGGAGTTCGACTACAAAAAGTATTTGGAACGGCGCCAGGTGTATTACATCTTTACGGTTAAAAAACTGGATCACATCAAGGTTATCGGTGACAGGCGCAGTATGCTCGAGGACTTGATATTAGCAAGCCGCGAAAGAGGGGAAGAAGCGCTGAAGCGTTTTTTGCCCCGGGGCACAGCCGAAGTTGCGAAGGGCATAGTCTTGGGTGCCGCGGATGAAATCAATCCCGAGGATTACAGGGATTTTCAAAAAACGGGCCTTGCCCACGTCCTGGCTGCCTCTGGTATGAACATCGGGTTCGTGATGCTTATGGGGGTGTGGGCGGCCGATGCTTTGAAACTCGGCAGGAGATACAGGGGGTTGCTGGCGGCTTTGTTAATACTGTTCTACGGCTCTACAGCCGGGTGGCCGGTATCGCTGCTGCGGGCGGCGGTGATGGCGTGGCTGGGTCTGGCCGCGTACTACGGGGGGCGGGAACCTAATGCCCCCAACGCTCTCGCAGTATCCGGTTTAGTAATGCTTATATGGAATCCCGTTTGGGTATTTGATCTCTCGTTTCAACTGTCGTTTCTTGCTACAGCCGGGTTGATATGGCTCTATCCTGCCTGGCGTCAGGCTGTACCCTATAAAAGCAAACTGGTGGACGCTTTCTTGATTCCTCTGGCGGCACAGGCTGCTACCCTGCCCCTAATAGTGGGCAGCTTTTCTTTGTTTTCTTTATCCTCGGTTATAGCCAATTTTGCCGCTGCCTACTTATGTGGAGTGGCCTTGATTCTTAGCCTGGCCGGTTTTTTCGCCGGTACTGTAATTCCTTTCTCAGCTGCGTTGTTTCTCTATCCGGCCGGACTTGCGGTTGACGGCATCACTTGGGTGTCAAAGTCATTGTCTAGTATAACCGGGAGTTACCTGTGGGTGGCTCCGCCTCCCCTGTGGTTCATACTGGCATTTTATCTGGGCCTGGTTGCTTCCGCCCGGGGCCTGCGCTGCCGGGACCGAAGAATGCTTGTGGGAGGGCTTTTGCTCATCGGCGTATACCTGGGATGCCTTGTTATGCCCGCAGGAATGAAAGACAGAGGGTGGATGGAAGTGACCTTCCTCGACGTAGGACAGGGGGATGCGGTTCTGGTAAAGAGTCCTCAGGGCAGGTTTATGATGATCGACTGCGGGGGAAGTCAGTTCTGGGACGTAGGGCAGCAGACGGTTGTTCCGGCTATGGCCCGAAGAGGACTGAGGGAGCTGGATATTCTCGTGATTACTCACCCTGACTTAGACCACATCGGAGGAGCCCCGGCGGTGATAAAGGAAATGGCTCCTCGAGTGCTTGCTGTGAGCGCTTCTGCCTATCCCGGAACAGGATTTCAAGAAACAGAAGCGGCCCGCCTCAAACATGCTATCCCGGTGGTGGAGCTGGCAAAGGGCCAGTACATCAGACTGGACCCGAAATTGAGCATAAACGTGCTGCACCCGGAGCCGCAGGGAAACCGGGCTCCGTACAATAGGGGCATATCGAACGAAGAGTCCGTCGTGCTCAGACTGCAGTACGGGAATATCAGTTTCCTTTTGCCGGGAGATATAGATGCCAGAACCATGGATATGCTGGCACGGGAAAATCTGCTCAGTGAGACAACGGTGGTAAAAGTTCCTCATCACGGGAGCAAGGGGTCGGTAAGCGAAAGGTTCTATCAGGCAGTAAGGCCGAAGATCGCCGTGATTTCGGTGGGTAAAAATAATATTTTCGGCCATCCCGCGCCGCAGACCCTGGAGCTGTTGAACCGTTTTGGCATCAAAACATACCGCACCGATCTGGACGGCGCGATAATCTTCAAGACCGATGGGAAGAGGCTCCTGGTCAAGACTGTGAGAAAACGAGCGGTGTCGACTTCTTTAAGAGTATCCAGTCACTGGGCTTGAAAACAAGAAATACATCATGCGTACCGTAGCAGTATATCTCTAGCGGCTACTACGCCGGAAACGCTGGCTTGAACCAGGCTCCGGGTGACCCCGGCTCCATCGCCGATCGCGTACAACCCTTCGATCCTGGTTCTGAGGTTTGAATCCAGTTCAGGTCGCGCGGAATAGAACTTAACTTCGATTCCGTACAGCAAAGTGTGGTCCGAAGCAATTCCAGGGATAAAACGGTCTAGGGCTTCGAGCGTTTCCTGGATGCCTACCATGTACCTGTGGGGCAGAACCAACGAGAGGTCTCCGGGAACCGCGGCCCGCAAGGAAGGAGTAACAACTCCCCTTTCCAGCCTTCCATAAGTGGAACGTCGTCCTTTCTTAAGGTCTCCGTATCTCTGGACGATGACGGCTCCTGAGAGCATGTTAGCCAGGCTGGCGATATAGCGTCCGTAAACGATGGGTTTATCAAAGGGCTCGGTGAAATGCTGGCTGACGAGCAGGGCAAAGTTCGTATTATCGGTGCGCCGGTCCGCCCAAGAGTGGCCGTTCACGGTGATGAGGCCGTTGGTGTTTTCCAAGACTACCTCGCCGTGGGGGTTGACGCAGAAGGTGCGGATCTGGTCGTCAAAGGTCTTGGAGTAGTAGATTATTTTCGGTTCCCATATGTGATCCGTGATTTCCTGCATAGTGCTCGCAGGAACCTCTACCCTAACCCCTATGTCAACCTGATTGTTCCCGAGTTCCAGTCCTAAGGTCTGGGCCTGGTTGACAAACCATTGAGCCCCTTCCCGCCCGGGAGCGCATACAACTACGGGAGCCCGGTATTCGTTCTTTGCCGTGCGGACACCTACGACTCTCGATCCTTCGGTGAGTATCGCTTCCACCGGTTCATTGAGGTGAATGTCGCAGGTCTTTTCCAGACCCTGCTTAAAGTTTAACAGGACCCGGAGGGTGTTTTCCGTTCCCATGTGGCGGATTCGCGCCGGTACTAAGCGCAGGTCGGCGCGCGCCGCTCTATGCTTAAGATCTTCGAAATAGTCATCATCGTATCCGAAGACCCTGTCAGGGGCGCCGTTCTCTACGTAAACCCTGTCCACGTACTCGATCAATTCGGAGAGTTTCTCCTTCCCGATATAATTGTCCAGCCAGCCCCCGAACTCGGTGGTCAACGTCAATTTTCCGTCGGAGAATGCTCCTGCGCCGCCCCACCCGCTCATGATGGAACACGGCTGGCAGTGACGGCACTCCCGGGCCACGTCCATGAGACATTTTCTGTGTTCGACATCTCGTCCCTTCTCCAGGATCATAACCTTCAAGCGGGAGTTGATGGTTAATTCCCGGGCGCAAAAGATTCCGGCAGGGCCGGCACCGATTATAATAACGTCAAAATCATTGCCCACTCTTTTTCCCCCCTGCAAGGGTGCCTTCACGAGAATTATACCACGAGCCGCGATTAAAGGTGTTCACTGTACAAGATATGATGCTTCCACATAATTATAACAGTATTGCCGGGTGCCTTTTTTTGACGCGTGCAGCCGCTCACGTTATCATAGGGATGAAGCCCAGCGATGGGCCTGAGTAATGACATGCACATGTATTAGACAAGACAGTGACAGGAGAGGGACTGTATGCAGCTCGGCGAGATAAGGGTCCTTTGCGGGGCCGACACATACCTTATAAAACAGCGGTTGCAGTCGATCGTGGAGGAAGTTCAGGCTCTCACCGGACAGGAGCCGGAGTGCGTCTTCAGAGACGGAGACGATTTAGGGGATGAGGAACTCTTCGACCTGCTTAATTTTAGACCTTTATTCGGACATGCCCGGGTATTGGTACTGCGCCGGTTGCCTTGGCTGGGTACGGGGCCGGGAACGAAGAAGACCAAAAAATCCGGGGCTGAAGCCATTCTTCTGCAGTATCTGGAGGCTCCTAATCCTTTTCAGGCGGTGGTACTGGTCACACCGTCGCTGGCGCCGGACAGCCCGTTGGTGAAGCATTTAAAGAAGAACAAGTGGGTGGAAGAGATAAAGACTCCAAGTAAGCGTGAGCTTGAGGCCTGGGTGAGGGCTGAGTTTGCCCAGAGAGGCGTAGAGGCGCACAAAAGCCTGGTCGAAGCCATCGCCGGCAGCGGATGGGATATGTGGGCCATGCAAAATCAGATAGAAAAAATCAGCTTAGCGTTTGCACCGGGTAAAGTGGACATGTCCAAGGCCCGCGAACTTCTGGACCTGCAAGATGAACTGAGGGTATTCGCTTTCATTGATGCTCTGTTCGCCCGCGATCTGTCTGGCGCATGCCAGGCCATCGGCCGTCTGCTGGCTCAAGGAGAATCGCCGATTTTAATGATATATATTCTGACCAGGCAATTCCTGCTTGTTGCCGAGGTGAAGGCCTTGAGAGAAGAGGGGGCAGCAGTTTCGGAAATCGAAGCTGCGTTGAAGCTTAAACACGGCTTTGTGACCAGGAAGTTGCTGCAGGCCTCAGAGAGGTTCAGTTGGCCGGAGATAGAGGCTGTATTCCGCCAACTCCTGGATGCCGACAAGGCTTTGAAATGGTCCAGTGCTGTTGACGAGAGGACGCTTCTTGAGGTCCTGGCGGCTGAGATATGCGCGGTTTGACCTTTGTGAATCTGGCGGGAAGGCGGTCGAAAGAGTGAAAAAGGGAACCCGGGAGTTCGAGATTCATCGCTATGAAGAAGGGGTCTGTCAACCTGTTGCCGATTGTCTCATCGAAGAGGCCCCGTTGAGCGTGTACCTCAATGGGGAAGAGACGGTAACTCTCATGTGTACTCCGCAGCACCTGGAGGAGCTGGCTGTAGGCTTCTTGGTGTCTGAAGGGTTCATCCAGGACCGGAAACAGCTAGCCGGGGTCGAGCTCGACGATTCAGCTAAAAAGGCGTATGTTACTTTATCCGAAAGTTGTACCCTGGAATCCTCTTTGGCCAGACGGTACCTAACGACGGGATGCGGGAAAGGCTCTTCCTTCCAAGACCCGGAAAAGGTCACAAAGATTCGAGTTCCGGGTCGGGGACTCAGGATTGCAGGGTCAGTCGTGTTGGAATTGATGAGGCGGGTCGAGCGGAGCTCTGAACTATTCGTCAGAACCGGAGCTGTCCACTGCGTTGCCCTGTGCAATCCTTTGGAAGTAGTCTTGTTTCGGGAAGATATCGGCCGGCACAATGCCGTAGACAAGATCGTCGGAAGGTGTTTCATGGACGGAATACCCCTTGAAGACAAAGTGCTCGTCACCACGGGACGGGTATCGTCCGAGATCGCGATCAAGACGGCAAAGTTTGGCATAGAACTTTTGGTGTCACGGTCGGCTCCTACCGCCATGGCCGTGGAGATTGCCAGGGAGACCGGACTGACGGTGATAGGCTTCGCCCGCGGTAGCCGGTTCAACATCTACAGCCACCCGTATCGGCTTATAGAGGGATAAAGAAGGACCAGACACCAGCATTCGGCGTAGAGGGGATGGGAATGATGGACAGGGCAACCTTCAAGATAAAGGGCATGAGCTGCGCTGCTTGCGCAGCCCGCATAGAAAAAGGTCTGATTCGCCTCCCCGGAGTGACGGAGGCCAGGGTAAACCTGGCGACCGAAGAGGGTTGGGTCGAATTCGATGCCCATCAAGTCACTCTCGAAGACATCAAAAAGAGGGTGGAGAGACTGGGATACTCGGTAGTGCCAGAGGATACGCCAGCCCTTGAAAGCCTCGCCCAAGAGGATGAGGAACTCCAAGGGTATAAAAGGCGGTTCCTCATATCAGCGGTGCTATCCCTTCCATTCCTCATATCCATGGCAGGGCATATCATGGGCTGGAGACTCCCGGGTTGGTTGACTTCCTGGATGGCTCAAGCCTTGCTGGCGGCCCCCATACAGTTTGGAGCAGGTTTCCCTTTTTACAGAGGGGCATTTCTGGCCCTTCGCGGTGGCTCGGCTAACATGGATGTACTGGTGGCCTTGGGAACTACTACGGCGTACGTGTACAGTCTCTTAACCCCGGTGCTTGTTCCCGGTTCTCACGTTTATTTTGAGGTCAGCGCTTTGCTCATCACGCTGGTGCTTATGGGGAAATATCTGGAGAAGAGGGCCAAGGGGCAGACATCAGAGGCAATTCGCAAACTGGCCGGTTTGCAACCGGGTACGGCGAGAATTGAAAGGGATGGAAGAGAGATAGAGGTGCCCGTAACCCATCTCAAGGTGGGGGACATAATCCTTGTTCGTCCGGGGGAACGGGTACCTGCGGATGGAATAGTCATTGAAGGTTTTTCCAGCATTGATGAATCTATGCTAACGGGTGAAAGTGTGCCTGTGGACAAGAAAGCGGGGGACACGGTTATCGGGGGGACGGTCAACCGGTTCGGGCATTTCAAGGCACAGGTGCTCAAGACCGGTGAAGACACGGTATTGGCCAGGATTATCCGGGCGGTTAAGGAAGCCCAAATGTCCAAGGCCCCTGTTCAGAGATTGGCAGATACTGTGGCAGGGTACTTTGTTTTCGCGGTTATTGGCGTTGCCTTAGTTACTTTTGCAGGGTGGTTCTGGTGGGGCGCTCCTGGGGATTTGGAACGAGCATTGGTTAATGCTACGGCTGTTTTGGTTATTGCTTGCCCTTGTGCTATGGGTTTGGCAACTCCTACCTCAATTATGGTGGGCACGGGGAAGGCCGCCCAGACGGGCATTCTCATAAGAGGCGGGGAACCATTGGAGAGGGCGAGCAAGGTAGACACGGTTATTCTGGACAAGACCGGCACAGTAACCGAAGGGTCGCTAAGGGTTACCGATATCACGGTGATGGCTGGAAACCGTGCCGATGAAGCATTCATTCTAAGTGCGGCCTTGGTTTTGGAGTCGAAATCTGAGCATCCCGTGGCCCGGGCCGTGGTTGCATCTCTTGGAGACATGGCTAACGATAAAGCCAGGCTCGAGATCAAGGAATTCGCTGCAGTTCCAGGAAAGGGAGTCGCGGCCTTGGTCGGAGGCATGAAGGTCTTAATTGGGACGGAAGGTTTCATGAGGGAAG
>CAYONS010000043.1:0-15807 GCA_964405385.1 uncultured Syntrophothermus sp.
ATGGACACCTTTTCCCCGTAGGAAGTAGGCATGGTAGCGACCCGGAGATCGATAGGCCTGCCGTCCACCCGGGTCACGATCTTGCCGTCCTGGGGGACCCTCTTTTCCGCGATGTTCAACGAAGCCATAACCTTGATGCGGCTCACCACCGGAGCATGTGCCTGAATGTCGGTGCTCAGGACCTCATGCAGAATGCCGTCAACCCGGTTCCTCACCCGCATCCTCTTTTCCCGCGGTTCGATATGTATATCGCTGGCCCGGCTGCGCACCGCGGTCTCTATTATCGAGTTCACGAGCCTAACCGCGGGAGCGCTCTCGAGGTCCACGACCTCCTGCGCCGCAGCGGCTTCTGCCCTCATCCTCGACACTTCGCGTGCCGCCTGCTCGGCGGCCCGGCGCTGGGAGAATACCTGCTCGATGACCCGGAGAATGTCGTTTTCCCCAGCCAGCACCGGCCTTACCGGTACGCCGGTGACCAGGCGGATGTCCTGCAGGGCGAGCGCGTCCAGCGGGTCCTTCATGGCCACAAGAAGCGCGCCATCTACTACCTGCACCGGGATCACGCCGTGACGGCGCGCCAGGTTCTCGGGTATCCTGCGCGCCGCCTCCGTATCGATTGGAGCCAGTTTTAAATCGATGCTGGTAATCCCCAGCTGTTCCTCGAGGGCTCTGGCGAGCTCCGCCTCTGTAATGAAGCCGTTTTTTACCAGAATCTCTCCCAGTCTTTTGCCCGGCCCCGATTGGCTCTGCAGCTTCAGGGCCTGCTCGAGCTGTTCTTCGGTTATGACCCCGGCCTGGACCAGAATTTCTCCGAGGCGAGGCCGGGACGAGTGATTTGCTGTTGACAACAATCATTTCCCCCTGTTGTTGAAGAAATCATCTGATATTAGAAACAAAACGGGCTTTCAGAACGTGCCTGACTGTTGCCTCGAGTTTGGGTACAGTTCACGTTTACTTCGTCACCGTTATAGGTTCCATCTTGTTGCCGTTGCGGTCATAAGGTGTGATAATAACTTTCTTGTTTGTTTTGTCAACCTGCAGCCAGATTGTGCCTTTCACTTCATCCTTTGTGACGTTTCCGGTAACGTTCGGGGCCTCCGCTGTTGACACGTAAGCGGCGTATTTGTTTGCTTCTAAATCATCGTCGTAACTCGTAACGAGTTTTACTCCGCTTTTGTCTGTTATAGGATTGGTAAATACCGAGTCGCTTTCCGTTCCTAACCTAGCAGCGAGATTTTGGGGAAAATTGTCGCTTTCGACCCGCGTAATCATGCTTTCGGTTAATCCCTGCGCAATGCGGGCGTTCGCCTCGATACCGGCTTCTTTCGCGCTCTCCCTGAATTTTTGCGAATTAGGGATCAATACCGCCGCCAGTATGGCAATAACGGCGATGACGATCATGAGTTCAACAAGGGTAAAACCTTTCTGACTCTTTCTCCTCATTTTCGACAGTGACATGACATCTCCTCCTTTTTCTTTTTTGTTGCCTGAAGCTCAATGGTGGCTACGTTTTTTACCATCCTGTCCTGACCGGCCTCACCCCCTTTGCTACGGCACCAGAAGCTTCAGGTACCATGCGGCCACTTCCTGCCCCCAGAACAAGGCTGCGAGCCCCCCCACCGAGAGAAAAGGGCCGAACGCCACAGCATCTTTCAGGCCCTTCCTGCCGGTCGCCACCAGGATCAAGCCCGCCAGCGCCCCGGCGACGAAGGCCGCCACGAACCCCACCACGGTAGCACCTGGCCCCAGGTACAGGCCCATGACTCCCGCCAGTTTCACATCTCCCCAGCCCATGCCTCCTCTGGACACAAGGATTACCAAGGTCAGGAACAGACCGGCCCCCAGACCTGAGACCAGGCCCCACTTCAGCCTCTCCCAGGAATCCAGGTACAGGATAATCCCGCCCGCCAGAGCGGCAAAGACCAGCACCTCATCCGGTATGACCATGTGCTTGATATCGATGACAGAGGCCACGATGAGCGAGGAACTGAGTACCCAAGCGATAAGGGTATGCCAGGAGTAGCCGAACTTCACCCAGGCACCCGTGAAAAGCAGTCCCGCAGCGAGTTCGATCACGGGGTACTGCAGGGAAAAAGGAACCCGGCAGTAACGGCACCGGCCCCTGAGAAAGATGTAGCTCGCCACGGGGATGAGGTCGAGCGGCCCCAGCCGGTGGCCGCAGGCAGGGCAATGCGACGGCGGCGAAACCAACGATTCGCCGCGGGGTATGCGTTCTATGCAGACATTGAGGAAACTCCCTACCGCCAGACCCAGCAGAAAAACCACCCAGCCCAACCCCTGCCCCCTCCTTGACACATTGGACGCAGATTAACGCAGATTATTTCAGGTTATTTAAAAATAATTACATAAAATAATTTTAATAAAAGTTTATTATAACCATCTGCGTAAATCTGCGTCTAATAAAACCAAAACCCGGCCGCTTATGCAAAAACCCCAGAAACCTAAGTCATACTTAGGAATTCTGGGGTTATTTCCTAAGGTAACCCAGCCGCCATAGGCTTTGCGCCCTTAGGCCCGAGGCTTTGCGCCCCCACCTTTCGGTGGGTTTGCCCTTGGGATATTCAAATGCCTTTCTTGCAGTATCGTCCTTACACTAATATTATAAAGGAAACAAGTGCCACCTGCCAACAGCATTTTTGGCATCCGTTGCTAATGCCGCCTATCATAAAGACGCCCTTTATTTTCGCTCCAGGTATCGGGCCAAAAGCCTGGGGTCGTACGCCCTGTCAAAAGCCGCTTCCCTGGCGATAAGCCCTGCTGATACCATTTCTGCCAGAGACCTCTCCATAGGCACCATGCCTTCCTGAAACCCGGTCTGTATCACCGAAGACAGCTGATGGGTCTTGTTCTCTCGGATAAGGGCCCTCACCGCCTGGGTACCCACCAGGATCTCCAGCGCGCACACTAGGCCCTGTTCGTCTTTCCTCGCGATGAGCTGCTGGCACACAACTCCCCGCAGCACGCCCGCCAGTTGAACTCGTATCTGCTGCTGTTGATAAGGCGGGAACACATCTATGATACGCTCTACCGTTTCCGGAGCCGTGTTGGTGTGTAGAGTGGAAAGGACCAGGTGCCCGGTCTCCGCGGCGGTAATCGCGGTGGCAATAGTCTCGAGATCCCTCATCTCTCCCACCATTATCACGTCCGGATCCTCCCGCAGGGCCGACCTCAAGCCTTCGGCAAAGCTTTCCACATCTTCTCCCACCTCCCGCTGGTTCACCATGCCCAGCTTGTGCCGGTGGAGGTACTCTATCGGGTCTTCCAGCGTGATTATATGCTTTTTGCAATTGCTGTTGATGTAATCGACCATCGCCGCCAGAGTGGTCGACTTCCCAGACCCGGTCGGTCCTGTCACCAGAACCAGGCCACGGTTCAAGCTCGCAAGTTTCCTTATAGCCGCAACCCACCCCGGACTGTAGGGAAACAACTCCTGTAAATTCGGGACCCTGTCTGCCAAAACCCGGCAGGCCACGGCATAACTGCCCCTCTGACGGTACATGTTGACCCGAAAACGGGAAAGACCGGGGATGGAACAGGCAATGTCCACATTTCCCTTGGCCCTTAGTGTTTCCGAGTGCCTCTTGTCCCGCAGCAGGGAAAGCGCGACCTCCTCTGCCTGGTGCGGCGTCACCGGCCCGTTCAGCGAAGGCCAAACCCTCAAAAGCTCCTCAGTTATCAGTTTTACGGGTTCGCAGTCGTTTGCCAGCAGCTCCGGCAGTTCGCGCAGTTTTCCATTTACCCGGAGCACCGGCGTTTTGCCCACCGTTATATGGAGATCCCCGGCCCCGCAGTGCACCGCCCATATGAGGAGATCCTCGGCAAGTGACGCGCCCCGGAACGGCGATTCTCGCAAATCGAAGGGCCGTCGCCCGGGCACAGCCCTCTTTTCTTTCTCTTCCTGCACCATCTCATCCATATCTTACGCAACCCGCCTCTTCTGAAGAACTCCCATAACTTTATACGCCGCTGACATCCCGCTCAGTGCCCATCCGGCTGCCGGCAAATCTTGGGTCTCCGCGGATCTAACAAGGGTGGCATCACAGCTTGTGCGCTATCTCCTCCAGCTGCTCTGCCAGTGAAGCTACTTCCTCTACAGAGGCCGTAATCTCCTGGGCTGCAGCCGCCTGCTCTTCCGTGCCCCTAACCATGTGAGCGATATACTGCCCGAGGTGCTCCGTCACTTCGTGGATGCTCTTGGTCATGGCCTGGGCCGTATCTACCAGGGTCCGCGACTCTTCCGCCAGCTTTCTCACCTCGTCGGCGACAACGGCAAAACCGCGGCCCATCTCCCCGGCCCGCGCCGCCTCGATGGCCGCGTTCAGACCCAGCATTTTTGATTCCGCAGCTATCTGCCTGATGGCTTGGGCTATCTCTTCTATTTTCCTGACGGCCTCTACGGCGGCGGTAATCTCTTCTTCCAGGCGCTTGGCGCTGAGGTTAATCTCATTGGCCGAAGCCGCAGTTTCTTCGATGGCCGCGGCAATCTGGTGCATGTTCTCCCGGAAGGCTACAGCCATTTCCTTGGTTTTTACCGCGATGTCCCGGGGAAAAGCGATGCCGTAAACCCCTATTGCGTTACCGCTCTCATCGATAACCGGCACCCCTATGCTCTTAAGGTCAACCCCGTACACCGAAGCCGGTATTTCCACCATTACGGGCTGCTTGGTGAGCATGGCCCGCTCTATGGCTCCGCCTTTCTGCACCGGTTTCCCCACCTTGGCAAACGGCACCTCGAAATTTTTTTCCTCCACGACTGTAAATTTCTCGGTGTCGGAGGCGTAAGCTACTGCCCGGTCCCAGAAGTGAAGTATCTTGCGTCCTATCCCCGCGTAATTTCGCCAAAATTCGACGTCGTTCATAGATTCTCTCAACCTCCGCTTCGCACTTTAATACCGGCCCGCATGCACAAGGCCTACCCATCCTCCCCACCATGCTGCCCGAGCCTCAGCCCATAACAACCTCCACACCAGGCGCTCGCTTTACGTTTGTCTACTACGTATTTCTACAAAAAAATCGAAAGTTCCTCTTCGTCAGCCAGCGCACCCGCAAAAAAACTCCCCGCGATACGGACGCTTCTTTCTCTAAAACACAGAACCCCTCCCTCGTTAAATATCGTCCCCCTTTGCAAAAGCATCTAACGCAAAGCCACCGTGCCTGCAGACTTGAAGTATTTCAGGATCCCGCGTGACGATCTCTCCCCCCGTCTCACTGGCCAGGGCAAGAACAAATGCGTCGGCATAGGAGATGCTGTACCTGGCTTTCAGTCTGGCCGCCTCCCAGACGCGCGCATTGGTAGCGGGCACGACCTTCCACGGGAAAACATGCTTGACAAGGTCCGACATGAACAGGGCCGCATCGTGTTCGCGACCAACTTTTGTCAAACGATAGAAAACCTCACCGATGTTAATCGCCGAAATCCGGATATCTAGGAGTCTCTTCTCGGCTTTGTCCATGAGGTCTTGTATATAAGAGGCGCCCGGTTCTTCCTGCATCCAGCACAGTACAGCGTAAGCGTCAAACACCTTGACCATCCCTTGCCACCTCGAGCCTATGATCTTCTAGGTGTTCTTGAAGCGCCTGTTCTCCTCTCAGCACCCCTCTCCACCGGTGCCAGCCCGTCTTGCTCAACGGCCCTACGGGTTCAAGGATTATCCGGCCCCCGACTATATCTACCTTCAACTCTTCGCCGGGCTTAAGTCCAAGATGTTCCCTTATCTTCTTGGGAAGAACCAGCTGCCCTTTTGAAGATAATCGGACTATCGACATTATCAACACCCCTTTCTTACTCTAAGTGTAAGACAGATTTCCCTGAAGCACAACCGGTGCAATACAGTCCAGTTCAAGGGTTGTCAAGACGCTTAGAGCGAGTTCTCTGCTTCCACTTACGGCTCTTGATCGCCGTTAGCACTCCTCTTACTGTGCTCCGGTATATCTCCCGTCCTTCATCTATCAGACACAGGTGCGTTCTTTTTGATGCTTGCTTCCCTAGAGTCTCCCGTGTTCTCAAGCGTGCCTGCCGTGCCCCCTAAAAAAAGCGGCAGACCGCGTACGGTCTGCCCAGGAGAGTGCAATCACATGGGGAGGAATGAGCTCTCAAGTCTTGGTAGGGACCGGCTTATCTGCTACTTGAACTCGTAATAGAGTATCCCGTTGGGATCTACTCTCTTCAAAGCTTTAAGTTCTTCCTCCGTCGGCGGAGCAACCACCGGAACCTCGGTTTCCTCAATCTCCCATCCGGTATTGGCCTTTACCTCATCGACGGTGGTATAAGGGAATATGCTGTCTAGTTTCAGGAACTTTTCCCCAACTGGTTTCCTGAATATACACAGCGGGGTAATGACTGTGAACAATTTGTCTATTGCCGGAGCCGTAGTAGCAAACTGCACATGGGGCACAAAAGTCCTGGTGTCGTGTTGGGTCTTCCAAATGATAGTCCACTTGGTTACAGGAGTCAGGGTAGCACTCCCTGCTCCTCCGGGACCCCTCAGCTTTGGATGGTCGTAATCCTTCCCACCAAGCACCGACATGGCTATTCTTCCGGATTTGTCCATCTGCAGACAAGAGAGAAAAGCTATATCTCCTTTGCCTGAACAATAAAGGTCAAAAATCTCATCCAGCCCGAAAGTAGCCACAGATCCCTCATAAGTGTTGGCCGTCAGAGTTGAGGCAACGTACGGCGGGTTCTGCCAATTGTGGTCCACCCCATCGCTGAGAGTTACATAGGTGAAATCCTTGCCTAACGCCTTTGCTGCTTTCATCGCTACCATTGGTGTCGGAGAAGCCAGGCCATGGAATACTATGTCCCCGTCCTGAATCTCACGAATGATAGCCACTGCCATCATTTCCGCTTTGCCGTAATCTTTACCATATTCCATGTCTAAAGCCTCCCTTCCAGCATCTTCGCCGCAAACTGGGGAACCTCATCGGCCTTTACTGCCTTCTGGTACGCTTTATGGGCATCCCAATCCACGGTCAGGTACTCGGGGTAGCATATCCCGTGTTTCGCGCCCCCGGGCAGCTCTACTACCGCTTCTACCAAAAAGTGAGGGATAGCCGTCAGTTTGGGTTCTTCTTGCATGCGATAGGTGCCAACTATCCGTTCTGTTGTCAGTATTACCTTCTTTGCTGCCCGGGCCATCAACGCATCCTGATAGCTTGGCCCTAAAATTCTGGCATTACCGTAAATGTCGGCTTCCTGTACATGGATGATGGCGTAGTCAGGCACCAGAGCCTTCACACATACAACTTCACCTTGGCCAAAGGGATCTTTCACAACTTGGAAGAACTCAGGACGCAGGGGAACAAGATCGCTTCCCCACATACCTCCTACAGGCAAGAACGGCACTCCATATGCTCCCGCACGGAGAGCATGAATTATAGCCGTTCAAGAACCCTCGATGGCCTTGGCTCTAGGATTCTCCCCTTCCATGGCTTTCCGCATGCCCGGCGCAAGGCCCGCCTCGTTCTCAAGCCCGAAGAACCCGAAATAAGCGGTATCCGCTTGCCCGGTCGCGAACAATACGTCTGCTGCTATCCCCAGTGCCGCGCCGCAGACCTTGAGATTCTTGACCGGCTTCTGAGTTAAAGCTAGCGAGAACAACATTGGGTTACGGTGCATGCCGTTTCCCCCGATGGCCAGAAGCATTCCATCTTTGATAAGGTCAACGGCCTGTGACAGAGAAACTACCTTTTCCTTCATCGATTACCCTCCTTCTCTCCAATATCGACAGCGCCTGCGTGCCTTGAACGCTAGCCGGCGTAAAGCCGCCTAGCGCAGAGCAGTCTTTTCTTTTTGCGTTGCGTATACGGCAAGCCCCACGATCAGTGCCACGAAACAGAACATGAACGCCGACTTAAAGGCCACAGCAGGGATAATTCCGGCAGCGGTGGTTGGGTATTTGGCGATAATAGCCGCCATTACCTGCTGGAACACGGCGCCGCCTACGAATACGAACACATTCAAATAGCCTGTAGCCGTTCCTTGGATCTGCAGATCTACGTTCTCTTTGAGGTTTGCGTACATTACTACGAAGAATCCGCCAAAGAAACCATAAACGAAGAACAGGGCTCTAAGAAATGCCGGCGACATGCCCCCGGTCATCCAAATTAAAGGTATCCAGGTTAACAGGTAGATTAAGGTTCCGCCAAATACCACCTTTTTTCTGCTCTTGAGTATGCGGTCGGAGATGATTCCAGAGAGAGGACACCCGAATATCATTCCCAATGGAATGAGACTCAGTATCTTCCCGGCAGCTGCCTTGTCCATTCCATAAACATTCATCAGATAGGGACCAGCCCACAATCCCTGGAATCCCATAATTGTACCGTACAGGATGAAGAACAGTATCGATATGGTCCAGAAGTTGTAGTTGCGAGAGATTATGCCTAAAGCCTGTCCGATACTGAGTGACGGCCCAGATGAAACGGTACCTGCTGTTCCTTCTATCTCCGGTATGCTCGCTCCCCCAATTTCATGAGGCTTGTTCCGAATGAACAGATAGGCCAGAACCGCTATGACCATCGAAACTACACCTACCGAGACCATAGAGCTTCTCCAGCCTATAGCTGCCATCAAAGCAACTAAAGGAGCAGCTGACGCCAGAGACCCAATGTTGCCTACCGCCAGCAGGAGACCGGAGTAGGTGGCAAACTCGTTCTTCCGGAACCAGTCGGCAAGTATGCGCATAGCAGGCACGTACACAAAGCCCACGCCGAATCCGACTAAGAACCTGCCTATCAACGCGGTGTTGAAGGTGGCAGCTGTACCGAATATGATTGCCCCGACGCCAGCGATGAATACAAACAAGGCCATGGTTTTACGAGCTCCCCAGCGATCCGCCAAGATTCCCGCCGGCAGCTGCCCTAAAGCATAGGCGTAGAAATACATAGAACCGAATAATCCTAATGCAGTAGGAGCAATGTTGAACGCTTTAGTCAATTCCGGAGCCATAACCGCTGCTGATGTTCGGTGGAAGTACACAAAGAAATAGGCTAAAGCTACCACCAAGTATATGACGTACCGGTAAGAAAGGGTCTTTTCAATCGCAGCCTTGGTTACGCCTTTTGCTTCCGATACGATTTGTCCCATACAAACTCTCCTCTCCTCAATAGTTTGCAGGGCCCCGGGCATCGGACCGGGCGGAGGGGGGGGAGCCCCCGGCCTGCCCGGGGAGTATTCCTGCGTTTGGCGTGAGGTTATGCCAATTACTTACTTCTTCCTCAGCGAGCCGGTGACGTCCACCGCCCTCAGGTTCGCCAACTCCTGCTCAGTAGGTTCCGGGATAACCTTGACATCCGGAGACACCTTCAGGTCCCACCCCGTATTTGCCTTCACTTCTTCTATAGTTGTATACGGGAAGTACGCATCCAGGTAAAATTCCTTCGTAACCGGATCTGGGCGCAGAATCCCCAGGGTGGTGATTATGGCAGACGGGCCACCTCCCGGAAAACCGTACTTTTCGCGGTCGTTGCCGCCGTTGATATATCCCGGCGAGGAGATGTAGTCAACCTTCTCAACGAAGCGCTTCTTCTCATGGGTTACCATAATGAGGTAGCGTTTGCAGCCGACCGCTATCTCGTTAGCACCCCCGCTTCCATTCAGGCGGACCCTAGGCAGCGTATATCTCCCCACTTTCCACGGCACCTGATCCGGATCCCATATTCCTGTGGTATTGACATTCCCGTACTTATCGATCTGCGCCGCACCGATGATGCCGACATCGCAGCGTCCGGAAGCAACCAGGCACCCCAGGGCGTCTATGGCATTGGTAAAGCTGGTAGCATTTGCAGAAATGCGGTTGCATTCTATACCCCAGGGAAGTCCTCCCACAGGAGTCGAGCCAAATACCCCGCCCTCAGTGAAGGCCATCAGATTGGGAGCGTGGTTCTTTATGGCAAAGTATCCCGCCAACATGCTTAAGCCAACTCCGAAAATAGCCAGTTCGCCGTCGCGCAGCTCCCGTCCTGTTACTATTGCCATGAATTCCTGTCTAGTGTAATCCATCTCGTGACCTCCCTTCTCCTCTTCTCCGCCCTACTGCTCGTTTTCGGCCTGAGCCGCCTTTTCAAGTTCGGCTATTTCTTCGTCGCTCTTGATCCATTTACGATAGGGATCCATCAGGAACGCAGTAGGAGTATTGGTCAGTTTTTCGATCTTTTCCTTGCCTATCATCTCCAGATATTCTTCCCGAGTATTGTAGCTGTAGACGTACTTCTGCAGGTATTCCTCCGTCCCTTCAGGGGTCGCCAGAGCTTTGTTCATGTAGAACATGTGCTCTTCGTCACTGTCGTAAACCCCGGTGGAACATGCCGGCCAGACACCGAGCGGCCAGTACACTACCGCATTTACTACCTCGCCCGGTATTCTCACCAGGTTGGGGAATTGCCTCATACAATCGGTGTCGACTATAAAATCCGCCTGTAGAACCACTTTTTTGGCGGCTCTCGACAACTCGTACCTGCTCCACTCCGTCCCCAGCATGATCGCGTTCCCATAAATGTCAGCCATCGTTACATGGATAACTGCTACATCTGGTTTCAACACCGGAAACGCCCAGTACTTCTTACCCGTGAAGGGATCAATGATTTCGGGAGTCTTGCCCTGGGCCGGATATTGATCCGGGTTGTCTGCCCAGCACCACTGCTGGTCGCAGCCCACATTAATCGTGGCTGGAATGAAAGGCCAGTTCAAAGCTCCGCCCAGCAGCCTCAGAGGAATGGCTCCGTTGGAGTAATCCTCAAGTATGGTCTGTCCCGTTTCTACGGCCCGTCTGAGACCGTTGGCAAAACCGTAGACCTCCAGCCCGCTGAATCCTACCTCAATCCTGCGTATAGCGCCAACGGCCGCCAATAGGTTGGTCTGCTGGGTATTGCAATTGGAAATGCAGTTGAGATTTTTCCTGCCCTGTTTTACCATCTCCCGGCCGAAGGCGATCGAATCCGATCCTACCGGTAGGGCACCGCCATGGGCGTAAGTCATTCCGTCCCACGTGTATTTCTTTACAGCCTCTTGCATCGATATCAGCTTGTTACGCAACGGATTTCCCTCCTTTTTGCTGTTTTTCGTCATTTACACCGTTAACAAGGGGGGTTACAATGAGTCTGGGAGCTTATTTTAAGTTGATTTTTTCATCGGAGCCGGGGTTAACCCGGCTTTTTTTACCCTCCTTTCCTGTGTGGAGTACGTCCGGGCTTTAGGGCTTGTCTGACGACCACCTCCTTACCGCGCCTAGCGCATTGTTTCACATGGATTGGCATTTTATATTTCACATCCCCTGGTACACCAGTTCCCCGAATTGAAGAACACACCTGGGGACATAAATCGGGACATAAATCCTAAACCGAAACCAGACCCTTAGCTTTCAGTAAAGGAACAGCATCGGTAATCAGTTTGTGCAGTCCCAGTTCCTTGATACCGTAACCAAAGGAAATACCCATCAACTGAGTGAAGTAGATTACAGGCAACCCGTATTTGGTTCCCTGCAAAGCCTCTATCTCCGCCTGCCGAGTGTCCAAGTTGGTCTGGCAAAGGGGACATGCCACGGTTATCGCGTCGGCACCGGCTTGCTTGGCTGCCTTCAATATTTCTCCCGACAAATCCAGGACTATGTCAGTCCGACACGCGGCCATTCCCGCCCCACAGCATTCCGTCTTATGGGACCACTCGACAGTCTCTGCTCCTAAGGCCTTTAGCAGCTCATCCATTCTATTGGGCTGCTCCGGATCGTCCCAATCCGCGAGCTTCCGCGGCCTCGTCAAAAGACACCCGTAATATGCTGCCAGTCGGAGCCCCTTAAGCGGGCGTACCATTTTACCCCTAATCCCCGCCGGTCCAATCTCTTGCATCAGAAACTGCAGTGTATGAGACACTCTCGCCCCGGGGACTTGTGCCTTCCTCTTTTGAGCCCTAACTTCGTCACTCCGCAACTTCTCCGCGGTTTTGAGCCTGCTGTAGCACCCGGCACACGGCGTCGTCACTTGGCTGAGCCCCATTTTTTCAACCAGTTCCAGGTTTCGCAGGTTAAGCTCCAGGGCTAAGGCATGGCTGACGCTGTGCGCTGCACTCGCCCCGCAGCAGTTCCAATCCTCGACCTCTCGGATGTCAATCCCCAGATGACGGAAAACCGCTGCCGTCGATAGTTGGTATTCCAGTGTCATTCCATGTCCCGAACATCCGGGATAATAGGCAACCTCCATTTGCTTATCTCCCCTTTCCCGACCTGTGGGCTCGGAACGTCCTTCTCACCGCTTCCCTGTCTCTCACCCCTGGCACCAGTAGCCTCATCTTGCCTTTCAGGAACAGCTTTTGACCCAGCTTCAAATCCTTCGTATACTTTCCGGCCCTCAGATTAAAACGCAGTGCCAACTCCGCTTCTGAAACTCTTCCCCTCTTGAACACCTGGTCCAGCATCATGTTGTTAAACAATAGGACGGGCTCATCATTTTCATTCGCCACACCTTCACGGACGCTGACTTCACGCAGATAATCCATAATCCTGGGTATATCAATGCCTGCCGGGCACCTTTCCTGACAGAGGTGACAACTAAGGCAAATCCATATCGCCTTGCTTTCAAGCAACATCTTCTTCGCCCCTAGTTTGATAAGCTGAATAATCTGGCGCGGCGTATAGTCCATTAGGTATCCCGTCGAGCATCCGCCGGAGCACTTGCCACACTCATAACACCGGCTAAGGTCCACCCGGCAGTCATTTTGAATTTCTTCCATAAACGTGGTACTGACCGTATCCAGCTGAATCGGCACCCGTTCTCCCTCCTATCGTACGGCCGGCAACTGCCGGGCAAGCAAAGCTATCACTTCGGCCGCTGCAGCAGCCCCCTGTTCTCGGGCACCGGGGATATCCACCGGAAAACCGCTCCCGCCCGCAAAGAATACTCGATCTCCGCTTCTTACCGGACTAGTTCCATCATCCTCCAAAAATCCGTACTCATCGGTCCTGGCCCCAAACATCCTGGCGAGTTCTGCAGTCTCCTTCCTGGGAACTGCCGCGCCCGCCAACACAATCATATCCACCCTTATCTCTACCGGGCTCCCCATAAGGGTATCCTCAGCCCTTATCAGCAGTTTCCTCCCATCGGGAATAACCTTCGCCGGCCTGCCCCTTACGTACCTGACTTTGTTAACCTCGATTGCCCGCCGCACGAACTCCTCGTACCCTTTTCCTGCCGCCCGAATATCCATATAGAACACGTAACAAGCAGTGTCCGGCGACAACTCTTTTACCGTGGCCGCTTGCTTTGCCGTGTACATGCAGCAGATCTTTGAGCAATAAGGGTATCCTTTTGAACGATCTCTAGAACCGACGCATTTGAAGAAAGCAACTGCCTTGGGCAGGCTTGATCTATCGCCGAGCTGCTGCCACCCTTTCAACATCGCCTCGAACTCGACGGCGCTGACAACGCCTTTGTATGTTCCATAGCCGTACTCCCCGTACCTGGTGAGGTCGAAATAATCAAACCCTGTCGCTATAACCACTGCTCCTACGGTCTCCTGAGTAACCTGATTACTAGTGCGTTGCCTCAAGCTCACCAGGAACCTGTCGCCTTCCCGAATCGCCCCGACCACTTCTGTCTCTGTCATCAGCGCAACTCTTCCCGTCTCCTCGATCAGTCTGACGCTATCCGCCAAGATCCTCGTCGTATCTTCTTTGCGGGGAAAAGTCGCAGCCAAAAGATTCAAACGTCCCCCCAGGCTCGGTTCCTTTTCAACCAAAACCACACTATGACCTGCCTGGCTGATCTTAATCGCTGCTTCCAGACCCGCTGGCCCGCCCCCGATCACCAGGGCTTTAACGTTTTTTTCCATGAGCTAGACCCCTTTCAATCCTAGTTTTTCCAGTACTCCGTCAAGCCGTACGGTGTTCGCCTGAAAAGCGAGTTTCTCCAAAGGTACTCCAAGAGCCAGGGCTATTAGTTGTCCCAAATCGATTACCGGAATGTTTATCTCTCCATATCCCCTGCGAGCCAGATTTGGCTGCTCTCTGTCGAGAGCTACGTTACACCCCGGGCATACCGTAGTCATCAGCTCGACCCCCGCTTCTTTGGCGCTAAGCAACTTCTTGGCCAAATGAGGCTGCACCACCTCTTCCCGGTGGGTAAATCCGCGGCCCACGGAATAGCCGCAGCACGCCCGTCCCTCCTTATACCTGACAGGGGTAGCGCCTAAAATCTCAAACAATTCCTCGTGGAATGTGGGTAAGTCTCCATCATCAAGAATCCCGTATTGCTGCGCCAGATAATGACACCCATAGTGGGCCGCCACCTTCAGCCCTTTTAGAGGCCGCACAACTTTGGAAGCAATCCGCTCTCTGAGCCGGTAGTAGAGCTCCTGCACGTGCAGTATCCGGGTTTTTCCCTTGTATTCATAACCCCAACGTGCGATGAGGTCGTTTGCCATTTTCAGGTAAGACGGGTTGTGCGCGAGAATATGTGAAAGCTCCTTATTGTACCCGAAACACCCGTTGCAAAACGTGTAGGTATCTAACCCCTTGGCTTCAACTAACGCCAGATTCCGGGCGGTAACCGCCAGCGATACCTCGGGTAAATATCCCGAACAGGTCAAAATATACCCGGAACAACACGTCTGATCCGCGTCCATCACTACCTCGATGCCCAGTATCTTCATCACTTCTTTGATGGCATTTTCGGTACCGGGATATTCAAGGCTCCCTGTGCAGCTGCGGAACAGAAATATTTTATCTGGAATCTCAGGGATCCTCTCTTTAACCGGAATCACTCTTGCTTCATTCGACATGGGCTATCCTTCCTTCCCGGTACATGAGTTCGACAGGCTTTTCCTTGCTTTCGTCCAAAGTCTCGAGCCACTCTGTCGTTCCTGTCAGATCAAACAGCTCTCTGTACTCGTTTTTCGCCTTTTCTGAAACCTCGGGCCAGGGAGTCATTCCTGCTTCGCTTCGTATCTTCATTATCCTTTCCTTTCCTTTTTCCCCAGGAACAAAGGTCATCGCGTCTTCTCGAGCTTTTAGGGCAAACCTCTTAAAAGGTAGGACATATTTGAGTCCGTAATCATGTTCGATTGCCTTATAACGTATCTGCATCATCAGCAACGGGTAATGTATATCGCTCGGACATACCCGGTAACAGTTGGCACACCAGAAGCAACGCCATATTTCTTCACTCTGAACCAAACGGTCAAGATTGCCGAAAAGTACGTCCCTGATTATCTGCCTGGGATTATAAGAGGGTGTTATAGCGGCCACTGGACAGTTGCCCACACATTTGCCGCAGGTCAAACAGGCATCAAGGTTGCCCACCAGGTTATACCTGTCTATGATGCTCTCTGCTCTTTTAACCCATTGGTCATCTGTTTCTCTGGGCACCGGTATCAACGCTCCTTAATCTACGGTAGTTCAGGTTATACGCTTCACAATCGTTTTTCTATAAAAGATTAATAGCAATATGTGTGCCAACACCGACTAAAAAAACTGAGAGTGCCGTAAGGCGTAAAGCTCGGCACCCCAGCAAAATAAAGTAACAACAGGATCCAATTGCGAAAAAGTGTCAGTTTATTGGACGTGTGTCCAATAAACTGACACTTCCGCTGGTGTCAGAACGCTAACCTTAGTTAATCAGAGATACTCGGTATTCCTAAAGCCCGTAGTTTATAATACAAGGTACTCCGCGGTATTCCCAGCATCTCCGCCGTTCGGGCTTTGTTATAACCGCACTCCTCCAGAGCCCTCACAATCATTTCCCTTTCTGTCCTGGCTACCACCTCCTCTAGGGCTTCGTCGATATTACCCACCTCCT
>CAYONS010000044.1:0-15721 GCA_964405385.1 uncultured Syntrophothermus sp.
TGGGGACATTTTCACTGAACTATTACAAGGTGACAATATCACAGAACGATAACACACAAAATATTGGACTTGACCCAAATGTAGGTGGTAATCTAAAAAGGGACGATTTTGGTCATATAAAAATCCCCATTTTTGGTCATGGTCCGGGGTTAAAAGTGGTAAAGAAAAATCCTCATTTTTGGTAAAGAAAAGGGGCAGCCTTGCTACTTTTTCCAAGGTAGTTGAAGCTAACCAAAGTCAGGGAGGAGGTAGCCCGCTTGTTCAGGATAATCCTTAGAGCTATCGGGATACTGGCCATAGCTCTTTTTTTCCTCCTTGCTGGAGTGTTGATGCTTGGATTGTCCCTCTCACTGGGCTACCTCCTCGGCTTGCTTTTCAGTGTGCTGTTTAACCTACCCATGTGGCTTACTGTTACGGCTGCCACTATCTTTTTTGCCGTCTACTTTAGCGGTCTTCTTCTCGGGTGGTGGCAGGTGCGGGAACTAAAGTCTAACTTGTTTCCCCTCCTGGTAGCCTTATGGCTGGGGCACAAGATAGGAAGCGGTGATAAAGGTGAATCAAGTTACGAGTGAAGGTTCTGTTCAGGCGGTTGCCGCTCAAAATCATGGTCTTGTCTGGGAGAGGCTTTGTGGCTTAGCAGCCAAGCGAGGCATTATTGTTGCTCTAGAAGACTTCACCCCTTTTGCAATTGGTAACTACTTCGAGGCCCTCTACTTTACTGCCAAAGGGACACACTACATAGCCATAAATAGTTGCCTATCCGAAGAGAAAAGAGTCTTTGTCCTCGCCCATGAAATGGGACACCATGCACTTCATAGGAGATGCGGCGACTTAATCTTTGAAATCAGCCCAGGGGAGAGGACAGAATACGAGAAACAGGCCAACAGGTTCGCTAGGTTACTCTTGCGAATAATTGGCTGTTGACGGTGTTCCAGTGTTTCATTTTATCCCATTCTGTCCCGGTTTGGCGAAGTGTTAAGCTTTTGCCTTTAACGTTAACGTTGTTAAACTTTAACGGTGAGGGGAGAAGCGTGGGGATGCGTGGGGGATTTTGTTCACCCCGTATATCCCCACAACTCCCCACGGGGATGCGTGGGGGTGATTCAATCCGCATTCAGTCCGCATTTAATCCGCAAGTAGTCCGCATTTACCTTGCCAAGAAAGCTTGAATGAGAAGTACCACTCCAACTGTTGCTAGTGTCCAGCTAAGCGGAAAGAAGACCACATCGAGGGAGTATAATAGCCTCCTCACGGTTTCACCCCTTTCTATTTTGGCCTGCAACCGCTACAACCGGGTTGCAACCCTAAAAACCCCTTCTATTTTGGCCTAGAAGCCGGGTTTCTTGGGAGGGTAGGGTATGAAAATATCCCCCGCCCACAAAGCCCCTCTCAGAAAGCCTTCTGGTGGCCGCTAGATAGCCTTTCCTTCCAGCCTGATGTCATTTGTCGTCAAATGACAGCAACTGATGGCGATTGATTGCAATTGATTGCAATTGATTGCAGATGAAGACTTATGCGTTACCCCCAAGAGATATGAAGGCCTCACTTCACCACCTCCAGCTTTGGCCTGTCCTCATAGAGTGCGAGAACGCCTTTCTGTTTCTTTGTGGGATACCAGCCGAGGCGGAGAAGGCCACAAGGAGTTCTCAATCTCAACCATGCGGTGGGAAGTTTGAAGCAGTAAAGCCTTGCTTCTTCGTCTTTGTGAATACACCTGATGCCTGAAGCAACCAAAGTCTCCACCAGCTTTTCCGAAGTGGTCTCTAGGTAAAAGTAGCCCTCATAATCCACCCACTGGATGATGGTGCTTCCCGGTTTTGTCACCCCAAAACCTCCTTTCGACGCACATAACGAATGCGTTCGTAACGCGTTACATAGGCGTTACTTGGGTGCTAACGCCCACTGCTCCCCCAGGGAATAGGCGGGGTTTCCCGGGGGTTCCCCAGGGGTTCCCCGGGGAAATAGATAGGTTTTCCGAGAGTTCTCCGAAAGTTCTCCGCTGGAATTCCTTCGGATTTCCTCCATGTAGAGTCGCAGTAGACGTTCCATCTCTTCCCATCGACCTGCCTCTTCAGCTGCACGAATGCTTGCGAGGAGTTCTAACCTCGTTACGTGGTGGTTATCTGCAGATTCATGGTGAATATCTGTGGATTCATGGCAAGTTCGACTAACAGCTTCCTTAACCGTTCCAGCCTGCCGCCGGAAGACAGCCGCTGCCACTTCCTCGCCAAGTCTCTCCGCCACCAGGGAAGCCTTGAACTGCCGCAAATCAATCTTGCCGTCGGGGAAAAGCAACTCAAACCGCCGCCGCACTTCAGCTTCACTGGCCTTGCAAAGCCTGAACCTATGAGCACCAAGTCGCTTGCCGTGCTTCACCACTTCGCACTTTTCCAAGAGGCCCAAGGTGCAAAGCAGGTTCAAAGTGCGATTAACCTGCCAGTATTTCACGCCAGTTCTCTCACCCACAAACCGTTTGCTCATTACCGTTACCGCTTTGCCGTCCATTGCGTCTTGGATGAAGCACCAAAAACATATTACCCAAACCCTCTCAAAATCACTCAAGCCGTTGAGATTCAAGGCTTTGAGCCAATCTTTCGGTGTTGGCGTTGTAACCAATCTTTTAAAGATAAGGTTGGTAATCACGCCTAGCTTGAGAAGGATTCTAGTGGACTCTAACCACTTGCTTGAGATTTCTTCTACAAGTGGATTGGTGTAAGCAAGCAGGAACGCTAACTCCTTGGCGGAGGCCGCTTGCTCGCGGCGGTCGAGCCTGCGGAGTTCACTGCCGGTCTTAAGTGCATGGTAAAGTTCCGGCAGGGTGAAGAAGTCGCTTTCAAGGCCGTACTTCTCCCAGTGCCAGTCATGGAAGGCAACGAAACCGTTGCTATCCTTGATAAAGGTGGCACTTGGCCGCCGCTCTGGGTGAACTGGGCACTTGAAAGCCTGCCCTAGCCGTGTGGCCCTGGTGTGCTTGCCGAAAAGCCCAAGCAACCGGAAACCGGCCTGCTCGTCGTTGAAGATTTCTAGCCAGTGGCCTTCGGTCTTCGGTTCGGTATCAGGTTGGGTATCCTTGTTTGATACCGAACGGGCTTCGGTATCAGGTTGGGTATCATCTATTGATACCGAAACTTTTGGCTTCTTGGTATTAGCCCCAACGAAGGTCTCAATAACGTTACTCGGTGTCCGGTAGTACCCTTCGAACAGCGTTTGGAGGATAACAGGAGTGTCCAACCATTCGGTATTGTCGAGGTCGTCGAGCGGTACAAAAACCTCTACCCTGCCGGTCTCAGGGTGAACAGAAAGCGGCCACTTGAGACACTTGCTACGCTTGCCAGAAGGAAAGATTTCGCAAGAGATACCGGCTTTCTCACGAATGGCCTTGGCGAAGCGGATAGCAGTTTGCACCGGTAGCGGTTCGGAAGGGAAAAGCCAAATGTGTCAGCCTTTTTTACCGGAGGTCGAAACGAGAGGCACTATTCCCTTTGGCATTGCCTCCAGAATGGCCCTTACGTCTTGTGGGTTGCCGCTATCAATATCCCACGCAATGAAGCGGTAAAGGCCGTCCGTTCCCACTGGCGAAACCGCTAATGTTTGCATTTTTTGGCCTTTTGGGATAAACTTTTGCCAGGGAGCGGTTTTCCAAGTCTGTCCGTTATGGTAGGCTATCCGCTCCGGTGTCCACCAAAGGGGAATGAAAAAGCCCAGCCTATTCAGCTGGGCCAATTTTTCAGCAGGTACACTCATTCGGCACCACCTGCCGCCGCCGGTTCAAGGGTTTGCCAGTATTTCAGCGGAAGGTAATAGCGTAGGCCAAACTTACCGATTTGCCGGGGCACCGCTTTGGCTTTGAAGGTATCGAAATCTATGAAGTATTTCCTTCCCGTGTCTCGCTCGGTGAGTTCAATGCCCTTGCACCCGAAGGCGTTGAGTTCTCGGAAGTTCTGTTCGTCAATACCGTATGCGTCCATCACTAACAGCTTTTGCCGCAGTTCAACTGACTTGCGAAAGACTTTATCGGGGCCGAGAATGCCAGAGACTACACGTTTCCCTTGATAGTCCACGTAAAGCGGGATACCACCTCGTCTATTCTTTCCCATGAAACGCACCTCCTAAAGATTTAAGGCCGGGTCATATCGCCCGGCCTCTTTATTCCCACCTTGAAATTTTCATTCCGCATAACCGACTAGCCACTTGCTTGATGGCTTTTGTGTCGTCGTACATGCCTATCATTCGTTTACCTTGGCCACAGCTTATTCCGGCTACCTTGCAAGCGAGAGAAAAGCCGTATTTACCGTATCTTTTGCGAATGGCCGATAATAGTTCAGGGGTTCGATCTTTAGCGAAAGCCCCCAGCATTTCCCGCAGTTCCATTCGCTTTCCTCCTTCTCCGACGTCCTTCCGCAGGTGAAACGGCCTGCAGAACGTTGGCGGTATTTAGTTGTATCGCTTATTTAGGCCTTCCGCACTAGCTTCGGCATAGGCATATCCACCAGCACCGGCCAACCAGTCGCTTTATCGCAGATTTCGGAGACGGGAACACCAAAAAACTCGGCCAGTTTTTGGCGGTAGTGCGGTGGAATATAGTTCTGGCCTCTTTCCATCCGGCAATACCAAGTTTCATTGACACCGAGTTGGGCCGCCACTTTCCTGACAGTTAGCCCCTTGCGTACCCGAAGCAAGCGAAGGTTGGTAACCATAAGCTACCCCCTTTATCCTCGGTTGCAGTTTTAGTTTACGTTTGCTACACTTAGAATAGCAGGCGTTAGCATGTATTGGAAGGTATTCAAATGGGTATGCGAAAGGGGCATGTAAATGGGTATGCATCCACTCTACCATCATTTCCCGGTGGAGTGCCGGTTTAAACAAAAGGTATATGCAAGCTATCGTTGGGGAAAAGGTTGGGTTAAAAGAGATGAACATCCGTTCTTTTGGGGAATTCCTATAGGGTGGGGGAAAAAAGAAATTAAAGCCTATATTGACGAATTGCGGTCAAAAGGGGTGGAGTGGGACGAGAAACCGGAAGAAGTTGAAGACGTGCTTAATGCAGAGAAAAGCACCAAATACAGCACCTACGAGGCTTTTGAGACTGCCGACCTGATTCCTTCGCTATGCCGCCTTGTAAAAGAAGTGAGGCAGGGGAGAAACAAAAAAGCCGCAATAAAGAAGTGGGTCTCACAGTACGGCTTTCTGGGAGTTCATGTTGATGCTGATGGGGATATGCCCAGTTGGGAAAGCCTTGCGGATTTCTGGCGGGAAGCTGAAACTTTGGCGGATTTATGGGATAAGTTTCGACAGATCACACAACGAGATTTGGATGGCATGAGAGAGTGGATAAGGTTTGTGAGTTTAAGTAAGGGAGTTAAATATCTGCTTGGGGACAAGTGGAACACAAAAGCCGTTTACTGGCCTTTCGAGGTGGAAATGCGGGAAGGCGAAACTTTTGAAGAAGCCGCAGGACGAGGTTACAGGAAAGGCGAACCTCTCTTTGGTGCTAATCTCGAAGAGATAACCCGCAACCCGCTTGAGTTCTACCAGGTGGCTGGGCTGCACTACATTCTTGAGAAGATAAAGGGAAAACTGGCCGATGTGGGGTTGAGCTACACTGGCCTTGAGAAAATCAGCAATCCACATGACGACGTTTTTAAACTTAAGCCAGTAATTAAGCCCAAAAACCTTCTTCAAGCGATGTATTTGCAATTTTACATTCTTCTTTGTGGACAGAACGTAAAAGTATGCAAGTGGTGTGGGGAACCATTCGACTTGCGTGGCAGCTACAGCAAAAACCGGGAATACTGTTCCGATACCTGCAAGCATTCGGCCAAAAGCCGCCGCTATCGAGAGAGGCAAAAGCTAAAGGCCCTTTTAAAAAACTCTCCCGCTTGAGCAGGATTTTGCCCACAGAAAAGCTAAAACTCACTTAATCAAGGCATACTATGTAATGTCCATAATGCCGCCTGGGAGGTTAAAGAAATGCTTTACCGCTACAAAGTTATCCTCGAATGGGATGAGGAAGGTAAGGGCTATGTCGTTTCGGTTCCTGCCTTACCGGGGTGCTTCACCCAAGGAGATACCGTTGAAGAAGCATTGGAGAGGGCTAAAGAGGCCATAGCAGGCCACCTTGCGGCTTTAGCCCAGGAAGGGTTGTCTTTGCCTGCCAAAAACTTTGAAATAGCAGAAGCTCAGGGGGTGTAGAACATGGCCCGCTTTATTGTCTACCTCGAACCCGCCGAAGAAGGAGGCTATATTGCTTCTGTACCGGCACTACCGGGCTGCGTCACCCAGGGGGAAACCAAGGAAGAAGCTTTGGCAATGGCTGAGGATGCCATAAGAGGGTACATCGAGAGCCTGAAAAAACATGGAGAGCCGTTACCCTTTGGCTTTGAGAAAGCGGAAGTGGAGACTATCACTGTGGACGTGGCCTAAACATGGGGAAGCTACCTGTTCTTAAGGCGAGGGAAGTCATTGCCGCTCTGCAGAAACTTGGCTTTGAGGTTGACCATGTGACCGGCAGTCATTACATTCTCCGTCACCCAGACGGCAGAAGGACTGTTGTTCCTTATCACGGTAACAGGGATATAAAGCAGGGGGTTTTGAGGTCTATCTTAAGGCAGGCTGGGCTAACCGTTGACGAGTTCAAAAACCTTCTCGCTTGAGCAGGATTTTGCGAAGGAATGGCGAAGTAACTATCACAACGGATTCGCTCTCGTTCCGGCGGCGGCAAAAGGCGAGTCCGTTGAGTCTGACGAGGCAACCGAAAGGGAAAATACAGCAGCGGTGCGGGTTTGCGGGTTTGCGGGTTCGGGAAAGACGCAACGGACTTAAAATCCGTCGGAGGGTGACCTCCGTGCCCGTTCGACTCGGGTCCCCAGCACCACTGAATTTTACCCCTTTCAGAATCCGTAGCGACTGAAGGGGGTTTTATAATGCCAAAGAGAAGCTCCGGCAGCCAGGCAAACGGGCCAGCCGTAAGTTCTAGGGTTTGTCGTCGAATACAGCTCCAAGGCCTCCTTCAGGTTCGCAAAGCCCTATTCAATGCTCCTGCCCTGGCTGGATATTTCTAGCTCCGCAGCCTTAGCTACGGACCGTTGCCCTTCTTTCGTAACTACCGCCGTGAAACGCATAACCACTCCGCCTCCTGCTCTACACCTTGGCTGAGGTCGTAGTCCTACCATCGCCTAGCTTTCCGTGGATGCTACTGCCCTGGCTATTCTCTCCAGCTGAGCTCGTAGCCCTACCAGCGCCTAGCCCGATTTATTCCTTTCTACTTTCAATTGTGAGCTTATGACAGGTACCGCTAGATAAACCTTTGCGCTCTTAACGTAGGGTGAGAAAATGAAGGTCGCCAATCAGATTCAGCCCCAGGTGGCTCGCGCCAAGCACTGACACAGGACGGGAGAGCAACAATAAGGCAGTGCCCAGAATAACCGGGGCACGGCCCCAGGTTGTTGTCTTGCCCCAGGTGGTAATAGCGAGTAGTGGGTTCTCGTCAAAATGTGTCCTGTCAATGAGTCGATAAATGTCGGAATTTGACGAATGATTGATGGAGTAGTATAAAAGGAATAGGAAAACCGAGTGGATAATTACTTTAAAGGAGCAAATAAGGAGGACCGACCATGGCCATTTACTATGCCCACACTCGCAATTCTCAAGGGGTGAGGCATCGTCTAGATGAACATCTGCTGGCAGTAGCTCAACTTGCCGCCAGGTTCGCGGAGAAATTTTATCATGGCAGAGTTAGAACCCTTGCCCGATTGGCTGGTGTCTTTCACGATATCGGGAAGGTGTCCACCGATTTTCAGAACTATCTGAAAGCCGTGGAAGCCGGTTTTTTGGGAGAAAAGACTCCTCATTCTCCGTTGGGCGCAGTGTTCTGCCAAAGTATTCTGCCTACGTTCCCGTTTAAAGATGACTTGGCTCTTGTGGTAGCCGGTCACCATTCGGGGATCCCGGAAATTGGGATGCTGACGGGAAGGCTAGCTACTTATTCAAGCGCCACTGACCAGGAAGTGACCAAGACAGTGACCGAAATGTTGCGCACGTTGCTGGTAGACATCGCAAACGAGCGAATTCAGATGCCACGTCTGAACGCACTGCAGCGGGAATTCCTGATCCGGATGCTCTTTTCAGCTTTGATTGACGCCGACAGACTGGACACCGAACTACACTTTTTCCCGGAACGTGCGAGACTCCGTGATCAGGCGCCGACTCTGGCTGAGCTGGTGGTACGGTTTCGCAAAGATCAGGAAGAACTGCTGCGGCAGAGCGCAGGCACGCCGTCCGCTGTCAACGAAGTTAGAAAAGATGTTTACAGAGCATGCGTCGATGCGGCAAAGAGCCCTCAGGGATGGTACAGGCTGACTGCTCCTACCGGAGCAGGCAAAACCCGCAGCGCACTGGCCTTTGCTTTGGAACATGCTTTAATCAACGGACACGAACGGATTATCTTCGCTCTCCCGTATACAAGTATCATCGATCAAAACGCCGAGGTTTACAGGAGTATATTAGGACCGGATGCTGTTCTGGAACACCACAGTCAGGTGAAGACGAGAGATGAAGAGGACGAAGAAGAGCGAGTGCTGCGGATGCGCTTGGCCGAGGAGAACTGGGATGTGCCGCTAATCGTCACGACTACCGTTCAATTGTTGGAGAGTCTTTTCTCTAATAAACCCTCATCATGCCGCAAGATACACCGCGTCGCCAAAAGTGTGTTGGTATTCGATGAAGCGCAGACTCTTCCACCAGAGCTTTTGAGACCTACTATGCAGGTATTGAAGGACTTGGTCGACAACTACGGCGCCACGGTGGTCCTGTCTACTGCGACTCAGCCTGCGCTGAGAGACGAGTTTCTGCCGGAATTGGAAGGAATTACAGTTACAGAAATAGTCCCCGACTACCCTCGACATTTTGATATATTGAAGCGAGTTGAATACAGTAGGTTAAGCGAGCCGATATCGATAACAACATTGGCCGATAAGGTGGCCAGGCACGATCAAGTAATGGTTGTAATGAATACTAGGAAAAACGCTCTGCGACTGGTAGACGAGCTGGGAGGAGGGGATTGTTTTCATCTTTCGACCCTGCTCTGTAGCGCTCATCGGCGAATGGTGTTGGAAGAAGTGAAACGAAGATTGAAGCAAGGGGAACCGGTGAAACTTGTGGCAACGCAGGTGGTAGAGGCAGGTGTGGATTTAGATTTTCCAGTCGTCTATAGGGCTGTCGGGCCGTTGGACAGGATAGTACAGGCAGCGGGCCGATGCAACCGGGAAGGGAGACTGCCAGGATTCGGCGAGGTTGTTATCTTCGAACTGGAAGACGATAAGGTGCCCAGAGGGCCTTACAAGGCAGGTTTAGAGCAGGCAAAGCTGATACTGGCGGAGCGTTGTTCGCCTGATGATATAAACGATCCGGATATATTCGAAGATTATTTTTTCAGGTTGTTCAGCGTTCTGGGGCAAAATCTCGACCAATACGGCATCCAGGAAAGCCGTTCTAGACTGAACTTCCCCAGGGTAGCACAAGATTACCGGCTCATCAGAGAGGATACGGTGCCGGTTGTTGTCAGATACGGGAAAAGCGAGGAAGCACTTCGGAGGTGGAAGACGGATCCCAGTCGGGACTCTTGGAGGGAGCTTCAGGCTTACATGGTTAATATTTACAAAAAGGAGGCAAGAGAGCACTTTAGGGATGGACTCCTTTCCGAAATAACAGATGGCTTGTATTTCTGGGAAGGTACGTATGACGAGGTAAAGGGGCTGAGCGGGGTATTAAGAGACCCTGCAGACCTCATTGTTTAGAGGGAGGTGAATTCGTGCTAACCAACTACGACGTTGCGTTGAAGGTGTGGGGGGAACTGGCTTGCTTTACCAGGCCGGAGTTCAAGGTAGAAAGAGTTAGTTACCGCATAATGACACCGTCAGCCGCCAGGGGAGTTTTGGAAGCCATTTTTTGGAAACCAGAATTTCGATGGGAAGTCAGGGAGATATGGGTGCTGAATCCTATAGAAGAACTGGTGGTAATGCGCAATGAGGTTGACAGCCGGCAGAGCGCGGACACGACCAGTTTCGTCGTTGAAGAGAGAAGGCAGCAAAGGACCGGTCTTTTCCTCAAGAATCCGTCTTACCTGATTTTCGCGGACATCAGACTGAAGAATGAGACAGAACACCCTAAGAGGAAGTACACGGAGCAGTTTGTTCGCCGTGCAGAACGCGGCCGGTGTTATCACCAGCCCTACCTGGGGACGAGGGAGTGTTCGGCGTACTTCAGCTTGCCCCGAGGGGACGAAAAACCTGTTTCCACCAGCATCACCGTAGGCAACATGCTGTTTGACATCGCATACTGTCAAAGCTCTAGCCGCAAGGAGATGAGTTTTTTCCGGCATGCGGAAGGGGACGTCATGGTAGTTGACGGGTATGCTTGTCCATTGTTCTTTTACGCGCAGATAGAAAACGGAATCATGCGGGTTCCCTGGGACAAGTACGTGGAGCTTTACAGATTGGAGGGGGTCCATGTTAAAGGAATTAGTTGACAAAGCGGAAAAGCTGGAAAGAGAGGGCAAGAAGAATCCCATTGGGTACGATAGGTATTCAGAACCCGTAAAATGGGTGGTTCACATTTACCCTGATGAGAAGCGGATTGAGATCGAAGAATACTCAGGGGAAAACCGTGCCCGGCCAAAGCCCGCAAACCGGACCAGCAATGTGTACCCGTGCCCACTAGCGGATGAGGCTACATACGTACTCGGTATCAACAGAATAAGTCAAGAAAAGGTTGATAAGAAGGCAACTGCGAAGCACCAGGCCTATAAGGCTATGTTGGAGCAGATAGCGTTGTCCCCACACATCGAGGACGAGTTGTTGCGGGAAGCCGTTACACGCGTTAGTCAACTGGTGGAAGACGGTTCGGTAGCCAAGGCGTTCGGAAAACGCGACGTTCTGGGAAAGCAGTGGATCACTTTTGTTTACGAAACAGGACATTTACGGGGTAAACACCTGCACGAGATGCCGCAGATCAAGGAGTTTTGGGCACGAAAAGTATCGGGCGACGTTGCCAGTAATGCGGAACAACCCTGCTGCATTTGCGGTCGACGGGAAAGAATTGTCAGGAACATCCCTACTAAAATCGTTCTCAAGAGTGGAAACCGGCAGATCGCTAGTTTCAACAAAAGCGCGTTTGTCTCGTTTTCCTTTTCTGAAAAGGGTGCCCCGGTGGGAATGTGTATGCCGTGCGCGGAAAATGCTGCGCAGGCTTTGAATTATCTTATCAAGCACAACTCCGAGGTCATCTATGAAGACAAGACGGCAAAAGGGAGAGTTAACAATGACAGCCCGAGGAATCAGGTGGCCGTATACTGGCTTAAGAACGACGCGACTTTCTCGCTCGGGGAGCAAGATTTCAGTTTGGAAGAACTGTTTGCTACACCGATAGTTTTATCTGGTTCTATCGAGGTCAAAACCACAGAAGAGTTAATAAATCGGTTTCTGAAGGCGCCAGTGAGAGCTGGGATAGATGCTCTCAATCTGGATGAAAACACTTTTTACCTGGCTGTGCTGTCGCCGAACACCGGCCGGATCGCGGTAAGGGACTGGATCGAGGTGGGGGCGGGGCAAGTTAAAGCCAACCTGGCTAAATATTTCGAGGCCCTGCGATTGGTAGACGCGGCGGGCAACAAACGTGCTCCTTACAGTATTTCGCAGTTGCTGGCCCCGCTTCCGGATGCGGATCCGGGCATGGCTAAATCGCTCATACGATGCGCCTATCGCGGGGAACAACCGCCGCCCTCGCTATTACTGTCGGCGGTGAGACGTCTGCGTGTTTCTGGTGCTCGGGATGGTGGTTTGGAAGAAAAAAAACGCGACAAAAGGGGGCTTGAGCCGGTTGAGGTCTGGCAGAGGCTGTGCGCCTTAATCAAGTTCTGCTTGACGTTTGGAAAGGAGGATGCCCAGGAGATGGAGACCTTACAACGGAACCGCCAGGATTCGGCATACCAGGCGGGACGGTTGCTGGCAGTGCTGGAAGAGATACAGAAGCGGGCGGCGGGTAGCACGCTCTCATCTACCCTTGTTGACCGTTACTATGGTTCTGCCTCTACGTCGCCCGCAACCGTTTTCCCATTGCTGATCAGCATGGCTACCAAGGCCCATATGCCGAAAATCAGAAAGAAGTATTTTAATGTCTACCGCGAGCTCGAAGCGTTACTGGAAGAGATCATGTTGGCCATAGACGAGCTGGGCGGATTTCCGCAGACCCTTCCTGTGTCACAGCAAGGGGAGTTTTCTCTCGGTTTTTATCACCAGCGGGCATATTTTGCCGCCGAAAGGGCTAATAAATAGGAGGAGGTAAGTTATGGCTCAGGAGCTTTATCTCGATCCCTATAAAAGGCACGACTTCGTTTTTCTCTTTGACGTGGTAAACGGGAACCCCAACGGTGACCCCGATGCGGGTAACATGCCCCGCATAGACCCCGAAACTAACCACGGTTTTGTCACCGATGTTGCCCTGAAAAGAAAGATAAGGGATTACGCGGCATTGGTCCACGGTAAAGCAATATTTGTTCAGAGCAAGGTCGCTCTTAACACCTTGTATTACAACTCAATGGCCGAAGACGGGTATGCCTTCCCCGAGGTGGAGGTTAACGACGAGGGACTATTGGAGTGGCTGGTAAACGAAGCGGCCGATGTTTTCGACGTGAGCGAAGATCTCAAAAAGGTCAGGTATATCCGCGAAATGAGAAAACAGAAAGATATCCTGGACACCGTAAAGGAAGAAGTAGGAGAAGTCCCGCCTGAGATTAGGCCGAGGCTTGAGCAGCTTGCCAAAGACCTGTTTGCAGCCGGCAAGAACTTGAAGAAACTGAGTGCCTCGGACAGGGATGCAATCAAAGAAGCTATGACAAAGAAATACTACGATATACGCATGTTCGGGGCAGTGTTGACAGCTGGGACTAACGCTGGCCAGGTGCGCGGACCTGTGCAACTGACATTTGCCCGGTCGATATCGCCTATACTGCCGATGGACGTGAGCATTACAAGGGTAGCTATTACGAGGGAAGCTGACAAGAGGTCAAAGCAGACGGAGATGGGAAGAAAGCCTATAGTTCCCTATGGTCTCTATCGGTGTCACGGGTTCTACAACCCCAAACTGGCCGAGCGCTTGACCTCAAGCGGCAACCCGGTATCCATCGACGACATTACTGTTTTGTGGGAAGCATTGGTGAACATGTTTGAGTACGACCGGTCGGCTGCCCGTGGGGAAATGACCTGTAGGGGACTATACATTTTTTCCCACGACGATGAGAAAGGCTTGGGTAAAGCTCCTGCTCACAAGCTGTTCGACTTGATTCAGGTTCGAGAGAAGGACACTTCGAAACCTCCGCGGTCATTTGCCGACTACGAAATCGTTGTAAAAAGAGAAGACCTGCCCCCGGGTATTGAATTGAAGGTGTATGCTTAGTCATGTACGGAGAAGAAGAATTCCTGCCCATATCGGCACTCCAACATCTTGTGTTCTGCGAACGCCAGTGGGCTTTGATTCACCTGGAACAGTTATGGGTTGAGAACATTTTCACGGCCGAGGGCAGGGTCATGCACGAGCGGGTTCACGAGCCAGACCAGGAGTTTCGCAATAACATTGTGGTTACTAGGGGCTTGCCTTTGAAGTCCGCAAGATTGGGACTTACCGGTAAAGCTGATGTTGTGGAGTTTGTTCCTCTGGGTGTCACTGATGGACATACGGGCATTTTGATAGAGGGGCGTCCTGGTTTATGGAAGCCCGTGCCCGTCGAGTACAAACATGGGAAGCCGAAGGTTGATAGAAGCGATGAGGTTCAATTGTGCGCTCAGGCTTTATGTATTGAGGAAATGCTAGGCGTCAGTGTAACAGAGGGAGCTATTTATTACGGGCGGCCCCGTCGCAGGCACTCAGTGTCGTTTGACGAGCCTCTGCGCGCCGCTACCGAAGAGGCTGTTTTGCGCCTGCATTACCTGACTCGCGAGGGCCGCACGCCGCCGGCGGTGTATAGACGGGAATGTAATAGCTGCTCGTTATATGAATATTGTTTACCCAGGGCCACAGGTGGCGGCAAGAATGTTTCCAAATACCTGCAACAAGTTTTGGACGAGCTTGACATAGAATAGGGGAGGGACCCGTGAAGAGGCTTCTCAACACTTTGTACGTTACTACACAAGGGGCGTATTTGTCCAAAGAAGGCGAGACAGTTTGCGTTAGGGTTGATAAGGAAATAAGGCTTAGGGTTCCAATACACACCTTGGCCAGCATCATCTGTTTTGGGCAGGTTTCCTGCAGTCCACAGCTTATGGGCTTGTGCGGTGAACGCAACGTTTCCCTCGCATTTTTTACTGAGAACGGACGTTTCCTGGCTCGAATAGAGGGGCCTGTACGGGGAAATGTTCTTTTGCGTCGTGCTCAGTACCGGAGGGCCGATGAGGAAGAGAGGGCGTCTGGACTGGCGCGGGCCATGGTACTGGGCAAAGTACTTAATTCTAGGACGGTATTGATGAGGGCCTTGAGAGATTACCCTGGTTGTTCAGGGGCCACTGAGATTCAATCTGCCGTAGACAGGCTAGCCCAGATAGCCCGAACCTTAAAGCATCCACAGACCTTAGAATGGCTGAGGGGTGCCGAAGGAGAAGCGGCGAGGCTGTACTTTGGTGTATTGGGACATTTAATCACGGTTCAGACGAGCGAGTTTGCGTTTACAGGACGGTCGAGACGCCCTCCGACGGACAACGTGAATGCTTTACTGTCGTTTCTTTACACTCTTCTGGCACATGACGTAGCATCTGCCCTGGAAGGAGTTGGTCTAGATCCGGCAGTTGGGTTCTTGCACAGAGATAGACCGGGCAGGCCGAGTTTGGCTCTCGACCTCATGGAGGAACTGAGGCCGATACTCGCCGACAGGCTGGCTCTAACTTTGATCAATAGGCGGCAGGTGACAGCTAGAGGCTTTCAAAAGAAGGAATCAGGGGCTGTTGTTATGAGCGATGACACGAGAAGGGAGGTTCTCCAGGCCTACCAGGCTAGAAAAAGGGACCAGATTACGCACCCGTTTATTAATGAAAAGGTATCACTAGGGTTATTGCCTCATATTCAGGCGTTGCTCCTCGCTAGGCACCTGCGGGGTGACATCGACGGTTATCCGCCGTTTATATGGAAATGAGGTGATGCTGTGTGATGGTCCTTATCACTTATGACGTTAATACTGAAACGCCAGAAGGCAAGAAGAGGTTGCGGTTAGTTGCCAAAGAATGCGAAAATGTCGGACAGCGGGTTCAAAAATCGGTTTTTGAATGCCTAGTGGATCCGGCACAATTTGTAGCATTAAAACACCGTCTGGAAAAGATCATTGACAAAGAGCACGATAGTTTAAGGTACTACCGGCTGGGCGCTAACTGGCAACGACGGGTGGAGCACGTAGGAGCGAATCCGGGCTACGATCCAGAAGGGTTTTTGCACATCTAAAACGCTTCTAACTGGTTGCACTTCGGTTAGCTTCAATTGGTCAGGCAAGAATGGCTTTGCACACTCCAAGAGCGCGAACCTATAGTGGTGGCTGTTTGCCTGGGAGGTTCGCGATTCGCAAGGTTGCGGTATTCTTAGCGTGGGACTGCTGTAATATACGGATAAGCCGTATCTGAGCGCGGCTGGGGCGCGGAACAGCAGCCGGAAAGAGCCGAACGAATGGCAGCGATGGGCAATACAGTCG
>CAYONS010000045.1:0-15291 GCA_964405385.1 uncultured Syntrophothermus sp.
ATAGGGAAAAACTTTTCTTCTACCGTCAATCGTCTCTAATCAGCCACTAATGAAGTCAAATTCGTAAAGCATCTGACCCGCAACCGCACGGCCGCTGGCTATGCTTTCCATAATCGACATCGGACCTGTGCATGCACCAGCCGCTAGAATCCTCCTCGGCCCTGAACTTTTTTCTCCTCTTTGTAAAAACCCGTCAGGGCCTCTTTCCAGTCCCAGCAAGACCGCAAGCCCCGGAACATCGATTCCCGGAACCAAAGCCGGGCAAAGCACCACCCAATCGTATCGTCTGCTTTCCGGTTTTCTGGTCTCAGGGTCATCGTATGCTACTTCCAGCTCTCGACCTGGTGCCAGGTAAACCTTGGACGGCATAGCACGAATCTCGCTTGCCGGTGAATTCTTCGCACGATACAAGGCCTCATAGCGCTGGCGATCCATCAGAAAAAAGTCTATACGGCTCCCCGGAACCTCAGCCCTGACCTTCCCCGCCAGCTTGGGAACGTACAAACAACATACTCGCGAACAGTAAGCAACCCCGATCCCGTTTTCTCTCGAGCCAAAACACTGAATGAAAGCCAATCGAGGGTTTTCCCCCAGTATCTCAGGGGTTTCACCTAGAATCCCCTCCAACTCCAAAGCCGTTATCACTCCGGGCAAACGAGAATAACCAAACTCCGGCCGCAGGGTGGAGGGAAAAGTATCTATGCCTATCGCGACAATAATTCCCCGGACCGAGATGCTTGTGTTGCCTTCCTGAGTCTCTATATCCACCTCAAACCTGCTTCCCATATCCGTTACCCCGACAACCCTGGCAGAAACCAGCACCTCAACCAGTTCCTGCTGCTGTACTCTTTCAATCCTCCGCCCCGCCAGGCAGGCCCCACAAACCTGGCATACGCCGTCAACTGCCTTGCAGTTCAGTAAAGATGCTTTCCCGCCTAAGCGAGGTTCTTTTTCGACGATGACACACTCTATTCCGTATTCGGCCAAGGTCAGAGCAGCTTCTAAGCCAGCTACTCCGCCTCCTATGACAAGCACTTCCGCCATAGTCCAACCACCCAAAACCTTATTCTAGCCACACGCAGCCGCAGAGCCTCACGACACCTTTTAGTGTCATGAAAGTCTGCGTTTATTTCATTTCTGGCTCCACCTGCGGACGCGGAAAGAGGCGGGCGCGCCGGACGATCTCAGGAATAACCTCTTCCCAGGCTACTGCCATCAGGTGTATACCCCTTACCCCCGGGATCTCCTGTACCTCGTGTATTTGTTCCACCGCTATTCTGATTGCTTCTTCTTCCACGTCCTGAGCCTGTTCCAAGCGGCGACATATCTCTTCCGAGACCATCATCCCCGCCACGTTCTCCTGCATGTACCTGGCCATCCTCGCCGACTTAATAGGCATGATGCCAGCCAGTATCGCCGCCCGCTCATGAATACCCTGGTCAACGACCATAGCCATGAACTGCCGAAATCTCTCCATCTCGAGAACGCACTGAGTCTGCACGAACTGGGCCCCCGCCTCGACCTTTTTTTTCAACCTTATCACCCGGAATTTAAAAGGATCGGCAAACGGATTCTCAACGCAACCTATGAAGAGCTCTGGGCGAACTTTCATCTCTTCCCCGCATAGGAACTGTCCTCGATCCCGCATGTTTTTTACTGTATAGAGCAGCTGGATAGAATCTAGATCAAAAACATTCTTGGCCTCCGGATGGTTGCCAAAACTCTGGTGGTCCCCGGTAAGACATAGGAT
Organism: uncultured Syntrophothermus sp.; assembly: GCA_964405385.1. Taxonomy (GTDB): domain Bacteria; phylum Bacillota; class Syntrophomonadia; order Syntrophomonadales; family Syntrophothermaceae; genus Syntrophothermus. The sequence continues at coordinate 1,751 of CAYONS010000045.1, forward strand.
GTTTCTTATTCCAAGAGCAGCGGCCCCCAAAATATCCGATTGCAAGGCTATGCGATTGCGGTCACGGCAAGTCATCTGGATGACAGCTTCCAGTCCTTCCTCTTGCAGAATAGCCCCGGCAGCGATGCTGGACATCCTGACGATAGCCGTTTGGTTGTCCGTTACGTTAAAAGCATCCGCATACCCCTTTAAAACCCTGGCCTTCTTGCGCACAAATTCGGCATTACAACTCTTGGGAGGACCGACTTCTGCCGTTACCGCAAAATGGCCTTCGGTGATAACTCGTTCCAGGTTACTCCTGGCCATTCGGTTCCACCCCCTCCCTCACCATCCGGCGCGGCCCTCCATCCCTGCTGGTGGACCAATTTTTGGGTAATATCAGTTCTTCCAGATTGCTTAGTTTCCCTAATCTCTCCAACCGGTCGTATATAAGCTGCCAAGCGCAGTCCACTGTATCCGAGATCTCGCATTTCCCATTTTGAGAACCGCCGCAAGGCCCGTTCAAAAGGCTCTTCGAACATCGTGAGACCGGACATATGCCCCCGGTCAGATCGAGTATGCAGTCGCCGCAGGCCTGGCATCTTTCTTCCCATACCCCGTCCGCCACCGGCATCCCTGCAAATACCGTGTTCAAACCAGGTATAACGGGAACGGGCACAAGAACCTCGGCCAGTGCCTGCACGCCAACCCCGCAGGCCAGTGACAAAACGATATCGAAATCATTTTGTTTTTCCCGTATCGGTTCAAGCAGCTCGTATTCGCACTGACGGGCCACAACGTCCGCATGTATCTGGACTTCCGCCCCCAAAGCCATGCTCAAAAGATAAGATATTCTTTCTGCTTCCCGGATTCCCCCGGTCTGGCAGACGGTCACGCAGCCCCCGCACCCCAAAACCAGTATCCTGCCGTAACCTCGCAGTTTATTGACCAATTCCTCTAAAGGTTTTTGCTTACCGATAATCATGACCTCTCCCCCATCAGCGTGAACCGCGACAATCTATCAGCAGCCGACATGCGCATCAAGCGTACCCGCCCCTCGATGCCTATGGCAGCCAAGAGTCTGTTCAGCCTCTTCACCCTGCCCTCCAGTTCCCTGTCCTTGTGTTGGTGCTCACACTTGTCTTGATAGCAGCTCACCACGTATACATCTCGTTTTCCGCCATTTGCGGCCATGACTCGCAATATATCGTTATCCCCTATAGCCCCTGCGCAGGGAAACAACCGGTAATCCGCCTTTATACCGCCTTGCCTGAGCAGCATACCTGCCGCGTTCTGACAGGCAAGTATCATCGGAATTGTTGGATGTGTTTCTGCACACAAATCCTCTTTGCCGCTGACCCTTCTTATCGCTTGTGCAGGACACAACGAGTAACATACCCCACAACCGCGGCAGGACAAGTCATCTATAAAGCAGGCTTCCCCGTAAAGATTCCTGTACCCCTCATCTCGCCTCATCTCCACCGCCATGTGCGGACAGTTCCGGTAACAGGTAAGACAATAGGCACACCTGTCACCGTCTATCTCGAACTTCCTGGCCGCCTGCAAACGTCCCCGGACAAGCACTGCCGTCTTAGCAGCAATAGCCTGGACAACCGTGTTCTCCTCCTCTTCAGTCATGAAACCCTCAGGATCAGGAAACACGTATATGCCTTCCCGGTTGGTATCTCCTGGATAACCGCCCCAATCAAAATCCCTAAGGCCCAGACGGTCGAAGTAGGCAGACATATCGTCGCCCAATCCCCAGACAGGAGCCACGACTTTGTCCACCCGCAAACATATTTCCCTCCCTAGGTCTCTGTCCTGGACCACCGCCTCAAACTTTTCCCCGGTAGTTCCTGTCACAGAAACCACCGAGGGAACCTTGTCCGTGCGTATAAACACCGCTCCTTGACGACGCGCCTGTGAATAAAGGGCTTCCCCTCCCTCGAAGCTCGTCTGTATGTCATCGGTTATCACCCAAACCCGGTTGTCACAAACAAGGCTGCAAACTTTGGGCAACGCCGCCGAATAGGTACCCCGGGAAACACCCATGAGAATGACGGCCACGGAACAGCCCCTCACCTCGCCGGCATCCGGGAACTCCAGCATCGGTCGTGACGGCTCCGGGACCAGTACCACCGCACCCGTCCGCACTTCCACGGTTTCATCCGCGTCCCTCAAGCCAACAGTGAAGCGCCCCACTTTTCCCTTGAGGTAAGCCAGATCCCTGCCCCATAAGGTTCGAATTGCCTGATTCCTGACACCATCTGATACCCGAGGAGGCACCGCCTTTTTCCAGGCCCATATTACCGGCTGTTTGGAAGCTATTGCCTCTGCCAGTTTCGCAGCCCTTTCGCTGCCGCCCCAAATGAACACTCCCCGGTCTACTTCATATTCTCGGTAGCAGCTCATCTCACGTCGCCTCTCGCCATACTAGCTTTTATAATCATAAAACAAGCGTTCCCGGGGGGCAAGCAATATGAGAATCTTCACAAACTGGCTTTGCAACTGCTGCCGTCTCCATTTATAATTAAACGGGCACATGGCCTAGCATTACCGTTTACTGGAAAGGAGCTCGCGCTGGTATGCCGCAACGCCGCCGTCTGTCTATTTGTTGGAGACTTCTTGCCGTTTTTGTTTTATTTGCGCTCTGCCCCCGGTTAAGTCTAACCGCGGCTCCAACGTCCGCTATAGCTCTGGCAACCGAAATCCCGGACGTGCAGGCTTCTTCAGGTGTACTCATGGATGCGGTCACTGGGAAGATATTATGGTCTAAGAACCCCGACAAGCCTATGGCTCCTGCAAGTCTCACCAAAGTATTGACAGCCCTCATAGCTCTGGAAAACGGGAACTTGGAAGATAAGATAAAGGTAGGACCGAATCCTCCGCGGGTAGAGGGAACCAGAGTTTATCTGGTCGAAGGTGAAAAAGCGACACTCGAAAACCTTTTATACGCCATGATGTTGAATTCCGGTAACGATGCAGCCCTAGCCATAGCAGAGCATTATGGAGGATCCCAGGAAGGTTTCGCCCGCATGATGAACGAAAAAGCCGCCGCCCTAGGGGCAAGAAACTCGCACTTCGTAAGCCCTAACGGCCTTTCTTGTCCCGAACACTATACTACCAGCCGAGACTTGGCCGTCATAACCCGCGCTGCCATGAAAAACCCCGAGTTTCGAAAAATAGTAGCCACCAAGACGCGACCCTGGAACGGCCAGGAATGGCAAACCACTTTGATTAATCAGAACAAGCTCCTGTGGAAATACCCAGGGGCTAACGGTGTGAAAACCGGATATACGCGGGAAGCCCGCAACACCCTTATCGCTTCGGCGACCCGCAAGGGCCAATCTCTCATAGTCGTGCTCTTGGACGAACCCCGGGGATCGCAAGCCGAGAAAGACACCATGAGCCTTTTGGATTACGGCTTCGGCCATTTCGAATGCATCCACCTGGCCAAGAAAAATCAGACATTAGCGGTGATACGGGTAAATGAAAATCATAACGTCGAACTGGTAGCCTCTCGGGATTTGGCCGCGGTCGTAGAAAAAGAAAACCCTCCCTACCCGACAGGGCAACTGCACTTAAGACCCGTTCATCGGGCCCTGCCCCCCGGAACTGAGGTCGGCGAAATCGTGTTCAAGGAGCATAATAAGATCTTGGGCAGAGTCCCGGTCGTAAACCGTCAGGCTTGGCCCGCTCCTTCTCCGGGTCTTGCCGCTTGGTGGCTCCGAATCAGTATAGTCCTCCTCCTGGTGTGGACAACAAAAAAGCTGCTCAAGAACCGACGGCGCCGGCTTTCATCAGCGGCGCGTCGCCATCCAACAATCAGGCGCCCGGCATAAAATCATGTTTGCTTTGCCAGTTCTTCAAGCACTTCCCGGTGGACCTCGTAGTCCGGCTTGCTGAAAAGGACCATACGTACTGTAATCCCGGCAGAACAACCCTTCAGAAAATCAGCGACTGTCTTCAAAGCTACTTGGGCAGCCTCCCGCATAGGGTATCCGAAGATCCCAGTGCTGATCGCCGGGAAAGAGATGCTGGTGAGGCCCATGTCAACGAGCTTCTGCAGGCTTTCTTTGTAACAAGAAGCCAATAGTCTCGCGTCTTCTGGTAACCCCCGGTAGACCGGACCTACGGCGTGAAATACGTATTTCGCCTTAAGGTTAAAACCGGGAGTCACCCTCAGTTCTCCAGTCGGGCATCCTCCTAATTTCGCACAGGCCTTTGCCAGTTCGGGTCCCGCTGCCCGGTGAATAGCCCCACAAACCCCTCCGCCCGGTGCCAGCTGGGCATTGGCTGCATTGACTATGACATCGGTATCCTGTTCGGTGATGTCCCCCTGCACTATCTCAAGCAGGTTGTTCCCAATCCGCCAAGAAACCATCCCTCAGCCTCTCCTTTCCCGTATATTGGTAACATTCGCGTTTTTACTCCTGCCCCGAACGTCAATAAATCCCGCTTTCTCAAGGATGACACGAGTGTCGGGGTGAAGTTCGTGATAGTAGTACCCCAGCTTCTCAACAGGAACCCAGATGGCCTCCCTGACATCATCGCCGGGAACCAATTCTTGCGACCACGCACGAGCCCAAAAATCAATGTAGACTACGTGAAGTCGCACGCCCTGGCGGTCCCTGACTATCCTCTCAAAGGTTATAAGGTGATCTCCTATCTCAGCCTCAAGCCCTGTCTCTTCTTTAACCTCCCGCCGAGCGCACTCCACCAGCGTTTCACCCGGCTCAAGCATCCCCCCCGGAAGAATCCAGGTACCGTGCCAGTAACTCTTGTATCCGTGTTTTACCAAAACCACTCGTTGCTTCTCGTCTAGCACTAAAGCCCCGACCCCTATCTTAATCAATATCCCGTCCCCCCCTTGCTCAATTCCTCATCCCTACCCAGATGTCCGTTCAAATTCGCGCGTTATAGTCAATGCCTCAATACCTTCCGCTCTTCAGTATGGAATATGCCAGAAATAAACCCAAGACGAGCGCTGTGGCAAAACCGATCTCGACTAAAGGTACCCCCGGGATAAACCCTTCCCTGTGCCCTGCAACTATCAGCGAGCTCCCAACGACGATGGACCCGACTATGATCGAAAGAGAAATGCGGTTTGATATAACATCGAGTACGGTCTGAAGCCTGTTCAGGTTGGTGTGTTCCAGTTTTAACTTTAATTCCCCTTCCTCCATCATGTTCATGATGGATTCTATTTCTCGCGGCAGGTTACGAGCCGCCATGTACTGATCCAACAGAACATCAGAAATCTCTTTGCGAATGCGTTCTGGGGAAAACCTCTTTTTCAAGATTTTCTTCCCGTACGGTTCGGCTATCTCGACAGCAGAAAGCCCCGGATCCAACCGGCTCAATAACCCTTCTATGGTCATCATCATTTTTACCATCAGGGACAGTTCGGGCGGAACCCTTACCTGGTATTTGAACGATAGTTGCACCAGCTCGCCTAAGGCCTCGCCTACTTGAATACGCGAAAGAGGCATTCCGTAATACTTCTGCTGCAGGCGGGACACATCTCTGCGCAATTCTTCCCGGTTAACGTGACGGGTGGCTATACCTATCTGAAGCAAGGCCCTGGTAACCCCGTTTACGTCGTAGCGGACCATCGCCATCACCAGATCCATACATCTTTCGATAAGGACCTCGTCTACCGTGCCAACCTGTCCGAAATCGTAGAACACCACTTTTTCTCCCGGGGCAATTGCGATGTTCCCCGGGTGTGGATCCGCGTGAAAGAACCCGTGGTCGTATATCTGTTGGAAAAGCGCCTCAACAATGTGGTTGGCAACTCTTTTCAGGTCAAACCCCGCCCGCACCAGCTGCTCGAATTCCGATACTTTGACCCCCCCGATGTATTCTAATACCAAGACCCGGCGGCTGGTGTATTCCCAGTAGACCTTGGGAATAAGCACGTTATTATTGTCCCGGAAATTCTCCCTGAATTTGTCTGCGTTGCGGCCCTCTTGGGCAAAGTCCATTTCCCTGCGTAGGGCACTGGCGAACTCATCCAGTATGTCACTCAGCTGGTAGAGACGCCCCCAACTCGTGCGCTTCTCCAAAACTCCTACCAGTTCATAAAGTATCTCCAGATCGTTTTCTATGATCCTGCTGATCCCCGGGCGCTGCACTTTTACTACAACTTTTTCGCCAGTTCTTAGCACTGCTTCGTGTACCTGCCCTATCGAGGCCGAAGCCATTGGCCGTTCTGAAAAATGAGAAAACACCTCTTCCGTCCGGAGCCCTTCTTCCTCCAGCACCCTCTGCACCTCCTCAAAAGGGAAGGGAGGCACGCTATCCTGGAGTTTTTCCAGTTCTCTAATATACTCGGCTGGCAGAAGATCCGGCCTTGTACTCAGCAGCTGTCCCAATTTGACATACGTAGGCCCAAGGTCCTCGAGAACCTTGCGGAGCCGTTCTGGAGCAGTTAAAAAAGTATCTTTTCTCTTGCCTCTGGGTTTGCCGTCTTTGGTCCACAAGCGGTCAAATGCGAAACCGAATCCGTGGTGCCCCAGTATCTTTAAAACTTCGCGGTAACGATTAAAATGACTCAGATGCTTAATCCTCAACAACATGCCTCCTTACCGTCCGATTCGATAAGGGAACACAAAAGGGACGGACCCCCTTACGTCCGTCCTCAGTCGTTTCCAATTCGGCTTTCCAGAGCTGCTAAGCGTTCCTTAATCTCATCCACCTCGGACCTGGTAACCAACCCCAATTCGCTCCTGAGCTTGTCTACCTCCTGACGGATGAGCCCCTTCAGCTCTTGCCGGTACTCCTCTCCCTTCTGCAGAAGCTCGTCCAAAAACTTCTTGGCTTCGTCTTCGGTGAGCTCCCCTTTTGCCACCAGTTCGTTTACAAGCCTTTCGGTTGTCTCCTTGGCAACTGAAATGATACCTAGCCCCAGAAACACAGCCTTACGAAACCAGTTGACGCTGTTCACATTACTACCCCCTTATACATGTGTGCCCTCAGCAGTAACACAGTCCTAGGGCGCCCGGGCCCACGTGAGAACCGATAACTGGGCCCACCTCGTGAATCGGTACCGGCTTACCTACAAGATCCTTTACGCGTTCTCCCAGATGGGCTGCCTCCTGTGGGCAGTCAACATGGCAAACCCCTATCTTTTCGATGTTGCCCTCTACAACCCTCTGCTCAACATCATCCAGTATCCTTTGCAGAGCTCGTGCTTTGGTCCTCACTTTGTCGTAGACGTGGATGGCACCCTGAGTCTCAGGAGTAATGTGTAGTATCGGCTTTATCTGCAGAATATTGCCGACCAGTTTTCCTACCCGGCTCAGCCTGCCGCCTCTGAATAGATATTCCAGATCATCGACGACGAAATATATGGCAAAACGGCTCTGAATCCACTGTATCTCCTGCAAGATCTCTTCAATTGAACATCCGGCCCGCGCCATCTCGCAAGCCCTTAACACCTGGAAAGCCATAGCCAATACGGTACACCGCGAATCCAGCACCAATATGTTACGGTCGGGGAACATCTCCTTCACCATCTGGGCCGTGCGCACCGTTCCTGAAAGCTTTTCCGCGATGAAAATGCCCAGTATAGTATCCCCTGGATCGGTTTGGGAAAAAACCTCGTAGAAGTCTCCCGTGGACGGCTGGGATGTTGTGGGAAAAATCTTTTCCGAACGAAGGCGAGAATAAAATTCCTTATTGGAGTAGACCGTTCCCTCTTTGAAGACCTCCGTCCCCAGCGTGACATTCAAAGGAACCACTCTGATATCGTATAGATCTACCACTGTCTGAGGCAAATAAGCAGTGCTGTCGGTTACTACGACTATAGCCACATCTCTACCCCTCTCCTCCGCCGTAACCCCGAAAAAGCCCAACAGCAAAAGATACTACTAAAAATTATTGGTTAACCGACATGCTATGTCAATCTGATTTTCCAGCAACTCCTATTAAAGTCACGAAGGATTCAGCCGCCTCCGTAGCGAAGACTTGAAAAGAAAACGTAAAATTAGGAGGTTTCGCGATGAATAGTCGCAGACACGAACGCTGGCTTGTGCTTGGATTGCTTCTGTTCGCTGTAGCCGTAGGATTGAGCATTTCGTCCTACAGCCCGTCTGCCCATATCGAATACCCCGATGAACAGTTACATCTTCGGGAAGAAGATTTTTATGTGAAGAATAGTAAGGCCGAGATTCTGGTGGGGTCTGACTCCCTGAGTGACGTAGAAAGTCGTTTCGGCAAGGGCCGTTTCCTGGGGATGAGCACCGTGTACGAGCCCCCAAGCAGAGACTTTCGCCTCCGGTTCCCTAAAAAGCAAGACACGGTCTGGATCTTCGACACCGTCCAGCCGGGTTACTTCACAAACCGGGGCATTGGCATAGGCGACACAATAGATGAAGTTACGAAGGCTTACGGGCATAATTACTCTAAGGTGACGCTGGCTGGCGACGAAACCAGCTGTGACCTGGTGTACGGGATATCAAGCGAAGGTACCATAACCTTTCACTGCGAAAACGGTATAGTGTCGAGAATAGTTGTCAGCAGACATCCAGCCCCATGATTGCGGTCCGTATCAACCCCAACCCGAAACCCCGGGGCGCGAATGCTACAAGATACGCACTGCACGACAGCCAGCATTCAAACATCGGACAATAAGACAATCCGCGATTCGGCGCGGGTGGCCGCGACAACGGCTTGTGGTGTCATTAGGGTCTGTGGCAGGTTTTCGCGGCAGACAACCGGCTGCAGGGTATTGCATGAAATCAGCCCTGTATGCTATACTGTCACCGTGACTAAACGGTGTGGGCCATTAGCTCAATTGGCAGAGCAGGTGACTCTTAATCACAAGGTTGGGGGTTCGACTCCCTCATGGCCCACCAGGACAGACATTCAGGGCTCAGGGACAGTTGGGTTATGCCGGTTTTGCCACAACGTGAGAGTCTCTGGCCGGCCTTCAAAATATTCCTTCCTTACCGGAAGGGCTTTTATTTTTTCCCCCGACCACGGCATTTAGTTTCTCTGCCGCCTGCTCCATTAGCCCCGGAACCAAGTGAGAATAGGTATCAAGCGTTATGGCTATTTTTGAATGACCCAGCATCTCCTGTACTGCCCTCGGGTGTTCCCTCATTTCCAGAAGCACCGTAGCAAATGCATGCCTCCAGTTGTGGAACCTAGTACGTTCCAGCCCAGCACCCTTCACCAGGTGAAAATCATGGTAGAATATTAACCAGGAGGGTGGTGTTTGTGAAGATTGACCGCATAACTGTAAACCCCAAAATATGCATGGGCCAGCCCACCATACGTAACACGCGTTTTACAGTCGCCTTTGTTTTAAAGCTTCTGGCATGGATATTCCTGCTATTATTGACGAGTGTTATAACCCTCCGGTTAGGCACACCTCACCCACATTCCGTAGCCAAGATTCTCTGCCAGGTACTACCACGAATTCAACCTGATTTGGTAAGAGGAGCTATAATTTCTCTGACCGAGGACAAAATCAAGGTAAGGCTGCTCCCGGTCCACTGAAGATAGGGATAAGGGTTACTGAAGCACCAAGGGGGATTTTTCAACGATGGCGGCTTACCGGGCATCAAATGCCGGGTATGTAAAGCTTTACCGTTCAGGGGAGCTTTCCGCCCGTGCAGAAGCTTTAAGGAAGCTATTGAAAAAATGCACACTTTGCCCGCACCGCTGCGGAGTAGACCGGCTTTCCGGGGAGCGCGGTTTTTGCAAGACGGGATACCTCCCCGTTATAGCCTCCTACGGACCTCACTTTGGCGAAGAAAAATTCCTGGTAGGGACCAAGGGTTCAGGGACTATATTTTTCACTTATTGTGTCATGCGCTGTGTGTTTTGTCAGAATTACGATATAAGTCAATTAGGAGAGGGTCAAGAAGTAAAGACTGATACTTTGGCCGAAGTCATGCTGTCCCTGCAACACCAGGGCTGCCATAATATCAATCTTGTTTCCCCTTCCCACGTCGTTCCCCAAATCGTCGAGGCAGTAAACAAAGCAGCACAACGTGGCCTTGTTGTTCCGTTAGTCTACAATACCGGGGGATATGACGACATCGAAACCCTCAAACTGCTCGAAGGCATTGTAGATATCTATATGCCGGACCTAAAGTTCGCCGATAACGAAAAAGCACGCAAATACACGGGATGCGGGTCTTATTTCGATATCGCCAGAACCGCTCTAAAGGAAATGCACCGACAGGTAGGCGATCTCGAACTCGATCCTCAGGGATTAGCGGTCAAGGGGCTCATAGTCCGGCACTTAGTTATGCCTAATGGCGTTGCCGATTCGGAAAAAGTCCTGGAGTTTTTGGCAAACGAGATATCCTTAAACACGGTTGTAAATATTATGGCCCAGTATTATCCTGCGTTTAAGGCTGCTTCCTACCCGGAAATCAGTCGAAGAATAAACCGCCAGGAATACCTGCAGGTCGTCGAGGCCGCTCGCGGTCTTTCCCTCCACAGGGTCTTGATCTCCCGTTGGTAAGAGATGGCAGAATATGTGAACGCGAATCTCCTCATGATACTCCTTAGAAGGATTTCGTTTGAAAGAGAAGAGCGCACATGGATAAGCATGATGATTCCCTTTTTCAATGCGAAATCGCGTTGCTGGAAAAGTACTTGCGGAACTTACTTGTCGAAAGTGTTTACTGCAAATTATTGCTCGCAGGACTGCTATTTGCCGTAGTCACATGTTTTAGACTGGGATTCGGGTGCATGTTTTCCATCATGAACCTGCTGGGAGTCATTTGGCTGTTTCTTTACTTCGTGAAGTTAGGCGGGGATTGTCTTGAATGGCGGGGAGCCGCCTTCCAATTCGGATTTGGCGCAGGCGCCGCTTGCACCATCACAATCGTCTCCCTTCTCCTTCTTGGCAAACCGGCAGCAGTCCAGGTTGGAACTCTGGCTTACGGTTTTTTCGCCGCCCATTATCTTTTGGGATGCTTGCAGGTGCTGAATATTGCTCCGGGAGTCTAAAGCCAGCTTAAAACCTGCAGGAATTCAGGTTATCATCAGCGCGCCACAACTAACAACATGTGGTAAACTGCCAATAAAGGCAGTTTTTTTGTTGCCGGTGTAAGCTTTCAGCCCCCGCTGTCGTATTGTAAAGCGAACGGGCTGTGAGGAGGAAAGCAAAGTGGCTCCTAGCGACGAAAGACTGGTCTACGAAGTTCTTAAGGGAAACCTCAGTGCTTTTGAGGAGCTTGTACATAGATACGAACGGCAGGTGTTCACCATTGCCTACCGTATGACCAATCAACGCGAAGAAGCAGAAGACATCGCTCAGGAAGTCTTTATAAACGTGTATCGAAAACTCTATCAGTTCGATACGTCCAGGAGTTTCGCTCCTTGGATCCAAAAGATCGCCGTCAACACATGTATCACCCGTTTGCGCAAGAAGAAAAAAGTCATCACCGTCAGTTTTGATGACAACATAAACAACCGGTCAAGTGTGGGGCTTAATATCGACTACGGCGATCCGTCTGTAGTGTACGACCGCCAGCAGCTGAGAGAAGATATCAGTGAAGCGCTGCTGGAACTCCCAGAAACTTATAGGGCAATGCTCATTCTGCGCTACCAACTAGAGATGTCCAACCAGGAGATAGCGGAATCCTTGGGAATTACTCGGGAAAACGTAGAAGTGAAAATGCACCGCGCCCGTAAATCTCTGCGCAGGGTGCTGCTGGAACGTCGGGGCGAAAGGGGAAAACGCGATGAACTGTCAGCAAGTCGATAAACTGCTTTACCTGTATTGCGACGGACGGCTTCAGCCTCACCTTCGTTCGCAAATCGAGGAACATTTAAAGGGTTGTACCGGCTGCCAGCACAACTATCTGATGACCGCTATGGAAACCGAAACCCTCCGCGATACCGGTGATATACCTCCTCTTGGGAGCGATTTTCATCGGAAGGTCATGGTCGGAGTAACCCAGTTGGGTGCCGGTTCATCGTACGGGGGCCGCACAGCAAAGGATAGGTTCAAAAACCTCCGCCAGCTCATAGATCTCAAGGGAGCGGGAGGAATGCTTGCCGTGTTCATATTATTGGTGCTGTTGGTCAAGGGATCACCGTCCCTGGTATCACCTCCCGGCCAGAATACCCCGGTCGGCACCTCTGCCGGCGCACGGCCTAAGATGGCGTCAACCCCTGTAAAAACCGAGGTTTCTGCCGAGGAAGTTCAGCCATCTGATATTTCAAGTCAATCGCGCCCGCATGTTGAAAAATTCGAGCCGGACGAGATGCCGCCATCACAGTACAACATTGCAGACCAGGCTCAAAGCCATGCTAACGCGCCTATAAACAACCGCGGTTCGGTTTCTTCAGCGCCTGCGGACTCGTTGGCAGTCTTGCCAAGTCAATTTACCGTTGTGCGCCCTCACTATATGCCTGCAGGATATTCTCTGGTGGAAGCGCGAAGCGATGTTGCAGGTGATCTCAGTCTGACTTATACAGATGAAAAAGGCTTCGTCGTCCGTGTTTTTATCCGCCCGACAGGAGGTGAGACAGAAACAAACACCCCGGCCCAGAACACAGGTGCCGCTTCTTCCGACGCTACAGCTGACTCAAACACAAACACGAGGGCAAAAGCTGGTACTGGTGAGTCTAGTCAAGAAACACTTACAGAAAACGGCAAGACCGAAAGCGACTGCGTATCCACAGTCGCTCGTACCCTGGAGACTGACGGTCAGTATTACAAAGTAGAAGTGAGTGGTTGTCTTCCTTTGGAGGAACTGGCCCGCATAGCTGACAGCTGTCGATGAAAAGGAGGTTTGGTGTACGTGAAACTATTCAAAAAGCCGCTTAGCGCCGTGATTTTGGCAACCCTGCTCATTCTGGCCGGTCTCGTCAATCCGCAGGCCGCTCCGGCCAGCCCTGATAACCCTTCACCCAGCCCGACTCTCATCGTTTCCGGAACCGGAACCGTATCTGTCGCTCCGGACGAGGCCAAGGTAGTCCTGGCAGTGGTAACAACAGACAAGCTCCTGGCCGACGCCCTGAGGGAAAATACCGACGCCACCAGCAAAGTCATAGCTGCTTTAACAGCAGATGGCTTGAAACAAGACCAGATTGAGACGACCAGCTTTTCCGTTTGGCCACAATACTCCTACCCCGGAGAAAATGACAAAGACCGCCCTCCCCTTATCGTCGGGTACCAGGTGCGTAACGAGATCACCGTGACGGTTACCGACCTTCCCCGTCTTGGGAAGATTGTGGACAGCGCCCTCAAAGCCGGCGCCAATGAAGTAATAAGTATATCGTACGATAAGCAGGAATTGTCCGAAGCAACAAACCTGGCCCTGGAAAGAGCCTGCAGGCAGGCAAGTGCCAAGGCTACTTGTATAGCCCGGGCACTGGGGATGCGCCTGGGAAGCGTCGTCTCGGTTACCGAGAGCACAAGCAGTTACAATCCTTATCCTCCGTTCCGGGCCTTAGACGCCGGGGGCTATGGTGGAAGCGAGGTTCCGATTCAACCGGGCAATCTGAAGGTTACCGCCACTGTCACCATAACCTTTGAACTCAAATAACCAGGAACCTTTTCCAAACGGCTACTTGGTAGTACTGCT
>CAYONS010000046.1:0-15245 GCA_964405385.1 uncultured Syntrophothermus sp.
ACGGGATTCGAACCCGCGGCCCTCGCCTTGGCAAGGCGATGCTCTACCACTGAGCCACTTCCGCGCCTTTATCCACATCATCGCCAACTATATATTAGGACAACGTTGACGGATCGTCAAGCGCAAATGGAAAACGTAAAACCGGATACGCTCCTGATTTTGCATTCTCTATTCTGCTATAATTGAAGAAGGTTTCAGCGATACTATCGTTGAGTAGAAAAAGGGGTTGATGTACGTGCTGACCAAAGACGACCTGTTCACGCTTAAGCTTGTGCGCGAGGAAAAGCATCTCGCTTTGCCGACCGTGACATCGCTCGTCCTAGTAAAAGAGATTCACGATGTCCTCTACCAGTACCTGGTAGACGAAGAAAAAGAGCGATTGTTGAACCTTTTCCTCGACAAGCTAAAAAAGCACATTGATCGGCAAAAAGAAGGAAACGGACCCTTTTCCGTTCCCATACAGGAACTCGAGTTTCTGGAACAAGAAGGGCTTGATGAGCTGAAATACATGAACTGGATTGAGGTACCGGTTTACGTATTTGAGATCGGTCTCGATATTGACCCCGCGAGCAAAGAATATGAAGCACGCCTGGAAAATGTCCTTTCCCTTTTGGAGGAATTGGTGGTCTACAACCGTATTCCCGGAACCAACTTCATCAACGTCTATCCCCAGGGCCAGGGACCAATCTAAGTACAAGGTTTTTCAAATCTTCATGGTAATATCTTACTTCCAGTTCAAAGGGCCAGGGACCAATCTAAGTTCAAGGTTTTCCCGATTCATTAAAAGTAGTCTTTCTATGTGTATCGGCTCCGAGAACACTTGGCCTTGAAACACGAAGAACCGGAAAGGCAGGCTTACGCTGTGATACCTTTGCGCGACAACATTCCCGGGGAAAGGTTCCCCTTAAGCATGTGGATCATCATTGCCCTCAACTTCCTGGTCTTTTTCCATGAATTATCTCTGTCCCCGAAAGACCTGGAGGCGCTGTTCTACGCCTACGGCCTGATCCCGGCCAACTGCACTTTTTCTTCTTTCCTGACTTCCACTTTCCTCCACGGAAGCTGGATGCATATCATCGGCAACATGTGGGCCCTGTTCCTGTTCGGTAATAACGTGGAAGACAGGATGGGACCCGTGCGTTTCCTGCTTTTCTACCTGGCATGCGGGGTCATCGCCGGGGCTACCCACTGCTACATCTACCCGCACTCAACCATCCCTACGGTGGGAGCTTCCGGAGCCCTGGCCGGGGTCATGGGCGCCTATTTCCTGATGTACCCCAAAGCCCGCGTCCTCACCCTGATCCCGGTGTTCTTTTTCTTCTACCTGGTGGAGATACCCGCCGTCATATACCTGGGCTTCTGGGCTTTTACCCAGTTAGCATCGGGCACCATCTCCCTTTTTGCTCCGGATGGGGCCGTTCAGATAGCCTTCTGGGCCCACGTTGGCGGATTCGCCGCCGGCATGCTCCTGCACCGCCTTTTCCTCAGACCTGTTAAGAACTGAGGGCCACAGATGAACACAGATGGACACTGATTAACACAGACCCGGCACTCAGGCGTGACTTTCGTTCGACGTATGCCAGCTCCGAACTTTGTACCCCACGGTAGCTTCATTATGGCACTAAGTTATCACTGAGTGCCGGGTCCGTGCTCATCTGTGGCTCTGTGGCCCGTGCTCATCTCTCGCGCAGGCGGGAAAGCATGTCCAAGAAGAGCAGGAGCTTAGCCGTCACCGCCTCGTCGAAGTTCTGAAAAGGCTGACCGCTTTCGAGTCTGTTTACCACCGCCCGGTAATGCTCCCTCACCTCGGGGCGCCCCAGTTCCAAACTGGCAGCATAAAGAACGGCCTTACGGTGTTTGTCAAGGCCCGATTCCCATAGAAAAGATTCGGTCCCCTGGGCCTTGTCCGCATCCCTTGGCTTCGGCTGCCCACCCACGGTCAGCATGGATTGCGCGAGATCCAGCCAGACCTCGAGCGGTTCCTCCTTCTGCACCGGGCGCGACTCGTCCAAGACCAGGCTTTCGGGGTCAGTTCTAATCTCCTGCGGTTCCTGGGCTTCTCCCCCTTGATAAACACGCACCCGCACCCTGCCGCTCTGTTCTGAAAGATTGTGAACCGAATCCGGGTAAACCGAGCACAGCCGGTAGACCCCGCGCGGATCCAGCTCCAGGTTCGCCGTGTCGAATGGGATGAGTTCCAACTCGGAATCTGCACCCTTCTTTTCGATGTAAAACCGGAAGGGAAAGAGAGACTTCACCTCCCACCCCGGGCCTGTTTCCTGCGATGACCGCCACCGGCACAGGCCCCGGATTACACCGAACTCCGGTGAGCGGGAGCGGATCACCCGGCGAGCCACCGTCGAAACTATCCTATCAACTCCCTCCATCCTGGAGACTCCGCCGGTCAATACTACGTAATCGACATCCCATTTCCCCGCCCTGAACAAACCCAAGCCTTCGGCCGCCGGCCGAACCGTTTCCTCCAGGAAACGCTTCAAAGCCGACAACGTGCCTTCGAAAACCGGGGACAGTTCCCGCTTCTCCAGCACCGCGGAGAGGCCCAGTCCCTGGTAGAAATTGGGTATATCTACGGTTACCGTATCCTGGCCCATCGCCATGAGCTTGACTTCTTCGGCCCACCTCAACATCCGGGAATACTGGCACAGTTCCTCTCGGCTCAGCCCTTTTTCCTTCTTAAACCTGGACGGGATGAGCATTCCCGTGTTCGTTTCAAAATGCGGAAAAAGCACCTGCCGCAGCACCGTTTTGTCAATTTCTGAGCCGCTGAACAAGTCGCTCCCCGCGTTGAGCTGCGCTTCCAGCACCACCCGCAGCCTGCGGTCAGCCTTGACGTGAACAAAGCTGGCGTCCGCCGTACCGCCTCCCAAGTCCAGAATCAAAATATTGCCCTGGTATGCCGGGGACCCGCCCGGTTCTTCTTCTGCCAGCAGGCCTACCAAAGCAGCTACCGGCTCCAAGACCAGCTCAACCTCGGCTCCGGGAAAGAGGCTCTTCGCTGACTCCAGCATAATCCTCCGGGATTTAAGCCCGAAATAATTGGGCACCCCGACGGTAACCGTCTGCGGTTGGGCAGGTATCCTCCCCGATATATACCGGTCGAAGAGAAAACGAAAATACGCCTGCATTATTTCCTTCAGGCCGAAATACCCCAATCGGAAGCCGGGGTTGCGTTTGAGCTCTATCTTGAAATGACGCACTACCTCGGCGTCATCCTCTGACACCGAAAGAGCATCCGAAGCGAACTCTAGCTTCCCCGTTGCCGGCACAAAGGCAGCAACCGAAGGTAACACGCCATCAGTACCGGCAAGATTGACAAACCTGCCGTCAGGGGCGATGTACCCCAGCTTCGTGTAGCTGGTTCCAAAGTCTATTCCCAGATTCACTGCCCTAATTACCCCCTGACCCGTACCACCAGGTAAGGAACCTCCCAGCGCTCAACCCCGTCAACCTTTATCCAAAATACGTCTCCCTTTTCCTCCAGGACCACAGGATGCTCTGTTTTCGGGTCTGGTTTCAATACAGCGTATCCCTTATCCAGTAGCGGCAGGCACTCTGGCGGCAGCTGCTCCCCGGCATTCGCGGGATAGCGTTTCACTTCCACCGTAATATCTTTCCACACCTTTTTCAGGGTACCGGGGGACATCAGGTTTTCCAGGTCCTGCCTGAACCCAGAAAACAACCTCCGGTGCCTTCGCAATTCCTCGAGCAGGCTCCGGTACCGTTCTTGCTGTTCCAGATTTGCCGCCAGCCGTTCCCGGTGGTAGGCGAGTTTTACCCCTACAAGTTCCAGATACTCCAAAGCACACCTTATCCGGTACCCTATCCTGCTGAACCCGGGAAGCCCGGAACCGGCCCAACGGCGGCGCATTTCTTTTTCATATCGGCAGAAAGCTTCTTCGAGAGACTTTTCCAATTCAAACGGCCCCATATCCGGCCAACGCTCCAACTTATCGCTGAAGGCCTGGAGTTCCCTCTGAAACTCGCGAAGCAAACGGGCCATCGCCCCCGCATACTCCCCGGCGACCGGTGCGAGAGTGCTTATCTCGCTCAATATTTGTCCATCGATACCTTCGCGGCTCAAGCGAAGGAGCCCTCGGAAAACCCGCACCCACCGCTCTAAACGCCGCGCCGCTTCGGCCGCAAATCCGCCCCGATGCTCGCCTGCCCTATCACTCATTCCCTGCCGTTCGTAAAAGGCAGCCTTCTCCATCTCGAACTCCATCCACCGTCCTAGCGTTTCCCGAACCAGTGCAGCCAGTGCTGTGGAAAAGCCCGAAGCCAGTCCCACTTGCAAAGCCCGAGCCTCCAAAGCCGGCCAATCCCCACACATCCCGGTTTCTCGAAAAGACCTGGCCGCTTCTTCGAGCCCTTCTATCAGGTATTCTGCCGAAACGAGCCAGCGCCCCAGCTCGTCGCGAAGCCTGGCATTGGCTCCTTCTGACCAGGCCTGCTCCCACAGGCACACCGCCTGGAGCAGCTGAATATCGCCTTCGACTAACTGGGACCATCCCCGGGCCTCTCCTACTGTCTCCAGGTCGTTAAACAGCCGTTCAACAGATGTGATTTCGAAGATCAAGTCCCCGATTATTTCTCTAACCTGCCCGCTTATCCCCCGATGCCTTTCGGCCAGAACCTTCAGGTCCTTCTCGATCACCTGTTCCGCCTCGCTCAAGGTTCGGGTAAACTGTTTGAGAAGGTTATACATCCCCGCACACCGCGCCAGATTGCTGGCGATGTCGTTTCTCACCTGTTCGGCGTTTCTGCCCACCCGGTACACTTCGGCTACTACCCGGTTCACCTTCTCCAGGTACGCGGGCATCATCTTCTGGTCGAAGGTGCGGTAGTAAAAACTGTTGACGTGGTACACGTAATCCTCCAGAACCTCAATATCTACGGCTCCCTGCGGCGTGACCAGGTTATCCGCCGAAGTCAGTTTTTCTATATCGTTTTTCACTTGAACGAAAAGGGAGTTCAAAATCGCCTGACATTCCTCTTTTATCTCCAACAGTTCCGGTCTCACCGTTTCCCCACCCCCAACACCGTGCCGAAAAAGGCCTGTAAAGCCGCTCTTTTTCCCTGCCTTTTCGCGAGCTCCTTTGTACCAGGATGGGACTGGTTTTCTTTCCCGGCGAAAGCCCGGCTCCAGCGCAGGACTTCGTGCACCTCGCGCCCGGTCTGTCCGGTGGCCCCGGCAGACAGAGAATCCGCTATCTCCCCGTTCATGAAACGGGAAGCAGGGACCCAATACCACAAGTCTAAGTAACGGGCCAGAAGCTCGCTACTTACCGGGCGTCGCTGTCCGGCTGCCAGACCGGGAACAACGAAGAGCCGCAAGAATTCCATAATCACGAAAGCCTCGTGCGGCCGGCTCTTAATCCGTTCATTAGCCGCCCGGATACACCCCTCGGCGCTCACCTCGTCCCGGTCTGTGACCTTGAGATACTGAAGCACGGCATCATCCGGCCTGGTCTTGGCCAGCTTCAAGCAGAACCTCTGTATCTCCGATTTGGGATATACGAATGGAGTGTTTTTTGCTTCTTCGAACCGTTCATAAAGTTCCAGGTAAGCCAGGGACGACTCTTCGAGCACCAGCTGACTGAGGCATGAGCGGTATATGTTCTCCGCTTCCTTTCGCAGCTTTCCCTCAAACTCGATCAGGCAGTAGACGGGGACAACTGCCCGGGCCAAACGGTCTAAACGGCGGTACACCCGGAGCGCCTCCCTTCCTCCAAGCCTGCCTCTTTCCATGAAATCGCGGTAAGTCTCAACAATCATAATCAGGCTCTCCGTGACCCAGCCCATTTGGAACAGTTTCTGGCAGGTCTCGCACAAGGCCAAAAACCTCTGGGCCCGGTAGGGGTGATGGTACAACGCCACGTCTGCCTGCTCGAGATCGATCAGAACCGCTTTGGCTAGTTCCGCCTTATTCCCGAAAATGCTGTCCAGGCCGGGCTCCCGAACATCGTTCACACCCACGCCCAGGCGGAACTGCCTGCCCCGGGATTCCATCTTCTCTTTTTCTCGGCGCACCAGCCGGCGCAGTTCCGGGTTGGCGGTCCGGGAAACCAGGTGTTCCATGTCCTTGCTGTCAAGCCTCCCCAGCAACATGAGGTAAGCCTCGTTCAGGGCCGGGGTGTACATGTTTATCAAGAGATCGAGGCGGCTTCGGCTCCTTTCATCAAACCAATTCTCGGCCAACTCCTGCACAAACCTGGAGCGAAAACCTTCACCCCTGTCGCCCAGCCACCTGATAACCGCCATGCGGTCGGGGTGTTCCCATAACACCCGGAACAACAGGCTCCGGTTCTCGGTTAACGAAAGCGTTCGGAACAAAAAGTCGAGTCCGTCGCGCTGGGGGACCACCCCCAAGTGTACCCGCTCGCCCACCAGTCTTCTCAGCCTCTTGCGGCTGTCGAGCTCTCGCTTCCAAAAGGCGAATACGTCTTCGTTCGTAAGCGGACCGGCTACGCCCTTGAGTGTTTCTTTGATTTCATCGGTCATAATCATCTGAGCTCCCGTCTGGTATTGCAATTCCAAGACCCAACACCGTTTGATTGTGAAGCCTCATAGATTCGTCCACACAATAGCTTAGCCATAAAAAATATAATTCAGCAAACGGCAGGCGTTGGCCGTTTTGTGAGGGTCGGCTTCGGTAAGATACACGAGATAATAGATAGATTTCTCTTTATTGGTATAGATCCCCGACAACACATCCTCTCCCTTCACCCGAAAACGGTCCCCGGAAGCTTTGCCGCCCGCGAGATAACGCACGCTCACCAACCTGCTGACGAAGGAATGCCGGGCCAGCCTGTCAAAATGGCAGGCCAACCCTGTCTCTTTATTATCATTGCCGTCTTCGTAAACCAATACCGGTTCCCCTTGCCGGGGGCGGGGCAAGCCGTGCACGTTCAGCCGGTTGCCTTCGATCCAGCGGACCACATCCTCTACCTGATGCAGACGCACCTCGGCTCCGTATTCATTGCGCAGGTATTCCCGCAAGGTCTCGGGGAAACGTCCCACGGAAACAGGCCCTGTTTTCAGCCGGCTCACAACCTCCGGGTTCGAGGACAGGTACTCCACGAGATCCGCCCTCCCCCGGGCAAACCGGGGCAGCCGTATCCCGTACTCGGACGCCAACACGGCCCCGTAGCTGTCGCGGAATACCCGGTAAGACTCCTCGCTTTCCGAACGGAGCGTCTCCACATACGACAGGAGACGCCGGTACTCTTCTTCCTCCAAAGGAATTCCGTCGCCCAGTTTGCGCAAAACCGCCCTCATCTTTTTCACCGCCGGTTAAACTCTTGCCCCTCAATAATTCTATAACAACTAGGGCGAGACCGCATTTTAAATTCATTTCCTGGCACTGAAAGCTCGGATGCGCGCTGTTGGGATATAGCGAGGAAAGTCCTGCGGTCTTCTGGTGCCGGCCTCAATTTCTGCATACGGCGACGGCATTTGGTACAGACTGTAGTAAACGGCTCGGTTCCCTAGCGTCTTAACAATCCAGCTGTTTGATTTCGGGCACCGTTTGGTCGTGCTTGAAAACGGGGGGATTCCGTTTGAGGTATCTGAAAAACAGCCCAAAAACACAAGAAAATACCGCTGTTGACGGCACGACCTGCTCCGACGGGCTTTCAACCTCCCTGGAGAATAATCTGGAGCATCTTAGCCGGCTTCTCGAGGGCTGTTCCGATGCGGTGGTGAGGAGGTTCAAGTTCGGCCGGGACTTTGAGAGACAAGCCGCCCTCGTGTACTTCGACGGCTTAATACAGAAGAGCGAAGCGGAAACCGCGGTGCTGCGCCCCCTCATGATCGATTTCGATATTCTGCAAAAAGGCTTGGAAACTAAGTCTCTCGATGTTTTCACGGTGGTACGGGATTATCTCATAACCGCCACCGAACTGGAAGAAGCGACAACCTTTTGCGATATCATAGAGTCGACGGCCGGTGGCGACGCTGCTCTTCTCATCGAAGGGTATGCCAGGGCCCTTGTTCTTGATTTCAAGAGCTGGGAATCACGGAAAGTAGAAAGCCCGGATGAAGAAGTTCTCATCCGGGGTCCCAAGGAAGGGTTCACGGAAACCCTGAGGTTCAATACCGCGCTCCTCCGCCGGAGGCTGAAAACCAGCAGGTTCAAGATCGAAAACATGGTCCTGGGCAGGGTCACCCGCACCAGTGTCGCCGTATGCTACATACAAGGCGTAGCCCAGGAGGCTCTGATTGAAGAAGTCAAAAAACGGCTGAGCAGCATCGATATCGACGGGGTGCTGGATGCAGGCTACCTCGAAGAGTTCATCGAAGACCACCGCTTCTCGCTCTTCCCCCAGGTGGAACACACCGAACGGCCCGACCGGGTGGTAGGCCACCTGCTCGAAGGCCGGATAGCAGTGCTGGTGGACGGGACCCCATGGGCCACGGTGGTCCCTGCGACCTTTCCCCAGTTCTGGAATTCGCCTGAGGACTACTACATGCGCTACATACCTTCGACCCTCACCCGGCTCCTGCGCCAGATAGCTTTCTTGGCTACCCTGCTTCTGCCGTCGCTCTACGTGGCTACTATAACTTACCACCAAGAAATGATCCCCACCCCCCTGCTCCTCACCATCGCCGCTGCCCGGGAAGGCATACCCTTCCCCGCTTTCCTGGAAGCCCTCCTCATGGAGGTGACCTTCGAGATTCTCCGGGAAGCGGGACTTCGTATGCCCCGCGCCATAGGCCCTGCCATCAGCATAGTGGGGGCTTTGGTAATAGGAGATGCCGCGGTATCTGCCGGCCTGGTTTCGACTCCCATGGTGGTAGTGGTGGCTTTCACCGGGATCTGCTCCTTCAGCTTCCCCGTATACAGTGCCGGGATTTCCCTGCGCATGGTGCGTTTCCTGATGCTGGTGGCCGCCGCCTTCTTGGGTTACTTCGGCATAATGATCGGCATAATCTTGTTGCTGATTCACCTGGCTTCCATGAGCTCCTTTGGCGTTCCTTACCTCGCGCCCCTGGCCCCCCTTCGCTGGGAAGACCTGGGAGACATCCTGGTGCGGCGGCCCTGGTGGCATAACCGCAGGCGCCCCGTGATCCTGAGGCCGGAAGACCCGCTGCGGCAGGCATAGTTATGACTAACCGGATTTCTGGTTTTCAGTTCCATTGTTTATTGATGTTCATGATAATGGCCAGTACCGCCATTTTCGAGCCACCTCATTTTATCAAGGCCGGCGGGCCGAGTAGCTGGCTTCTGGTCTGGTTCTGTGCTTTCGCAGCCGCACCCTATTACCTGGTTTACTGGCTCCTTGCTTCGAACAACCCGACGAGCTTCACCGCCCTGGCAGAGTCCGCACTAGGCAGGTACCTGGGTAAGGCGGCGGTTCTCGTATACCTGTGTTTCCTGGTCTTTTCCTGTGCCCTGACAATTCGCATGTTCTTTGATTTCGCCCTTTCCGTAACCATGTTTACCGTACCGGCGGGCGTTTTCGCGGGCCTCATTCTTGCCTCCAGCGCCTGGGCTGCCCGCAAAGGCCTAACCGTCTTGGGACGCCTTGCCGAGGTTTTCTTCTGGGCCAATAACCTGTCGGCTTTCCTAACCGTCATACTGTCCTTAAAAGACATCGACCCGAATAATTTTTTGCCGTTACTGTCCCAAGGCACAGTCCCGCTCCTGCCGCAGGCCTGGAAACACTCGCACGTTTTCAGCGAAGCGTACCTGGCGTTCTTCTTGGCTCCGTTTACAGTCAGGCGAGACCGAATCCACCTGCCGATACTCGCAACTTTGCTGCTTTCAGCCCTTTGGCTGTGTATCTTCACCCTGACCGCCGTAGGGATATTCAACCACTACCTGGCCCAAACCCTGTCGTACCCTATTTACTCGGTCGCTAGGAACGTTGCCGTCGGGGAATTCATCGAGAGAGCGGACGTTCTTTTCGTGACCATCTGGATAAGCAACGCTTTCGTCAAATCCGGACTTCTCCTTTTCGTTACCGCGCACACGGCAGCCGAGGTCTCTTATGTACGCGATTACCGCGTCTTGGTAATGCCTTTAACTATCCTGACCGGGGCTTTAAGCATGCAAATGTTTGCCAACGTGGCGGAACTCAAGAACTTCTACGATTTCTTCTACTACCGGGTAATGATGTTTTTTGCGGTGATTCTTCCTCTGATACTATTGGTGCTCTTGAGGTGGCGAAAGAATGAAATCAGTGCCCGTGAAGTGCCTCGCGCTGATACTCTTGCTGGGTAGCCTGGGTACAGTCTCCGGCTGCTGGGACAACCGAGAAATAAACGAAAGCTTTGTGGTGGTGGGGCTGGGGTGGGACGCTGCCGCCCAGGGAGGTTTCGTGTTCACCGAGCAAATCGCGGAAATGCCCGCCCAAGCAGGGAAGGGAAAACAGGCAAAAGGCACCCGTCCTTCGCCCACCTTCGTAACTGTCTCAGCCGAGGGGAGATCTCTTACTGAGGGACCGCGTAAGGTGCACTTGAGGCAACCCCGCAGCCCCATGTGGCAGCATGCCTACTCCTACGTCCTGGGAGAAGACCTGTGCCGCCAGGGACTGGCCGGGAATATAGATTATTTCCTGCGCAACCGCAACATCCGCAAAATTGGATACCTCTTTGTGGCCCGCAACGCAACAGCCGCCCAGGTTCTGCGGGTACCGACCGAAGTGGAAAAACTCCCCGGCCCGGCCCTGGCTTCTATGATAAAGAATCAAGACCTCCACATCGGGATTTATACCCCTACTGACATGGGAGACTTTCTTGCCAAAACGATAACTCCGGGAATTGAGCCTGCCGTTCCCGGGGTAGAGGTAATAGAAGAAAAAGGAAAGAAGAAGCTGCGCCTGTCTGGAACCGCGGTGTTCAAAAAAGGCCGTCTCGTCGGGTGGCTCGATGAAGTTGAATCCCGGGGCTACCGCTCGCTCCGCCCAACCCCCATCGCCGGGGGAATCAAGGTCATCGAGTGCCCCATCTGCGGAAAACCCGTACTTCTCGATACCACCCGGTCGCGCTGCCGGGTGAAACCCCGGGTAATCGGCGAGAGAATCATCATAGATGTGGACATAAGAGAAGAGGGGAATTTCTATGAACAAACATGTTCCCACCAGTTGTTGACTCCGGGTATGATTCCCCAGCTCGAGAAGCGCGCAGCGCAGCTTATACAAGGCGAAGTCGAGGCCGCCATCCGCAAGGCGCAGACGCTCGACTCCGACATTTTCGGTTTCGGGCAGGCTGTTTTCGAAGCCTACCCCAAGAAATGGTCCCGCCTCGAGGACAAGTGGGACGAGATATTCCCAACCCTCGAGGTCAATGTCCGCGTCGAATCCCGGATAAGGCGGAGTTACCTCACCGTTGAAACGCTGCAGTACAGGTTCTAGAGCCACAGATGTACACTGACCTCCATGACACCGTCGAGTTTCATGAGCATCTGCGTAATTCTGCGTCCGGCACAAGAATTTGCCTCGAGGTGTAGGTAATGCGGCGAATGGTGCTGTTACTTCTCATCGTATCACTCCTGTCAGCCCCGGGGTGCTGGGGTCGGGTAGAGTTTCCCCAGGCGGTAGTCGTTGGCGGATCAGGTATGGATATGGAGGCGGACGGAAGCATAATTACGTCCTTCCAGCTTATTTTGCCGCCGGGCAAGGAAGAAAAACTCTCCTTCACGGTCGTCTCTTCGTCGGCTCCAACTGTTTCCGCGGGGCGGCGAAGGTTAGATCTCGAATCCCCGAGGTATAAAATCATCGATCACATAGCCGCGTTCGTAGTTGGAGAAGCTATGGCAAAGGACCTGGTAAAAATGGTAGATCTCATGCTGCGAAGTCCTCACCTTCGGGAAAACACCGATATTTTCGTGGCTCGAGGCTCAGATGCCCGCCAGGTGCTCGAAACAGTTCCGGTAATTGAAAAGTCTAGTGCGCAGGCCCTTAAGTCGATGATCAGGTCGCAGGACCCAACGACAGGAGTGTATGCAGAAGTGAGAATCATCGAGGTGCTTTCCAAGCTCGCAGCTCCCGGTATCGAGCCTGTGATTCCCGGAGTCGAGATTATACCGGACACTTCTGGGAAAAAGACACTCAGGCTTGCCGGAACCGCCGTTTTCAAAAAGGGGTGCTTGGCAGGCTGGTTGAACACCCGGGAGTCCCGCGGTTACCGCTGGCTGCGCCCCCGGCAGGTGAGGGGCGGAACGCTCACCGTCACCTGTCCCCTGGACGGGGAACCGGTATCCCTGGAGATCCTGAGAGCAAGCTCAGACATCACACCCTATCTCGAAAACGGAAGACTGAAATTTACCATCAAGGTTAAGGATGATGCCGCATTCTACGAGCAGAAGTGTAATCATGACTTATTTGCTGCTACGATGGTTTCGCAACTGGAGCGCGAAGCCGAGCGCCAGATGAGGGCCGATATTCTGGCCGCAGTGAACAAGGCTCAGGCCCTCGGATCCGACATTTTTGGACTGGGATTAGCCCTCAGCCGCAAGCAACCGGATGTGTGGCAGTCTTTGGAGAATGATTGGGAAACTGTGTTCCCCGCCGTACCTGTCGCCGTGGAGGTAGATTTGAAGATAAGGAGAAGCGGCCTGTTGACCAGAGTCCTGCACCTAAACCGCATGGCACACAAGGGGACGGTTCTGCGGTGTCAATTTTAAAATTGACACAGCAGAACCGTCCCCTTGTGTGCCCCCTAATTCACCTCGAGCAGGAGGGAGACTTGTGCTGGTTCTGCTGATACTGCTCTTTGTCGTCATCATCCTCATCGACGTCCCGGCGCTTCTGCGGGACAGAATGTACCGGGAGCTGGCTGTTTTCTCGGTTCTAATGGCAGTTGCTATACTTTACAGTCTGGGACAGTTTTACAACTGGCCGCTTCCCAACCCGGTTAAAGCTCTAGAGACCGTCTTCCGCTACCAGCCGTGAGCTTGACCTTAGAGCCGCTCTGTAGGTTCTGTCGCAAGGAGGTTGCCGTCCATTACCGCGCCGATGCCTGAAGATAAAATGAAAGTGAACTGGATACAGGTTTTATTCTTGTACCTGTCGGTACGCATTGCTTTTGACCTGGTTAAAGTCCTGCCCATCAGCGCCGCCCCCAGCCCCAACCGGGACGTTTGGCTGTCACCTCTTTTGGCGGTTCCCGTAGCATGGACGGTCGGTGCCGTGGTTGTTAAGCTGGGAAAACTCTTGCCGGGGGAAACGCTCATACAGTGCAGCCGCACCCTCCTGGGGCCGGTGGTGGGTCTGGTGCTCGCGGTCATGTATACCTGGTGGTTCGTTTTCTTTGCCGCATTGGGCCTGCGGGTATCGACCGATTTCTTTCTGTCTGCGTTCATGATCTACACTCCTGTGAGTGTCTTAATGATATCCCTGATGGTGCCCGCAGTCATCGCTGCCCGGCTAGGTCTTCGCACTATTGCCCTGGCCAATCAACTCATGGGGCCCGTAATCTTGGGCCTGGTCTGGCTGTTAATCCTGCTCTCCGCCAACCGCCTTCAACCCGCCAACCTTACTCCCGTGTTGTCCGGGGGGTTGTGGGATCTCGTAGCCAACAGCGTGACCCCTATGGCCGTCTTTTCCGACATCGTCAATCTGGGCATGGTTATACCTTACATGGACAAGTCTTCTGATGCCGGCAAAGTGGTAAAATGGGGAGTCCCCATAGCTGCTTTTCACATCGCTCTCATCACCTCAGTCGCCCTGGCCAGCCTGGGTATTGACAGTGCTGCTTTGTCCAATTATCCGGGGTTGAGTGTCGCCAGGCGCATCCAAGTGGGAGAATTCATCCAGCGCGTAGAACCGGCTTTGATGGCGGTATGGCTGGGAGGGGTCTTCGTGCAGATAGCCCTCAACCTCTTGTGGGCTGCCCAGGCCATAACCCAAGGTTTCGGCCTTCTTCGCCATGAAGCCGCCGTTTTCCCGTTAGCGGTCATCACCGTAACCGTGGCCTTTCTCCTCGGTGAAAACAACCTGGAATATGCCGTTCTTTTCGACCCCCGATTCATCGGTCCTTTTAGTTCAGTCTTTGTCTTGGCCATACCTTTGATATTACTGGTTGTTGCTCATGCCAAAAAAGTCTCCCCGGAGCCTTCGCTCCACCAAAAATCCCTTTTCGAGGGGTAATGGAATGATAAAGAGACGGCTAAT
Source organism: uncultured Syntrophothermus sp. (assembly GCA_964405385.1). Taxonomy (GTDB): domain Bacteria; phylum Bacillota; class Syntrophomonadia; order Syntrophomonadales; family Syntrophothermaceae; genus Syntrophothermus. The sequence goes on from CAYONS010000046.1 coordinate 14,139, forward strand.
CTGCCTTTTGGTTTTCCTAAGCCTGGTAACCAGCGGCTGCTGGGATCGAATAGAATTGAACCAGACTGCGCTCGCCGTTGCCGTGGGGCTGGACCTTGCACCAAACGACCGCCTGATATTTACCGTTCAGATTCCGAATACCCAGCAGACATCAGACGAGCCCCCTTCGCCGCCTTTCCTGACCGTTTCCACGACCGGCGAGACCTTCACTACCGCAGGACGCAACATCATGCTCAAGAATCCCCGAAGCATCCTCTGGCAGCACTGGTCGGCCAACGTGTGGGGTGAAGACCTGGCCCGCCGCGGCCTGTCCGGCCTCGTAGATGAGTTTGCCCGCAACCGGAACGTGAGAAAAACAGGAGACGTTTTCATCGCCCGCGGCACCACAGCTGGGAAAGTCCTTTCTGTCCCGACCGATATCGAAAAGATCCCCGGGGTCGCCTTGACCTCGATGATACAAAGCCAGGACACATACGCCGGAATATATACGCGCTGCCTTCTGCGCGACTTCATCATACGTTCCGTCAAACCGGGAATCGAGCCGGCAGTGCCCGGTATCCGCGTGCGCAGCGAAAAGGACGGCCGTTCCTTCCTGGAACTTTCCGGCACCGCGCTCTTCCGAAGAGGGGTTCTGGTAGGGTGGCTCGATGAAGAAGAATCGCGCGGCTACCGGTGGCTGCAGGCAAAAACGGTGACCGGCGGCATAATTACAGTCCCCTGCCCCCACTGCGGCAGCCCGGCGGTGATCCAGTCCCTGCGCTCGCAGTGCCGCATTTCTCCCGCCTTTGATAACCAAAAGATCACCATGAAGGTGAAGATACGCCAAGAAGGCTTCTTTTACGAACAGACCTGCAGCCATCAAATGGTCACCAGCACGATGCTGAGATCGCTGGAACAGGAATCGGCTACAGCTATACGCCGCCAGGTCTTGGCTTCTGTGAAAAAAGCCCTGAGCCTAGGATCCGACGTGTTCGGGTTCGGCCAGGTTTTGAAGCAGCACTGTCCCCAAGTGTGGGACCAGGTTGGGGGCAACTGGGAAGAAGTCTTCCCGGCGATTCGGGTCGAGGTTCAGGTGGAGTCCAAGATTCGTCGCACCCACCTGACCCG
>CAYONS010000047.1:0-14594 GCA_964405385.1 uncultured Syntrophothermus sp.
TGACTTCACGCAAAAGGTTATGGTCAAAGCCGGGCTTTACTTCTACTGTTACCTGGCCGACATGGAGCCTGATGGCACCGGTATCAGACCCAAAGCAGTCTCTACCATCAAGGTTCACTTGAAGCCATTTCACCGGCTGTTCTTTTGCCTGGGTCGGGCGCAGTTTCCTTTTCCAGTAATAGAACTGGCTTTTCGTTATTGATTGTTCTTTGCACCAAGCGGCTGTTGTTTTGCCGCTGGATTCGAATTCAGAAAAGCGCTGTTTCCAAAGGTTAACGCGTTCACGCTTGTCTATACCCGAACACCTCCTACGATCGTGCTCAGGTATATTTTCTCATGTCTCCCGCACCGGCCATAGGTGTGTTATTTTTGACGCTTACATTAAGAAGAGTGGAAGAACACGCCCCTCTGCCTCCTAGCCTGAACCCATATGTGAAAACCGGAAAGAGATACACGAATAGTAACGGGCTCTTTGCTCCTCCGCTAGCCAATATTAGAGAAGTATTCATGCCCAGGCCAGACAACATGCTTGTTATTTCCAGCGAGCCGCGCTGCTCAACCGGGCTGTGCTGAGCAATATAATTCACCCCTGCAAATACTGCCGTACACAGCCCAAGAAAAATCATGAATCCTACGTTAGCCCCCGGCAAAAGAAAGAAAGCTAGCGTAAAAACACCGGCAGCCGCTGCCATCCTTATCCGTCCCAAGGCCGGCCACAATTCCTGGGGCAACCCGTGGTGCCCAACATTCTCCATTACTAACCCATCCCCGTGCTGAATACCCGTTTGATACGACGCTACCTTACTACTCATTTCTATGCTTGAACCTTATCCTTAATCCGTTATTCCTGTTACGCCAGCCGGTAACGGCAAGGCTTCTGGTGTGATTATATCACACGCCAGCAGCAAAGTATGTCGTTTTCACGTGTCCTGAAATAGCCACAGATGTACACAGATGGGCACTGATTAACACAGACCCTCACGACACCTTGCGGTGTCACCACTAGAGAATGAAAACCGATAGTTACCAATAGGCGGTATTACTGTTATTACACTTGTTCATGGTGCTACAATCCAAAGGCCGTAATTTTAAATCAAATCTGCGTTAATCAGCGTCAAAAAAATAATATCTGTGGCTGCTTTTCGAGCAGATTTTGAATTTGAAGGCTTGGCTGAAGTCGCCACTCGAGAATCCGGAATTTTCGCTCTTTAGCAGTAACATCACGTGATGTCATGAGGGATTGCTTGGTAACTGGTTTTCTTTCTTTGGCTCTTTGGGTTTTCCAGAAACCGCTTTTGGTACTATTTCATGGTTGACAGGACCCACCGACCGATAGTAGATTCTAGTCATAACCAATCGCCATTACCCTCATAAAACTTTTTCTCCAGGAGGTGGTATCTGAATTACCTCGCGGTCTCTTGCGATGGCCGGATTTCAACCATGACGGAGAAAGGAGGAAGTTGCCTTGTGAAACTGAGCAAACCCCCGGTAAACAAAGTAACTACCCTGAAAGAAGCTGTAAGCAAGTTTGTTCGTGACGGTTGCTATCTGAGTTTCGGCGGAATTGGTGACCGTACGCCCACAGCCGCGGTTCATGAAGTAGCCCGCCAACAAAAGAAAAACCTGCGTTTAATCAGCGACACTTCCGTAACCTTCGTTCACGATTCCATACTGATAGGTCTCGGTTTAGTAGACACCTACGAAATAGCATACAACTGGGGAGGAATATGGGGTCCCGACGCAGTCTACAGGCGTGCCCTAGAGAAGGGCATCCCTAAGCCAATAAAAATCGAAGAATACTCGAATTTTTCGATGGGTATGCGTTTTTTGGCCGGTTCTCTGGGCATTCCTTTCATGCCGGTTAAGTCGCTGTTAGGTTCGGACATACCTGTTCACAACCCTCGAATAAAGATAATACCTGACCCTTATGGCGGAGAACCAGTCGCTCTAGTACCGGCAGCCAACCCCGAGGTAGCCTTTATCCACGTGCAGCGGTCTGACCCGCTGGGCAACGCCCAGATACTCGGTCACGTAGGAAACGACGACTCGCTTGCCCGCGCAGCGGACCACGTAATCATAACCTCTGAAGAGATCGTGCCCACCGAAGAAATCCGCCGCAATCCCAATCTCACCTGCATTCCCTACTATTGCGTTGACGCCGTGGTCAAAGTTCCCTTTGGTTCCCACGGGAGAGGCTGCGCTTATTACTACTCAATGGATGTTCCCTACGGCCTTCAGCTGGCCGAAAGCTGGGCGACCGAAGCCGGATTCAACCGCTGGGCTGAAGAGTGGATATTTGGCGTAGATGATTGGGACGGCTACTGTCGGAAGTTAGGGTGGGAACGCCTGTACCGCCTGGCCGAAATCGAGCGGCGTTACCAGCAGTACGGAGAGGTGAGGTGAGATCATGACCGGTTCATTAGAGTACGCTCAAGACTTCACGCTGATGGAGTTGATGGCAGCAACCATTGCCCGCGAGTTCAAGGATCAAGAGACAGCTTTCGTAGGGGTAGGCCCCCCGCTCATCGCCGCGATGCTGGCTAAACTTACCCACGCCCCCGACCTTACCATCGCCGTGGAGGGGGGAGCTATAGGGTGCTCCGCCCGGCGTCTTCTCACCTGCATCGCCGATACAACGATTTGCGAGAGAGCCTACGCTTGCGGGACCATGTGGCGGAATTTCGGCGACCAGCAGAGAGGCTTTTACGACGTCGGGGTTATCGGCGGGGCTCAAATAGACAAGTACGGCAATATCAACGCTACTGCCCTGGGGGATTACCACAAACCCTATGTCAGGGTGGCAGGCAGCGGCGGGGCCAATGACATAGGGTCATCAGCCGTGCGTTACTACATCATGATGAGACAGGAAAAGCGCCGCTTCGTGGAAAGAGTCGATTACATAACCGTGCCGGGATACATTGACGGCGGTGATGCCCGCCGCAGGGCAGGTCTCGTAGGAGGAGGACCGGCGGGGGTAATAACCACCATGGGCGTGTTCCGGTTTGACGAAGAAACCAAAGAGATGTACTTGGAAAAATGCCACCCCGGAATAACCCCGGATCAGGTAAGGCAAAATGTCAGCTGGGATCTAAAGGTATCTCCCTCTGTAGGAACCACAGAACCCCCTACCTGCGAGCAGGTAGAAATCATGCGCATTCTCGATCCTTACGGCCTTTACTTAGGAACCGGGCGCCAGGGTATGGAAGACCCTGAAAAAGGATTCCAACTGTACATGGAAGTCTTGGAAAAGAGTTACGACGTGATGTCCGAACTCCTCCAAAGGAAAGGCGGGTAAGCTACGAGGACGGCTCTTGCGTTTAGTTTTCCCATAGAACGGGAGCCGTTCTCTTTTCCTTCACATCTCCAAATCAGCCCGCAGGTACTCCCTCCCCTGCCGGTCAAAGTCCACAGTTACCCCGTCTATACGCCCTTCCTTTACCTCTTGCATTACCTCGTCGATACTGACCACGCGCCCGTCGTCGAGAACTGCACCTATTACCTGACCTTCTTCGTTCCGCCTTACGTCGGCTATACGCGGCATACCAGATGCCTCCTCACCATTTTTTGTAGTATGCCCAACTTGACCGAAGATATGTCTGCCCCGAAAACCAGCCACAGACCCGGCACTCAGGCGTAACTTTCTTTCGACGTACGCCAGCTCCGAACTTTGTACCCCATGGTAGCTTCATTATGGCACCAAGTTATCAGTGAGTGCCGGGCAGATATTATTTTTAGACGCTGATTAACGCAGATTCTTTATAAAATAAAGGCGTCTAAGCCAGCGCTAGAAAGCCCGTAATTTTCATCCTCTAGTGGTGACACCGAAAGCCTTCATGCTGTGATGGCTAGCGCCATTTATTTAACTTACGGCGGCACGCATTTCGAAAGCTCATCGATCCTTCGGACAACCGATTTCGCCCACTCCCCCGAGAGCAATCTCGGCTGGCAGTCGGTAATGTAAACCGGAATTAACTCATAACTCTTTACACCTTGAGGTGTAAGCGTACATTTCAATATCACGCTGGTTTTGGTTTTTTCTCGTTTGAGGTCGAAGACGAAGTTACCCAAACTGTAAAATATAAATCCTGATTTGTATCTTTCTATCCCCTGTAAACAATGGGGATGGTGCCCCAATACCAGGTGGGCACCGCTGTCAATTGCCAGCCTCGCGGCCTCTACCTGGGAGGGTGTGGGACAATCAGTGTATTCCTGACCAAAATGCAGGGAAACCACGACCACGTCTGCCATCTTGGCTGCCTGGCGAACGTCTTCAGCCAGGTATTCTTTTTCAAGCGGGGCTATGCCGGCCTCTTCCCCGGCCAAAAAAAGAGAGTGTTGTTTGCTCCAAATAAATGAGAAATCACAGTAAGCAAGGAATGCCACCTTTAGTCCGTTTTTTGTTATTAGAACCGGTCTCCTGGCCTCGATGAGACTAGCTCCGGCTCCAAAAAATCTGATACCGTGGTGTTTGAGGTTAGTAATCGTATCTAACAAGACCGCTTTTCCGCAATCGCAGGCGTGGTTGTTAGCCAAAGAGACGATGTCGATTCCTGCCAGCTTCAGTCCTTCTACAGCCGATGGGTTAGGTTTGAACAGGCCGTACTGGGGATAGGCTCTGCCTGGCAAGCCCAACGGAGATTCCAAATTCGCAAAAGTTATGTCACCTTGGTTCAGGACACCGGCCGTTTGGACAAAAGGGTATCCTGGGCCGCGCATCCTCATAATCTCCGCTACGCGCCTTCCGACCATTACGTCTCCGACCGCTATCAGCGAAACTTCACGCTCGCCAGATAACTGCGACATAAGAACATTTCCGAAAACGGGATAAATTATTCCGGTAACTAACATGGTAACGACTACCAGCCCCAAGAAGCGCAGGTAGCCCCTAGGGATAAACACGAGCCTCATGCGAACAACTCCAGAAACTTTTTTTAAATTTCTATTAGCCGAGACGAAGAAGTATATCTCGCACCGCAACCGACATATCAATAGTTCAGATTATCTATCACCAGACAGGAGGTTAATAAAAGTGTCCGGAATACGGCATTTTTTCCCTGGAGGCAATACCTGTCAGGGCTTTTATTCTTTGTACGAGTTCATCGTCCCCAAGGACGCGAGGCTAAAACTGGTTCTGAAAGGAGGCCCTGGGGTTGGAAAGTCTACCTTGATGAAGAAATTAGGAGAAGAGTTTGTAAACATGGGACATTGCGTGGAGTTTCACTGGTGTTCCTCTGACAACGAATCTTTGGACGCTATGGTACTGCCGGACTACGACATTGCCGTGATCGACGGCACGGCTCCCCATGTAGTGGACCCGAGGTTTCCCGGCGCCGTCGATGAAATCGTAAACCTGGGCGAATTCTGGGACAAAGAATCCCTACAAGCCAACCGGGAAGAAATAATCGCCACCACCACTTTAAACAGCCGTTACTTTGCCTTGGCTTACAGCCGATTGCGCGAAGCCAAGGTTGTCTACGACGAATGGTATTCCTACTATGACCAGGCGATTGATAGAGCCGCGTGGCAGCAACTAGCCTCCCACTTAATCAAGAGGATTCTTAAGACCGAGCCGAACCCGGCAACTCTCACGACCTCCTGGCCCTGCCGCCACCTTTTTGCCGCTGCTATAACACCTCAAGGAGTCGTAAATCATATTACCTCATTGGCAAATGCCGATTATAGGATATATTCGTTGAAGGGAAGCCCGGGAACCGGCACAGACAGGATCATGTCATCATTGAAGGCAATAGCTGAATCTACGGGCCTCTTTCACGAGTGCTACCGTCATCCTTTCCTACCCGAACTGGTTCAGGCTCTTCTTTTCCCTCAAATACGAATGGCAGTAGTGGACGAAGCCCCCTGGTTGACCCAATCCGAACTCCTGTGGCCTCGAGACCACGATGTTCGCGTCATGCATCTGGAGGAAATCGTGGACTCTTCCCACATCAAGCCATTCCAAGCTGACATTGACGACTGCCAGCGGCGATTTCGTTCTTGCGTGGCACAGGCTGTCAATTACCTGCAAAAAGCCAAGGCCGTTCACGACCGACTCGAAAGTTATTACATTCCCGCCATGAATATCGGTGAACTAGAGGCCAAAAGAGAGGAGTTGAAACGCAGGATCCTAAAACACTTGTCCGTGCGCCCCCGGGACTGATTCTCGAAAAGCACTCGGGCGGTACAAGGGGGGGGAAGCACAAAGACCAGCTAACTTCGACCACTGGGATGGTTCCTGCGGTTGATGCCCCACGACCATTAGCCGCAGGAACCGTCAAAGGAACGCTCGCGTTGACACACAGGAACCATCCTCTGGCGCGAGGCGTCCCTTTAGGTTTGCAGCCTGGCGGCTGCCCAAGCAGCTTGTCGCATAACCTCCACTTCGTCCAAAGTGAGCAATTCACGATCTTTCATGACCACTTTACCGTCAATGATAACCGTATCCACGTCCGAGGCCTGAGCCGAATACACCAGGTGAGCCACAAAGTTGTGATGGGGATAAAAATGCGGCTTATCCACATTAATAAGTATAATATCAGCTTTCATTCCCGGCTTCAGACACCCAACCTCCTCGTCCATTCCTAAAACCCGGGCTCCGTTAACCGTAGCCATTTCCAGAGCCTGGTAGGCGGGGATAACTCCCGGATCCATACAGCGGGCCTTCTGCAACAGGGCCGCAGTTCTCAGTTCTTCGAACATGTCAAGGTTGTTGTTGCTGGCAGCCCCGTCGGTTCCTAGGGCCACAGTCACTCCTGCGGACAGCAGTTCAGCAACCCTCGCTATGCCGCTACCTAGCTTCATGTTGCTCTGCGGATTATGCACAACTCCTACCCGGCTTTCGGCGAGGATATGGATGTCTTCATCGGTAAGGTGCACGCAATGGGCCGCGACCGTTCTGTACCGGAATAGACCGGTTTCGGCATATACGGCGACCGGGGTCTTGCCGTATTCCTTTCGAATAGATTCGACTTCAGCCACAGTCTCCGAAAGATGGGTATGAATATCCAGTCCCAACTCGGCGGCCAAACCCATAACTCGCCGCAAATAAGGGGGCGGACAGGTATAAGGAGCATGGGGTCCCAACATGACCTTTATCCTCCCCTCGCCCTTCCCCTGCCAGTTTTCCGCAAGCTCACGGCTTTCCCGCAAAGCCCGTTCCGCGTTGGGCCCTACTCCGTTCATCCCTCGACAGAGCACGGCTCGCATTCCCGTTTCCGCAACCGCCCTAGCCACGTCTTCCATACATATGTACATGTCGGCAAAAGTCGTGGTCCCGGATTTTATCATTTCTGCTATGCCAAGCATAGTGCCCCAGTAAACGTCCTCGCCCGTCATCCGGGACTCAAGAGGTTCGATCTTGTCTTGTAGCCACTCCATCAAAGGTAGGTCATCGGCATACCCCCGCATCAGCGTCATGGCTGCGTGAGTGTGGGCGTTTATCAACCCCGGCATAGCCAGTTTGCCCTTGCCGTCGATCACCGCCTCATGATTTTCATCGTTCGCGGGCTTGCCCCTGCCTACTTTTCGAATCAGCGACCCCTCTATTTCCAGGAAACCTTCCGCTATGAAATCTTCCGGCCCCGTCATAGGCAGTATCTTCACGTTGGTTATGAGCATCCGCCCGGCTCGGTTTTCTGAACGCCCTTCTTTCATCCTAATCATCAACTCCTGCGGTTACGTGAATTCGAATCCGTAATAAAAACATAAGAGGCCCGGCTCTATCGGCCTTCTGATGGCTCTTGTTGGCCGTAATGTTTGAAGCCTTCGGCCAAAACCCTGATCTCTTCCGGGGAAAGGCGGTTGATTCTTCCCAGTATCTTGGCGTTTATCACCACTTGAGCGGTCTTCTCTGCTACCAAGCAAGCCTTCAAAGCCTTGTCAGCATCAGACCCAACCCCTACAAGACCGTGATTAGCAAGAAGAACCGCGTTCCTTCCTCCCAAGGCCTTTACCGCCGCTCTGGCCAAACGCCGGGTTCCTGGGGGCTGGTATTCGGCGACTTCTATTTCCCCACCGATGAGCTGCGCCGTCTCTTCCAGAACCGCGGGTATTGCGATTCTGGCTACAGCAAAAGAAGAGGCTGCTGTGCTGTGAACATGAACTATCCCCCACACATCAGGACGCGCAAGGTAGATGAAAAGGTGAAGGGGTGTCTCGACGGACGGTTTCCACTTCCCGTGAATTTTGGCCCCCTCCATATCGACAACGACCATATCCTCGGGGGTCAACCTTGCGTAATCCATGCCCGACGGGGTAATGACTATTTCTTTCCTCCCCGGTAAGCAAACACTTACATTCCCCCATGTGCCTACAACCAGTCCCTGCTCGAACATACTCTGGGCGACCCGTACCACCTCGCGACAGGCTTTGTAATAGTGCTCCATTAATTGTCTCCCCCTTTGCCGCGAAGAGCCGCCAAGCTTTCCCTAAACGGGGGCATAGCCACTCCCCTTTCGGTTATGATTCCAGAAATAAGATGGTTGGGGGTAACGTCGAACGCAGGATTAAACACAGGCACTTCGGGCACTGTAATAAAGCTTCCCATCACTTTCCGTACTTCATTTGGATCCCTTTTTTCAATAGGTATTTCTTCTCCGGACGAAAGGGAAAAATCGATAGTGGACATAGGTGCGGCTACGTAAAAAGGTAAACCGTGATGATGGGCCAAAACCGCCAACATATAGGTCCCTATCTTGTTGGCCGTGTCTCCATTGGCAGCTATCCGGTCGGCTCCGACAACCACACCATCGACCTGCCCCTTTTGCATTAATGTCCCCGCCATGTTGTCGGTGATGAGAGTCACAGGGATACCATCTTGATACAGTTCCCACACAGTGAGGCGGGCTCCCTGCAAAACGGGCCTGGTTTCGCAGGCGTAAACCATGGCCAGTTTTCCTTCGCGGTGGCAGGACCGTATGACTCCCAAAGCCGTACCGTATCCACACGTGGCCAGGCTTCCAGCGTTACAAACCGTGAGCAGCCTGACTCCGGAGCCGAACAGTTTTTCTCCAAAATCTCCCATGGCCCGGTTGGTCGCCACGTCCTCACTGAACATCTTTTCCGCCTCTCTGAGCAAGGCCGCCGCCACCTGTTCTCGCCCCTGTCCCCGGCAGTTCTCATAGACTTTTTTCATCCGGTTGAGGGCCCAGAAAAGATTGACTGCCGTCGGGCGGGTTTGGGCAAGCATATCGAATACCTCCTGCATGCGTCTGTCAAAATCCTGCTCCGAACCCCCGTATCTTGCAGCTGCCAGTGCAACCCCGCAGGCAGCGGTGACCCCGATAAGCGGTGCACCCCTCACCACCAAGTCACGAATGGCCTGCGCCACCTCCTCTGCCTCCTGGCACTCCTGATAACGAACGGTGCCGGGCAAGGCAGTCTGATCAAGCAGATAGAGCACTCCCTCTTGCCAATAAACAGTTTTCACCTTATCCCTTCTTTCTCTGCCGAAGTTTTTCTATCTCCTGCCCTATGGCCTGGCATTCGCATTCCGGCTCAACGCCGATGCAATTTATGGAAGCTGTAAGAAGCTGTCTCAGCTTAGAAACATTAGCCTCCATCACCTCGAGAACCTCGGAATGGGTCAGGCGTTCACCGCTGATGCCTGCTGCCATGTTGGTCACCATGGCTACAGTCGCATAGCACATGCCGGCTTCTCTCGCCAGCACGCACTCGGGAACGCTGGTCATGCCGACTACGTCTCCCCCCAACATTCTAAACATTCGGATTTCGGCAGCGGTCTCAAAGCGAGGTCCCTCTGTACAGACGTAAACACCTTCCTGATGCAGTTTCAGGCCCAAGTCAACACCGACGCGAAACAGAATCTCCCGCAAATGCGGACAATAGGGGATGGTCATATCGCAATGAACCACTCCTCGCTCGCCGCCCTCGAAAAACGTAGCCTGCCGCTGTTTGGTAAAATCCAAAAATTGGTCTACAAGCACAAAATCTCCTGGACCCATCAAGGGATTGAGTGAGCCTACCGCAGCCGTAGCTACTATTCTTTTCACTCCCAGCACCCGTAAAGCCTCCATGTTAGCCCGGTAGTTGACCAAGTGGGGAGGCAGCGAATGCCCCGCCCCGTGCCGGTTTAAAAAAGCCACTTCTTTGCCCTGGTAGTAGCCTAGAGCAACCTTCGCTGCTCCAAATCTGGTCTCAACCCTCTCCTCTCTGACGTTCTCCAATATCCCAGGGTCATATACCCCCGTACCGCCGATTACCGCCAATGCCGGCAATCTTACCCCCTCCTTTTTGCTGCGTTCAGTCAGCGAACAGAGCCTCTGCAAACTCCCGTGCCGAAAAATCTCTCAGGTCTTCCGGCCCCTCCCCTATACCTACCAGCTTGACCGGTATGTCCAGCTCCTTGGCTATGGCTATTACGATTCCTCCTTTAGCCGTCCCGTCGAGCTTGGTGAGAACAATGCCGGTAACCCCTGTTGCCTGTTTGAACAGGTTGGCTTGGCTTATGGCATTCTGGCCGGTTGTCGCATCCAATACCAGAAGCACCTCATGCGGGGCCTCGGGATAAGTGCGCTGGATAACTCTCTTGACTTTTGCTATTTCCTCCATCAGGTTGGTCTTGGTATGGAGCCTGCCCGCCGTATCCACTATCAGGACATCGGCCTTTCTAGCCTGAGCTGCATTAACGGCATCGAAGACCACGGCCCCCGGATCCGCTCCCTCCTGGTGCTTAATGAAATCTGCTCCCACTCGTTCCGCCCATATCTGAAGCTGGTCGATGGCCGCTGCCCGGAAGGTGTCTCCCGCCGCGATTATCACCTTTTTCCCTTCACGTTTAAAGCGATAAGCCAGCTTACCAATGGTGGTGGTCTTGCCCACTCCATTCACTCCCACCACCATTATCACCGTAGGCCCTTGGGAAGCTTGATTGAGAGGAGCGTCACTGCCTTTCATTATTGAAGCCACTTCTTCTTTGATGAGCTCTTTAACCTCACTTGCCTCCGTCAGCTTCCTCTGTTTAACCGATCTACGCAGGTTTTCGACCAGCTCCACTGCGGTACTTACACCCACATCGGCTTGGATAAGAATTTCTTCCAATTCTTCGAAGAACTCTTCGTCTATACGGCGCGAACTTTTGATCAGTTTTTCAACTTTTTCCGTTATGTTCTGGCGGGTCTTGGTCAGACTCTTTTTCAAACGGCTGAAAAATCCTTCTTTTACCTTATCTTGCGGCTCTCCTTCAGAAACTGGGACCTCTCCAGACTCATTCCCTGCCGGTAATTCCTCGTGAGCTTCATCCAGCAGCCCTTTTTCCCTGCCAACCCCTGCTTCTTCTTGAATCTCGCCTGTTTTCTTATTCTTCCGCAACCTATCAAAAAAACCCAATTGCCACCCCACCCTTTGCCAATGTTTGGATATCCGTCCTTTACAACCTGCTTCTAGCAGTCTCCTCAGCCGGCCAGGGCCTCTGCTTCTTCAAGGCTAACCGACAATACTCGCGACACCCCATCCTCGGGCATGGTTATTCCATAGAGAGCCTGTCCCATTTCTATGGTGCCCTGGCGGTGAGTTATTACGATGAACTGGATATCTTGTGACAGGCTCTGCAAAAACCCCCTGAACCTGCCCAGATTAACATCGTCCAAGGCCGCGTCTATCTCATCCAGAAGGCAAAACGGACTGGGCCTTTGCACCAGCAGAGCGAAAACAAAAGCGATGCAGGTCAAAGCCCGTTCCCCACCCGACAAAAGCTCTAAGGACTGGGTGCGCTTACCCGGCATCTTCACTGCGATCTCCACCCCGCAGCCCAGGTCCTCCGGGCTCGTATCAGGAACAAGACTCGCATTGCCCCCACTGAACATGACCGCAAAGGTCCTGTCGAAAGTGCGGGTGACTCCTTTCAAAAACTCCGCGAATCGAGAAGCAAGGGTAGCTCTTGTTTCTCTAAGGAGCGATTGTATAGCTTCCCTGGCCTCCTTTATGTCCCGATACTGGCTGCTGAGAAAGTCGTGTCTTCCCCGGATCTCTTCAAATTCCGTCTCAGCCTCGTGATCAATCGGCCCCATATCCGAAATCTCCTCGCTTAAAGCTTGTCTTCTTTCTCTCGCTCTTTTCTCCTCTTCGGGATCCATAACTGACTCCGTCCCAGGTATAAACTCTTCACCGAAAACCTCTTCCCATAGTCTAAGCTTATTCTCGATTTCCGTTTCTTTTCTCGCTATACGCAGTTCCGTGTTTCGACACTGCTGCTCCAGCTCAAGACAAGCCTGTTTTTGTTCATAGAGTTTCTTCTCCAGCGCCTGCGACTCCTCCTCTTCTTTGGCCAGAGCTGCCCTCAACCTATCGGCTTGCTCCATCAGCCGGCGGAGTCTTTCCTCATAGTCCGAACACCGGGCTTTCAAGTCCTCCTGGAGTGAACCTTGCCTGTTTATCTCGGAAGCCAGCGCCTCGCATTCCTGGCGGCACTTTTCCAATGCCTGCAAGTAAGACTCTCTTATCTTTTCCAGCTGAAACAGGTTCTGCCTTAAGTTCTCTATCTCCTGTTCTTTGGCCGCAACAAAGTCCCGGTAGGACCTGATGCGTTCCTTCAAGACCTCATTTTCACGCAAAAACTCCTCGTGTCCCTGTTTTACCTCCTGAACCCGCTCAGTTAGCCGTTCTGCTTCTTTCGCTGCCTGTTCATGTCGCTGCCTCGCTTCCGCTATCAAATCCGCGAGAGGCCCAAGCTCCAACTCGTAGCCCTCTTTTTCGTCTTTCAGGCCCTGCACATCCTTTGTCAATCTTTCGCGCTCATCTGCGTTACTCTGAACTTCCAGCAGCAACATTCTTTCCTTCAGCCTTAACTCTTCTTCCTCTCCTTTTATCTCGCGCAAATGTTCATCGAGTTGGCTGATGGTGTTCCTGAGTTCCTCCAGTTCGCCCGTCAACCGCAAGCACTCTTTTTCTTTCTCTGCCAATATCCGTGCTTGCTCTTTTGCCCAGTTTTTTCGCCGGAAATACTGAGCTAAACGGCGGGCATCCGTTCCTCCCGTAATGGCACCGGCATAAGTCAGAAGTTCCCCATCCAAAGTGACCAGTTTGACAGGCAATCCCAGCTCCCGGTAAACGTTTACCGCGGATTCCAGCGACTCAACAACAAGCACGCGTCCCAACAAATGTCTAACTGCCTTCTCTATCCCCTCCGGGTAATCGACGAGCCGGTATGCCCAGCCGATTACCCCCGGTATTCTATCTGCTTTTTCGGCTTCGGTCTGAGGAATATTTCTCACCCTCAATAAATCCAGAGGTAAAAAAGTAGCCCGGCCCAGCCTGTTTTTCTTTAAAAACTCGATAGCCCGGCGAGCTTCCTTTTCAGAACGAACCACAATATCTTGGAGGCTTCGTCCCAGTGCCACTTCTATAGCAGTCTCCAACCCCTGAGGCACCTCTAGGAAACTGCCCACAGCTCCGAGAACCCCGTTCACACCGTGCTCCTCAGCCCACCGCATAACCGCCCTTACTGCTTCTGGATAGCTCCTCTGTTCCTTCTCCTCCTCGTAATAGGTTCTTAGTTCCTGCTCGGTCTTGCGGCGGATATCCTCTGCCCGGGCCACAGCCTGCTCCTTGGCCTTAACCAGCGACCGGGCCCGAGAAAGACTTGCTTCCGCATCTGTTCTCCTTGCTTGCAATCTCTCCAGGCATGTCCGAATGTCCTTCAATTTACTCGCGGCATGAGCCTCAATCCGCTCCACCTCTTGCAGGCGGGCTTCTTTTTGTCTCAGGTCAATCCTGCACCTCTCCAAACGGTCTTCCAGTTTTCTCAACCGCTCCTCAAAAGAAGTCAGGCGGTTCTTGTGCGCAGTCTCCTCCTTAAGCCTCTCTATTAACTCGGTGCGCAGGTCCTCGTAATCATTCTTATAACCCGACAAAAGCTGTTCCAGCTCCTGGTTTCTCGCCTCAGCCTGCTGCAGCTTCTCGGTCTTCGACTCCAGCTCGTGTTCTTCTCTTGTCAGCTTTTCCCTGCCCAGCCGTATGTTTTCCTCCAGCTTCTCCAATAGGCCCTGATAGTTCTTCTCCTCTTCAGCCAGGTCATCCCACCGCCCCCTGGCATTAAAAATCCGCTCCTGAGACAGCCTCATTTCCGCTTCCTGGCGCTGTAGCAGAGATTCCAACCGGTGCCGTTCCTCGGAATGAGCCGATAGATCCTCTCGCATTTGCCGCACCCGGGCTTGAAGCGACTGTAACTTCCGTTCTATCTCACCGATCGTTGCCCTCTTTTCTGTGATTTTGCCTTGAAGTTCCTCATGATCTTCGAGATACCCTTGCAGTTCTCGGTGCAGCCTCTCGATAACAGAAATCATGATCTTTCTGTCGAGTTCTTCGAGTTGCCGAGAAAGTTCGCGGTACCGCTTGCTCTTCGCCGCTTTCTCCCGTAGTATCTCCAATCTGTCCTGTAGCTCTGCCAGGGTTTCCTCTATCCTTGCCATATCCCCCTTGATAGCCGCCAGCTTGACTTCAGCTTCCTCCACCCGGTGCCGGTATTTTATTAACCCTGAAGCTTCCTCTAGCAACAGACGCCGTTCGAAAGGTTTGAGAGCGAGAATCTGCTCCAATTCCCCTTGCCCGATTATAGAGTAACCCCTCTTGCCCAAACCCGT
>CAYONS010000048.1:0-14549 GCA_964405385.1 uncultured Syntrophothermus sp.
GGCATTAGCAGTATATCACAGCCTTCTTTTCATTGTCAATGTCCTGTACTGGTTCAGCACCTATGAAGCTCGAAGAACCTCAAAAACCTATTTTATTACCTCCACCCCACCCAAGTACGGGCGAAGCACTTCGGGCACTTCTACCGACCCGTCTTTTTGCTGGTAATTCTCTAGAATCGCCGCGACTGTCCTTCCCACAGCCACCCCGGACCCGTTCAAGGTATGCACGAACTGCGGCCGGGATTTGGCATCGGGCCGGTAGCGGATGTTGGCTCTACGGGCCTGGAAATCCCCACAATTGGAACAGGAGGATATCTCTTTATATTCGCCGTAGCTGGGAAGCCAGACCTCCAGGTCATAAGTCTTGGCCGCAGAAAAGCCCATGTCTCCGGTGCATAGCAACACTACCCGGTAGGGAAGCCCTAGAAGCTGCAACACTTCCTCAGCGTCTCTGGTTAATTTTTCTAACTCCTCGTACGAAGTTTCGGGCGTGGTTATCTTTACCAGCTCCACTTTGTTAAACTGGTGCTGGCGGATTACCCCTCTGGTATCGCGCCCGTGAGATCCGGCCTCAGCCCGGAAGCACGCGGTATAAGCGGTCAGGTAAAGAGGTAATTGCGCTGCGTCCAATATCTCTTCCCGGAAGAGGTTGGTCAGAGGCACTTCAGCCGTAGGAACCAGGTACAGTTCCCGGCCTTCTACCTTGAACATATCCTCAGCGAACTTGGGCAGCTGCCCCGTTCCCACCATACAGTCGGCGGTGACCATAAACGGAGGAAATATTTCCTGATACCCGTGTTTTTCCACATGCAGGTCCAGCATGAAGTTGATAAGGGCTCTCTCCAGCCGCGCTCCCCACCCCTTGTAAACGGTGAAACGCGCCCCTGACAGCTTTGCCGCTCGTTCAAAATCGAGTATATCCAAGGCCACCCCGATATCCCAGTGGGCCTTCGGTTCAAAGCCGAAACTTCGCGGCTCTCCCCATCGTCTTATTTCCACGTTGTCCGCATCCCCGGAACCTAAAGGCACCGACTCGTGCGGCAGGTTCGGGATGTTGAGCAGTATCTGTGTCAACTGCTCATCGATCTCCCTCATCCGGTCGTCCAAAGCCTTGATCTCTTGCCCGATTTCCCGGATCCTGGCCTGCAATTCGCTCGTATCTTTACCTTCTTTTTTCAGTCGCCCCACTTCCGCGGATGCCTGGTTTCGAAAGTTCTTGAGTTCATCTGCTTTGACCTGACAGCGTCTTCTTTCTCTGTCCAGCTCCAGGAACTCCTCCAGCCCACCGTGAATCCCTCGGGATAACAAGGCTCGCTCTACCATCTCCGGATTGGCTCTTACGAGTTTAACATCCAACATCTCCTTTACCTCCAACCTGCAGGGCTGACCCCTTACTTGAACCGGAGAACTCTTACCTTCCGAACCCCATCAACTGCGCGCAGACGGGCAAGAGTTTCCTCGTCAACATTGCTGTCCACGCTGACCGCCATCAGATTAACCCCATCCTTGCTGGAAACCCTCATCATCGAGATGTTGATGCCCGCTTGCCCCAATATGGTGGTAAACGGACCTATCACTCCCGGCCGGTCATCATTTTCGGCAATTATCACTATGCCCCGCGGGTAGAGATCCGTGTCAAACCCGTTTATTTCGACGATGTAGGGCCTACCGCCCCCTGTTAGGGTTCCGGCGATTTCTAGATCGTGCCCCCGGTTAAAGACACGGGCAGTAATGAGATTAACGTAACCCTTGAGCTTCTTGTCTTCTCTTCTCTCGTAGACTTTTATTCCTCTTTCTTCCGCCTTGATCCTCGCATTCACGTAGTTGATCTTTTCCGACATTACTCCGGAAAGAAGGCCCGTCAGAAAAGCGATGGTCAACAGCCCTGTCTCTTGATTGGCTATGTCCCCGCTGAATCCCAGTTCTACCCTGTCGATCGGGGATCTCTCCATCTGGTAATACATGCTTCCCATGGCTCGGGCGAGGTCTATATAGGGACGCAGCATCTCGAGTTCTTCTCTCAATACGGTAGGGAGGTTAACCACATTGGGCACAAGTTCCCCTTTCAATCCCTTGATGACCTGCTCGGCAATGTTGACCCCTACCCTCCTCTGAGCCTCAACCGTGTCGGCTCCCAGATGGGGAGTCACCACCACGTTCTTGAATTCAAACAAGGGGTTGTTGTAAGCAGGCTCTTCATCAAACACGTCAAGGCCTGCGCTGGCAACCTTTCCCGACTTCAAGGCATTTACCAGGGCTTTTTCATTGATAATGCCGCCGCGGGCGCAGTTCACCACCCTGACCCCGTCCTTACACATGGCCAACTCCCGCTCCCCGATCATGCCGTAAGTCTCTTCATTCTTGGGAGTATGAACTGTGATAATGTCTGCCTCCCGCAGGAGTTCCTCCAGTGTATTTTTCTTTTCGGCTCCGAAACGCTCAAAGCGCTCATCCGATATATACGGGTCATAGGCGATAATATGGCACCCGAAGGACCGCAACCTGGTAGCCACCATGGACCCTATTCGTCCCAGCCCCACGATGCCCACCGTTTTCCCGTAGAGTTCGATCCCCCGGAAAGGCTTACGGTCCCATATCCCACTCTTCAGAGCGGCATTGGCCTCCGCCGTGTGGCGCACGGAGCACAAGAGCAACGCTATGGTCTGCTCGGCAGCGGAAATCGTATTGGAATCCGGCGTGTTGGCAACGATTATACCGCGCCGGGTGCAGGCGTCTACATCGATATTGTCAATCCCGTTTCCCGCACGCCCCACCATCTTCAAGCGGGTGGCCCGAGACAACAGTTCTTCATTGACCTTAGTAACACTCCTGACGATGAGAGCGTCATATTCACCTATGATATCCAGAAGTTCCTCTCTCTTGATGCCGTCCCGGTAATCGACCTCAAGTTCTGACCTCAACAACTCAAGCCCTTCTTCTGCTATGCGTTCGGTTACAATAACACGGCGGTTCTTCACCTCTTACACCCCTCTTTGCACCAATATTTCTTGCGCTTTCTTAACCCCTTGACCTAACTCAACCTCTACTCCCAGTTCCGCCAGTACCATTTCTAAAGCCGCCAAAACTGCAAGGAGATCAAGGAAAGGAACATGGCCTAAGTGTCCGATACGGAAAATTATATCGTCCAGTTTTTGCTGACCTCCGGCTATAATCACATTAAATCTCTCTTGTAGTCTTCTTCTTATGCGGTTCGCCCCGATACCCTCAGGCGCAACTACCGCGGTCAGCGACGATGAGGCCACGCTGTCGTCCGCCAACAGCTTGAGTCCCAGTGCTTTGACTCCTTGTCTGACCATGTCCCTGTATACGGCATGCCTGGCTATTACGTTATCTATTCCTTCGCTCTCCATCATACTCAAGGCTTCTTTCAGCCCGTAGAACAGGGAAATAGCCGGCGTATACGGGGTTTGTCCTTTTTCTAAGTATTTCAAGGCGCTGCCTATATCCCAGTAGTAGCGCCGGTTAGTGCAGTTCTTCGCCACCTTCATAGCCCGGGGACTTATAGCCAAAAACGAAAGTCCTGGAGGTATCATAAAGGCTTTCTGGGATCCGCTCACCACCACATCCAGGTTCCACCGGTCTGTTTCCAGATTCATGGCCCCCAGTCCGCTAACCGCGTCCACTATGAACAGGGCTGGATGATCACCGACAGCCTCTCTTATGGCCCGGATATCGTTAACTACTCCGGTCGAAGTCTCGTTATGAGTAACCAATACCGCTTTTATGAGTTTACCCCGGTCCTGGGCAATTCTCTCTCTTACCGCCTCCGCATCCGCAGCCTGGCCCCAGGGGAACTCGAGTTTGTCGACTTCGGCCCCGAATTCCTCTGCGATCTTGGCAAAACGATCCCCGAAAACCCCTATGGATATCGCCAGAACCTTATCCCCCGGAGAAATGAAATTCACCACTGCCGCTTCCATAGCGCCGGTACCGGCTGCAGGAAAGATAACAACATCGTTCTTGGTCTTGTATACCTTCTTAACCCCTTCGGTCACTTCGGCGATTAAATCCCTGAATTCCGGTCCCCGGTGGTTTATCATAGGCTTGGCCATCGACCTCAGGACACTGGTCGGCACCGGCGTCGGCCCGGGCAGTAACAGGTACTGATCCTCTTGAAACTTCATCCCTCTTCCTCCTCAACCACAAAATGCAAAAACCCCTCATCCATCTAATAACAGGGACGAGAGGTATTTCCCGCGTTGCCACCCTACTTGGCCGCAGAATCGCAGCCCGCTCATTACCAGCTATAACGGCGCTACCGGAACTGCTCCTCGCAGTCTGCTCCGGAGGTGGATTCAGCAAAAGCCTGGACCGGTTCACACCAAGCCACCGGCTCTCTTAACCAGGGCTTACGCCTACTATTCCCCTTCATCGCAGTTATTCCTGTGAAATTATGAGATATTATATTACACCCCTTTTCCTTTGACAACCCGTTTGTCTACGTCATTCTCAGAAAATAGTCGTGAACCGACAGATCATCGGTCAGTTCGGGGTGAAAGGCGGTGGCCAAAAGCCGGCCTTGTTGCACCATCACTATCTTCCCGTCTACTTCAGCCAACGGCTGAGCTTCGCCCCATACCCTTTCCACAAAAGGAGCCCTGATAAATACCCCTTTTACTTCCCGGTCGAACCCCTTGATTTTTAACCAGGCCTCAAAACTTTCGACCTGTCGCCCGAAAGCATTCCGGCGCACCGCCATGTCCATCAGCCCCAGGCGGAACTGGTCGCTACCCACTATTTCTTTGGCAAGTACGATCATCCCCGCACAGGTGCCGAATACAGGCAGGCCCTTTTCTGCTTCTTCCCGAACCGTTTCTGCCAGGTCGAAATCAACCAGCAACCTCCCTATGGTGGTGCTCTCGCCTCCAGGGATTATCAACCCGTCAATTTCCCTAACATCCGCCTTAGACCGGACCTTTACGTCCTCACACCCCATCCGCTCCAGCATGTGCTGGTGCTCAATAAAAGCTCCCTGCAAGGCCAGAACTCCTATTCTTTTCTTACCAACCACGTTCCTGCATCCTTTCTTCAGGTGCTATGCTCCTTATCTCGATTCCAGGCATGGCTTCACCCAGATCCTTTGATATCTCTGCCAATACATGCGGGTCGTCGTAATACGTAGTCGCGGCAACTATGGCCCGTGCCCTCTTCATAGGGTCTTTGGACTTGAAGATTCCCGACCCCACAAAATTGCCGTCCGCTCCCAGCTGCATCATCAAAGCGGCATCGGCCGGAGTTGCTATCCCGCCCGCAGCGAAATTTACTACCGGCAGACGTCCCGTTTCGGCCACCTCCACTACCAACTCGTAGGGAGCCTGCAGGTCCTTGGCTGCCGCCATCAACTCTTCTTTGGGCAGGCCTTTCAGCCAGCGAATCTGATCCATAACCTTGCGCATATGGCGGACGGCTTCGACTACGTTTCCAGTCCCGGGTTCCCCTTTGGTCCGTATCATAGCCGCTCCTTCCCCTATGCGGCGCAAGGCCTCCCCTAAATCCCGAGCCCCGCACACGAACGGCACCTTGAACAGGTGCTTGTTCACGTGGTATTTTTCGTCAGCCGGAGTCAGGACCTCGCTCTCGTCGATGTAGTCCACTCCCAAAGCCTCCAGGATCTGGGCCTCCACAAAATGCCCTATCCTGCACTTGGCCATAACCGGAATGGTGACTGCCTCCATTATCCTCAAAATAACCGTGGGATCTGCCATGCGGGCCACTCCGCCCGCTGCCCTGATATCTGCAGGCACCCTCTCTAGGGCCATCACCGCGCAAGCTCCGGCTTCTTCGGCGATCTTAGCCTGTTCCGGAGTGGTGACGTCCATGATAACGCCGCCTTTTAACATCTGAGCCAAACCTTTCTTAACGGTAAAGGTACCTTTTTCTGTCATCGGATATCCCTCCGTCCCATTTGTCTTCTTACACCGGATACATCATTCATCTTCGTCCTCCGATTTGAAGCGAGCGATGGAAACTATCTTATCGCCGTCCTCGCATCGCATAACCAGAACCCCGCGTGAATATCTCTTCTGGCGCGGGACATCGTCCACCTTGAGCCTGATAACCACTCCGCCCCCGGTCAGGGCCACGAATTCCTCCTGGGGGAAGACAACTTTGCTGCCCACCAGCTCTCCCGTCTTATCCGACAGTTGCATGGTTTTCAGCCCTTTGCCTCCTCGTTTTTGCACCCGGAGTTCCTGGAGGCTCGTCCTTTTGCCGTAGCCTCGCTCGGTAACCAAGAGCATATCTGCTCCTTCTTTGTACTTGTCGATGTCGATGACCCTGTCGCCATGCTCCAGGGAGATCCCCCTCACTCCGGCGGCAGTGCGGCCCATGGCCCTCACGTCCGCTTCGTCAAAGACTATGGAGTACCCCCGGGCGGTCACGAGTATGAGCCTGTCTTTCGTGTATATCTTCTGTACCCCGACTAATTCGTCCCCTGTTTTGAGGTTCATCGCTATTATACCGCTGCGTCGGATCTGTTTAAACTCGTCGATAGGTACCTTTTTGACCCAGCCGGATCGGGTTGCCATTACCAAGTGTTGCCCTGCGTCAAACCTGGTTACTGCTATTACCGTGTTGACCTTTTCCCCTTCGTTCAACCTGAGGAAATTAACTACCGGGGTCCCCCGGGATTGTCTTGAGGCTTCCGGTATCTGGTACGCTTTCAGCGAGTACACCCTTCCCTGATTGGTGAAAAACAGCAACGTCGACAGGGTAGTGGCCACAAAAATGTCAGTGGCGAAGTCCTCCTGCCGTATAGCTGTTCCTGTTATCCCTTTGCCCCCCCGGCGCTGGCTGCGGTAGGTGGAAAGAGGCTGTCTCTTGATGTAACCCCGGTTGCTCATGGTGATTACAATGCTTTCCTCTTCTATCAAATCCTCCACTTCAACGCTGGCGTCTTCTTCCCTGATCTCCGTGCGCCTGGCATCACCGAACCTCTTCTTGATGTCAAGAAGGTCTTCTTTGATGATGTTTTTCACCCGCTCCGGACGGTCCAGGATGTCCTGGAGGTCCGATATACGGCGCAATAGTTCGCGGTGCTCCTCTTCCAGTTTGCTTCTCTCTAGGCCCGTAAGCTGCCGCAAGCGCATCTCTACGATAGCTTCGGCCTGAACCTCAGTCAATCCAAAGCGGTTCATCAAATTAAGCCGCGCTGTCTTAACATCCGGCGAGTTCCTGATGATATCCACCACTTCATCCAGGTGATCAAGAGCTACCTTGAGCCCCTCTACGATGTGCAGCCTGTCTTTAGCAACTTTCAGGTCGAATTCGGTGCGCCGCCTTATGACTTCCTGCCGATGGCTCAGGTATTGGTTGAGCATTTCTTTAAGGTTGAGAACCCGCGGTTCTCCGTCTACTAAGGCCAGCATGATGATACCTAGGGTGTCCTGCAGCTGGGTGTTCCTGTACAGCTTGTTCAGTATCACCGAAGGGGCAGCATCCCGCCTGATATCCATAACGATGCGGATGCCTCTCCGGTCCGATTCGTCGCGCAGATCCGTTATGCCCTCGATTTTTTTCTCTTTAACAAGTTCGGCTATCCTTTCTACCAGCTTCGCTTTGTTCACCATGTACGGAATCTCCGTTACAACGATGCTGGTCCTTCCGCCTTTCTTTTCTTCTATCTCACACCTGGCCCTTACCGTCACATTTCCCCGTCCTGTAAGGTAAGCCTGTCTGATACCTCTCGTGCCCATGATAAGGCCGCCTGTCGGAAAGTCAGGCCCCTTGATGTGCCTCATCAGTTCTTGAACGGAGGCCTCCGGGTTCTCAAGGAGGCAAACAAGCCCGTCAACCACCTCGGCCAGATTGTGAGGGGGAACGCTGGTTGCCATCCCTACTGCTATCCCTGTCGAACCGTTAATCAAGAGATTAGGGATTCTTGCCGGCAAAACCACTGGCTCCTGCCTGGTATCGTCGTAATTGGGCCGAAAGTCGACGGTGTTCTTTTCGATGTCTTTGAGCATCTCTACCGCCAGGGCGGTCAACCGGGCTTCAGTGTAACGCATGGCTGCGGGCGAGTCCCCGTCTACGGATCCGAAGTTTCCGTGCCCGTCAACCAGACAGTACCGCATGGAAAAATCCTGGGCCATCCTCACCATGGCATCGTACACCGCGGCATCGCCGTGGGGGTGATACTGCCCCAGTACCAGCCCTACGAGGTTAGCCGATTTGCGGTGAGGCTTGTCAGGAGTCATGCCCTGCTCATAGAAAGCGTACAGTATCCGCCGGTGAACCGGCTTCAGTCCGTCCCTGACATCAGGCAAGGCACGGGACACGATAACGCTCATCGAGTAATCCAGAAACGACCTCTTTACCTCTTTTTCTATGTCGATAGGGATGATTTTTGTGTTATCAGCTTGCAATTTTATCTTCCCTTCTTCCTACCCCTAATCACAATCCTTTTGAATCAGCCCGGGGCCCCATACAGTCCCGGGACCGACACTTATCACGCATAGTTCACGAATAATTATAACGCTTTCTCGCGCATACGATAGGATTTGTCGGTTCTTAGATGTCCAGATTCGTAACCAGCTTCGCGTTTTCCTGGATGAATTCGCGCCGCGGTTCCACCTTTTCTCCCATCAGGCTTGAAAAAATCACGTCAGCCGCTATGGCATCTTCTATCTGTACCTGGAGTAAGGTCCGGTTTTCCGGGTTCATAGTGGTTTCCCACAGCTGCTCGGGGTTCATCTCTCCTAACCCCTTGTACCTTTTTATGGCGTATTTCTTGTTTTCCTGGCTTTCTAGGAAACGTTGTAATTCCCTTTCATTGTAAATGTAGTGGACTTCTTTACCCCTTTTTAGCTCATAGAGAGGCGGCTGAGCGACGTAGACATACCCGGCCTCGATTAAAGGCCTCATGTACCGGTAAAAGAAAGTCAGCAAAAGAACCCTGATATGAGAACCGTCGACATCGGCATCAGTCATAATGATGAGCCGGTGGTAGCGCGCCTTTTTTATATCGAATTCTTCCCCTATTCCGGTCCCGATCGCGGTTATGAGTGCTCTTATTTCCTCATTAGACAAGACTTTGTCGAGCCTCGCCTTTTCAACATTCAATATCTTGCCTCGGAGGGGCAATATGGCCTGAAAGTTACGGTCTCTCCCCTGCTTGGCCGAACCGCCCGCAGAGTCCCCTTCAACGATGTACAGCTCGGATAAGGCCGGGTCCTTTTCGCTGCAGTCGGCCAGCTTGCCCGGCAAGGAGGTGGAATCCAGAAGGTTCTTCCTCCGCGTTAGCTCTCGGGCTTTGCGAGCAGCTTCTCTTGCCCGTCGCGCGGCGATGGCTTTTTCTACTATTTTCCTGGCCAGGGCCGGGTTTTCATCAAAATAAGCCCCCACTAAGTCGCTTACCGCCCCCTCGACCAGGCTCCGGATGAAAGCGTTGCCCAGTTTAGTCTTGGTTTGGCCTTCAAATTGAGGATCACGCACCAAAACCGAGACTACTGCTGTCATGCCTTCGCGAATATCTTCTCCTTGTAGGTTGCCCTCGCTTTCTTTAACCATCCCCTGGGCTTTGGCATACTCATTAACGACACGGGTAAGGCCGTTCTTAAAACCAAGTTCGTGTGTACCGCCTTCCTGGGTCCGTATGTTATTGGCATACGACAGGAGGGTTTCCGTGTAACCGGTGGTATATTGGATGGCCACCTCTAAAACGGTATCCTCCCTGACCACCCTGAAATATATGGGTTCGGGTATGAGCGGTTCTTTGTTCTTGTTCAGGTATTTTACAAAATCCTTAATTCCTCCGGTGTGGTGGTACTCGACCTCGCGATTTACCCTGTGGTCGCACAAAAGAATACGTGTTCCCTTATTCAGGTAGGAAAGTTCTCGCAGCCTCTGAGCGATAACTTCCTGGGAGAAAGAAATCTCTTCGAATATCTCAGGGTCCGGGCTGAAGGTTATCTTCGTCCCTGTTGCCGCCGAAGTCCCAACCACTTCAAGTTCGGTAGTGGGTCTGCCTCTTTCATAGCGCTGGCGGTAAACCTTTCCGTCGCGTGCCACCTCGACTTCCAGCCAGCGGGAAAGAGCGTTAACTACAGAAAGCCCCACTCCGTGCAGACCTCCGGAAATGGTGTAACCGCTGCCACCGAACTTGGCGCCGGAGTGCAGGGTGGTTAATATTACTTCCAGAGCGGGGATGCCTGTCTGGGGGTGGATATCAACAGGTATGCCCCTGCCATTGTCAGCCACCGACACCGTGGCGTCGTCCCAAATATCAACTCTAATCTCATTGCAAAATCCGGCAACCGCCTCATCGATACTGTTGTCCACTATTTCAAAGACCAGGTGGTGCAGCCCGCGGGAATCGGTCGAACCTATATACATCCCCGGTCTTTTTCTTACCGCCTCTAAGCCTTCCAGCACTTGTATGTCCGAAGCGGTGTAGTCTTTATTAGGCTGTAGTCTATTCAAATCGAGTGGCCTCCTCCCGCCAGGTTATGCCCTCTTTTGAAGAGAGTCAGGGCAGAAATCGGGGATAAGTACACCAGGTCATCCGTTATGACCAAGGATTTTTCCCTTCCTGGGTCCCCTATACGCAATAGCTTCTTTTCCGCTTGGGCGAGATCTATAATATCTCTTACGCTCTTGTCCCGCGGCCCTTCCAGGCTAATAATAGCGATGATTTCCTGCAGAAAAACCGTATAGTCTTCACCGAGATGTATGAACACTCCTTACCAAGCCTCCTCAGACACCCTCCCTTCTTCGACGGTGAAGATTTTGTCGGCAATAGCCGCTACATCATCTAGTTCCACCGAAGAAATGAAGGTTTGAAACTGCGCTCCCCGCAGGTATTCCAGAAGCCGAAGTCTTCGATTCCTGTCTAACTCGGCCAATACCTCGTCCAACAGAAATACGGGATAATAACCCTTAAAAGTCTTGAAAACCATAATCTCTGCCATTTTGAGACTTATTGCGAGATTCCTTTGTTGCCCCTGTGAGCCGTAGATACGAGCATTTTTCCCCTCTAAGTATAAATTGAAGTCATCGCGGTGCGGACCCAGGACGGTTGTAGCCAGTTTCCTCTCTTTTTCCTTGTAAGCTTGCAGCGCTTCTTTCATCGATGCTTTGAGCAGTGCCGGCGTAATGCTTCCCGACTGCAGCGTAAACGACAGGCCGTACTTTAACCGTATCCGGGTTTCTTCCCCGGTCAACACTTGATACAAGCTCGCTACTTCCTTTTCTAGTATAGCAGTAAGGCTGAGCCTTGTACAAATCAAGGGGACGGCTGTCTCCACAAGCATGTCGTCCAGAGCGGTCCAGGCTTGCCGTGAGGCAATGCCGGCTTTTAAAGCCGCGTTGCGCCGTTTTAATACGGTTCTGTAGGTATCTAGTGCATGCCAGTAATCGCGGTTTAGCCGTGATAACAGAGTGTCTAAGAAAGATCTTCTTTTTTCGGGATCGCCCTTGATCAGGTAGAGGTCCTCCGGTGTGAAGACGACGGTGTGCAAGGCCCCTTCGTCTCTAGACGAAACCGGTCTGTTGTTAATCTTTCGCCTTTTGCTGCCGTCGGTATGGTAATATTGTTCTACAACCAAGAGCCTTTCGTTGACCGAGCAGGCCGCTTTTAAATAATAACCTTCCTCCCGTCCCCAAGTAACCAGTTCTCTATCTCGTGCTCCGCGGAACGATTTGTTGCCGCAGGCGACGTGAATAGCTTCCAGCAGATTGGTTTTTCCCTGGGCGTTGGCCCCAAGTATGAGGTTTATCCCGCCAGAAGGCGCGATCACACATGACAGGAGGTTACGAAAAAATCTGCATTCGAATCTAGTTATCCTCAATGCAAAACACTCGCCTGTTCTACTGGGTTATAACCGGAACAAGGACATACGTGTAATCTTCTTGGGACGGGACCTGAATTACTGCCGGACTCAGGGATCCTGTAAGTTTCAAGCATATGCTGTCACACTCACCCTGCAACACCCTGATGACATCCAGCAGGTAACGGGTATTAAAAGATATTTTGATATCATTTTCTCCCTCCACTACGGCGTCTTCAAGTATCTCTTTTAGTTCTCCCATTTTCTGAGAATAAGCGTAGACACTGAGCTCGCCGTCTTTTATGTCGAGAGTAACGTGGCGAATAGCCTGTTTGTTGTTCTGACGTTCCGCCGGCATCAAAACTGCTCGTTCGAGGGCACTGGCAAGCAGGCCCGGGTCTACGGTAACGGTTGCAATAAAGGCAGTGGGTATCACCGGCAGATAATTCGGGTACTGGCCTTCCAGCAGACGCGATACCAGCCGGAAGTTCGGCTCCTGGGAAGTGAAGAGAACGGTGTTGCCGGATAGGCTCAATACAACTTCTTCTTCAGAGTCATCGAGAACCCGTATGAGTTCATTGGCGGTCCGGGCAGGTATGACGAACTGCTTATTGTCGTCTGAGTTCGCTTTTATTGCCACCGACATAAGGGCCAGGCGGTGGGTGTCAGAGGCCACCAACCGGAGCTGCTCTGGGCTAAGGTCGAACAGAACCCCGGTAAATACTTGCTTAAAATGGCTTACCGCCGCGGCGAAAGATGTTTTGCGAAGAATGTCTTTCAGGCCCTGATGAGAAACGGATAACAAGGGCTGAGTTTCTTGATAGCCGGCTTCCGGAAACTCCTGGGGATTGTACAAGTGCAAGTCAGTCTTCGACCTTCCGTAGGTTACAGTCAGTCTGGATCTTTCCTCATCGGTGTACACTTGAAGTTCGGTGTTAGGCAGATACCGGACCAAATCAGTGAAGTAGCGGGCGTTTACCAATACGGTTCCTTCCTCGGCCACGTCCACTTGAGTGGTGGTAGCATTGATGGAAATCTCTAAATCCGTGCAAGTGAGGGACAGGCCTGATGAAGGCGAAGCTTTGATGAGCATGCCGGATAGGAACGGCACAGTATCTCGGCTTGAGGCTGCCCGCTGCACTAGAGCAGACATACGCGCTAATTCTGGTTGACTGATAAAGAATCTCATAGTGTTGACACCTCCGGCAGCATATCTTTTTTCAGCATGTTCAAACTAACAGAAGTAGTAGTAGGGATACTGAATATGTGGATAAGTTACAAAAATCTCGGTTTGGCGGAATAATTGGCTGTGAAAAAATCGCCTAAGGACGGGGATTAAAATTGGGATCCAATTTTTTTGCGATTTCCGTTACTATTTTCAGCAGAGACTTGTCGCTTCGGATGTCGGAAGATATTTTTTCGTAAGCGTGCAGCGCTGTAGTGTGATCCCGTCCTCCGAATGCTTCTCCGATCTGAGGGAAGGAAGACGGAGTCATTTCCCGGCAAAGGTACATGGCTATTTGCCGAGGAAAAACTAAGTGTCGAGTACGCCTTTTGGATATGAGTTCCTCTTCTTTCAAGCCGAAGTATTCGGCTACGGCTTCTTTGATGGCTTGCACGGTTATGATACGGGAGTCGCCGATGGGCAAGATATCTTTTAAGGTCTTTTCTGCCAATTCAAGGGTTACCGGCTGATTAGAGATATTGGCGTAAGCCATTATGCGGATTAGTGCCCCTTCGAGTTCTCGTATGTTGGACTGTATGTAGTCAGCTATGAAAGACATGACATCATCAGGGACTTTAAAATTCTCGATCTGGGCCTTTTTGCGCAAGATGGCCAGCCTGGTTTCAAAGTCGGGTGGTTGGATGTCTGTAATGAGCCCCCATTCAAAGCGCGAACGCAGCCGGTCCTCCAGGGTAGGTATGTCGCGAGGAGGACGGTCGCTTGAAATGACCAGTTGTTTGTTGGCCTCATAGAGGGCGTTGAAGGTATGGAAAAACTCTTCCTGCGTCTGTTCTTTTCCGGCTACGAACTGAATGTCGTCCACGAGCAATAGATCCGCGCTCCGATATTTGTTGCGAAATTCGGGTGTCTTGCGATCCCTGATTGCATCTATCAAGTCATTGGTAAACTGTTCGGAAGAAACATATACTATCTTATAGGAGGGATCTTTCCGCAGTATGTGGTGACCGATGGCCTGCATCAGGTGGGTCTTGCCCAGCCCTACACCGCCGTAGATAAAGAGAGGGTTATAGGATTGAGAAGGAGCCTCAGCGACAGCATAGCACGCGGCGTGGGCGAAACGGTTGCTGTTGCCGACCACGAAGGTGTCAAACGTGTACTTACGGTTGAGCACGAGGAGACCGGGCTCTGTCCGGTCATGAGAGCGTAAGAGAAGCTTGACGGAGATGGGTTGGCGGTGCAGATCGCTCAACACTTGCTCCAGAATATGTAGGTACCTGGATTCGATCCACTCCTTATACAAGGGGTTAGGAACATAGACGACGTAGCGGTTGTCGATGAACTCATGAAAAGTCACGGGAGAAAACCATATTTCAAAACTCGTAGGCCCTATCTCGTGACGCACGGTATCCAAGGCGGTCTCCCAGATTATCGAGTAATCTTTGGTCATCGCTTATATCCTCCCGATGTGGAAAAGTGGAAAAAGATGATTGAAGTTTTATTCTGGCTGTGGATAACTTAGGCCGTACAGTCATCATAGCAAAAGAGCTGCAAAATTAGAAGATGGTGGTCAGGTTTCT
>CAYONS010000049.1:0-14387 GCA_964405385.1 uncultured Syntrophothermus sp.
CTAGGGTGACATTTTCTCAGAACTATTATGGGGACATTTTCTCAGAACGTTGACACACAGGCTAGTCGAAAAAATACCCGAGCTATTCTATATAATCTTTTAGTTTCTTGCTGCGCGAGGGATGCCTGAGTTTGCGCAGTGCCTTGGCTTCTATCTGCCTAATCCTTTCCCGTGTGACCCCGAATTCCTGTCCCACCTCTTCCAAAGTGCGAGGTCTTCCATCGTCCAGGCCAAACCTGAGCCTCAGCACCTTTTCCTCTCGGTCGGTTAAGGTAGACAGAATCCCGTCAAGGTGCTCCCGGAGCAACACAAACGAGGCCGATTCTTCAGGCGATTCGGCGTCTTCGTCTGTTATAAAATCGCCGAGGTGGCTGTCGTCTTCTTCTCCTATGGGTGTCTCTAGAGACACGGGCTCTTGAGCCACTTTCATTATCTCCATGACCCGTTCCACCGGAATCTCCATCTCTTCCGCCACTTCGGCCGGAGTAGGTTCTCTCCCCAGTTTCTGAAGCAAAGCTCTCTGAACCCTCGACAGTTTGTTAATAGTTTCCACCATGTGCACCGGTATCCGTATCGTACGGGCCTGGTCGGCTATAGCCCTGGTGATAGCCTGCCGTATCCACCAGGTGGCGTATGTGCTGAATTTATACCCTTTGCGGTAATCGAACTTTTCGACCGCCTTCATCAAACCTAGATTGCCTTCCTGTATCAGGTCCAGAAAAAGCATGCCCCTGCCTACATAACGTTTGGCAATACTCACCACGAGGCGCAGATTAGCTTCTACCAGCTTGCGCTTAGCCTCTTCATCGCCGTTTTCAATCCTCTTTGCCAGTTCTATCTCTTCTTCGGCAGTCAAGAGGGGAACCCTGCCTATCTCTTTCAGATACATCCGGACGGGGTCATCTATCTCTATTCCCTCCGGGACTAATGCTTCTTCGGCTTCGATAATCTCAGCCTCTGCGGTTTCCACTGAAGGCTCTTCCACTTCCAGCTCTTCCGGGACCTCTCCTATACGAATCCCCAGGCCCTGGAGATGTTCATAGATATCTTCAATTTGATCGGCCTCCAGATTGATTCCTTGGAGATCATCAGATATCTCATCGTAAGTCAAGTTCTTTTTTCTTTTTCCTTTCTCGGCGAGTGCGCTGATGGCTTCGGCCAACTTCTTGTCTTTCATAGTTCCCCCCCTTCCTGCAAATTAAGATAGCGGTCCGCCTTCAATATCAGACGGATAATATCGTAAAAGTCCCCTTTATTCTTTTGGTTTTCTATCTCTTTCAACAACGCCAGCCATTTCCCTTCTATTCTCCGATTTTTTACTGCCTTAACGAATTTTTCGATCTCGTAATCCGAAGGCCAATGCTCTTCTCCTACCATTTCTATTCTCGCCAACACTGAAGCCATTTCTGGCGAGTTCTCAGCCAGTTCGTTGAGCAGACTCGCACTGTAGTCACCAGTTCCCTTTTCTCGGATCAAATCCACCATCTTCCTTAATTTAGGGTCGTTAACAAAGCCGGTTCCGCAGTTGTCGGTTACAAACCTGAATACTCTTTCGTCATTAATCATCCTTGCCAGCAGTCTTGTCTGAAACCCGGTTGACCATAATCTCTCTTTGTCTCCTTTATTATATCTATTTGTTGAATTTCTATTCCTAATAATGCCAATTACTTTGTTTTTCCCCTGCCAAGCCCTGAACTCCTTAATAACCGCGGCCTCT
Source organism: uncultured Syntrophothermus sp. (assembly GCA_964405385.1). Taxonomy (GTDB): domain Bacteria; phylum Bacillota; class Syntrophomonadia; order Syntrophomonadales; family Syntrophothermaceae; genus Syntrophothermus. The sequence goes on from CAYONS010000049.1 coordinate 1,718, forward strand.
GGAAGCTGAACCTTCCGCGCGATAAGATTAAGGTAGCTCTCTAACTCAAGCGGGCTTGTCACCCGTTGCAAATCGCCAAAACTCTGGTGCAACATCGCCAATTTTGCGCCAAGGTTCTGGCCCTCGACCCCGCGCAGCCGCAGTTCTATCTTAAATTCGACGGGATTTTTCTTATTATTCTTTATGTACTGCAAAAATTCCTCTTTTCCTTTTTCTCGAATATACTGGTCGGGATCCTGTTCATCCGGCAGAACCACCACTTCCACGGTTAGGCCCTCATTTTCTAGGACGCCTGCGGCTCTGACCGCCTGCGTTCGTCCGGCCAGGTCTCCATCGTAGACCAATACTACCCTCTCTGTATATCTCCGCAGCAACCTGGCTTGTTCAGCGGTCAACGCGGTACCTAAAGAAGCTACCGCCTGCCGGATGCCGTGCTGGTGCAACGTGATGCAGTCCATATACCCCTCTACCAGTATCGCCTCATTCAAGCGGCGGATGTGCTCCCATGCTTCAAAAAGACCGTATAAGTTGTCTCGCTTGGAAAACACGGCTGTTTCAGCTGAGTTAAGATACTTGGGGCTGTCCGCCGGGCTCAGACTGCGCCCCCCCATGCCCACGACCGATCCGAACCTGTTTCTAATAGGGAACACGAGCCGGTCCCTGAAAGCATCGTAATACGATCCTCTGGCTTGGCTCTTTTTGATTAGTCCAGACGCCGCCAACTGGGCACCAGAGTAGCCCCGTGATACCAAGTGATCCATGAGCTGCCTCCAGTCGTCAGGAGCGTATCCGAGCTGAAACGCCACCGCTGTTTCCCAGTCCACTCCTCTTTCTTCTAAGTATTTTCTGGCCTTGACTCCTTTTTCGGATTTCAGTTGTTCATGATAAAAAAGAGCTGCCAGTTCATTGACTTTGAGAATAATCTCCTCATCAGGCTTTTTCCTCTCTGAACCAACTGATTTCGATACATACTCAACACCTGCTCTCGCCGCAAGAACTTCCACAGCCTCCTTGAAAGTGAGGTTGTCGCGCTTCATGAGAAACGTAAAAATATTGCCCCCGACATGGCAGCCGAAACAGTAGAACAGCCTTTTTTCCGCCGAAACCGTGAAAGACGGGGTTTTTTCCGAATGAAAAGGACACAGGCCCCAGTAACGATTTCCTTTGCGTACCAAATCAGTGGTCTCGGATACAAGCTCCACGATATCAATCTTGTCCTCAATAGTCCGCAATAACTGGTCATCCATCATAAAATCCCCCTGTGAAAGCTGACGCCAGGAGTAAACTGGGGAACATACACTTCGTTAAAAATGGCCAGGCAGAAAGTATCGCTCATTCCCGAAATATAATCGGCAACTCCCACCGCCAGCCCTTCCTCATCCGCTATCTGCCGGTAAAATTCCGGCAGTTTGTCGGGATGGGAGTAGTAGTACTTGTACAGGTACTCCACTATCACAGCCGCCTTATCTTTTTCGGCCATGCAGAAAGGTCCGTTATATATGTTTTCAAACATGAATGCACGCAGCCCGGTCAACGCTTTTTCCACTTCGGCGCTCATCGACACCTTTAGAGGCCTGTCCTTCGCCTTTTCTGCTTGGAGCCGGGTGTTGACTATTATGTCCGTGACCAAAGTTGCTATCCTCTGGCTGTGGGTGTACCCCAGGACGTCAAGGTATTCCTTTGGAATATCTTCAGGCTTAAGCAAGCCGGCGCGAATAGCATCATCGATATCGTGCTGGACATAGGCAATCTTGTCGCTGTAGAAGATGGTCTGGCCTTCCAGGGTCTGGGCCCGGGGCCCGCCTTCTCCGTACCCGCTGTGATAGAGCACCCCGTCCAGGACCTCTTTCGTAAGGTTCAAGCCCCGTCCCAGCTTTCCTTTTTCAATTTTTGTCAGCACCCTCACGCTGTTTTCATTATGGCGAAAACCGCCAGGAACTAACTGGTCCAAAACCCTCTCCCCGGCATGGGAGAAAGGGGTGTGCCCTATGTCGTGAGCCAGAGCTATGGCTTCTATGAGATCCTCGTTGAGTCCCAACCCCCTCCCGATGGTCCGGGCTATCTGGCTAACCTCCAGGGTATGGGTGAGTCTCGTTCGGTAGTGGTCTCCCACGGGCGAAATATATACCTGGGTTTTGTGCTTCAAGCGACGAAATGATTTAGAATGAACGATCCGGTCCCGGTCCACCATGAAGCAGGTCCGTACCGGATCTGGAGGTTCAACCTTCTCTCTTCCCCGGCTGTGTTTAGCCAAACATGCATATGGCTTTAATATCAACTCTTCCCTGGCCTCGATTTCTTCCCTTATACAAAAGTCACCGCCAGTGAAATGCGCCCGTTCTTTTTCTTGATCCAACATGGCAAAAACATCCTCCGGTTGTTAACGATAATGCTATATATTATAGCTGGGGCTTGTCAACTTCGCACGCAATTGTTTTTAATCGAAATTCTTCCTGCGCATTCCCTGGGTCGCTTTAGCAACTTCTACTAGCCTTTTGGCCATTACGATAGTCCTCTTGATGCCGTTTTCATCGGTTTCCGCCGGACGTTGGGCCGCAGCCCCCTGGTGTCCGCAATCATATTCCCAGTACCCGTCACCGATGACCAACATGCCGTGCACCAGCATGATGTCATGAATAGCCCTTATGGTGGTCTCCTGTCCTCCAAAGCGCGAAGCCCCGACTGCCAGCGCCCCCGCTGGTACGTTTAGAAATGCTTTTTCACTGCGCAAGAACCGCGTCTTATCCCAAAAAGCCTTTAATTGGGCAGAAACGGTTCCGAAGTAAACCGGGCTTCCTATCAAGAGCCCGTCAGCCCGGCGCAAAAGATCGAAAGCTTTCTCCAAAGGCTTGCCGCGGCTGCACTTCCCGGAACAAGGAACTTCGCAGTTAACACAGAACTTGTTCCTCATCCCCTTAAGGGCTTCCTGGCAATGTATCATCTCGGTCCGGGCTCCCATTTCTTCGCAGACACCCAGGGCGGTATTAAGCATAAAGGCTGTGTTCCCGTTCTTGTTTGGGCTCCCGTTTAAAGCAACTATGAGGATATCAGACACCGATTACACCTCCTCACCTAATGTATATACGACTCATACAGTTATGTTCCTGCAAAAAGTCTTGCCGTATTTGAAGCACGAAAACCAGAATGCAAAAAGCAGAGCCGCTAAAACGGCTCTGCCCGGTAAGTGTCACGACTTGTCTAATTATTCTTTTCGACTGCCTGTCTTATACTGCCCTATACTGCGAGCCCTGCTGCCTTGCGAACCATGGCTTGATGGAGAGAATCTACATGCGCAGGGCTGGGCGCCCACTGGTTATTCCCGTGGGTCATGCTCCCCAGAAAGTGGATACAGAAATGTCCCGGGAAACCGTTGTTAATGGTTGATGTCCCGTGGGGCATTCCGTTCTGAGAGGCAGCGATAGTCCTTCCTGCTACCGTCACTAGGATAGCATGTCGTTCCCAGCTCCAGGTCCCGTGATAAGCCTCTTTCATCTTTGCTGTGTCTTGTGCGGTCAACGGCTCGACATCTGCGTGGTTGCTGCCTCCCAGGCGTTTAACCTGATAACTCAAACCGGTATCGATATCAGTGACCGTAGCCACCATCCCTACCTTGAAGATTTTTTGTACCTCGCTCCAGGGTAAGAGTTCTCCAAATCGCCCCTGCCGTGAAGGCGTCGTTGTTCCCGAGGAAGCGGCCGGTGTGGTGCCGTTGCCGCCGGTGCTGGCGGACGGAATGACCAGCTTCTGTCCTATTCTGATTAGATCCGAATTCAGCTTGTTCGCTTCCTTGATAGCCTTGACTGTGGTCTTGTAGCGCAGGGCAATCTCTGACAGAGTATCTCCTTTCTGAACTATGTACACTACACCGGCGCTGGGATTCGACTTTTTCGCCGTGAGCGCCTGCTGTAAGGCTTTCCAGGTCTCAGGGGTTACGATTCCGTCGGACTTGAGTCCGCTGGCGGTCTGCAAAGCCTTGACCGCATTGATTGTAGCCGAACCAAAACACCCATCCACCCCTTTTGTATCGAAGCCCGCATAGGTCAGATCCTTCTGAAGCTGGCTAACGACTTTGAATAAAGCCCATTGGGTATCGGGACCAGCTATCCCGTCAACAACGAGCTTTTGGTCCTTCTGAAAAGCGCGAACAGCCTTCTCTGTCTGGGGACCATAAATTCCGTCAACGCCACCGGTATTGTAATTCAGGTGAGTCAAACAACGCTGAATCTGTGCAACATCCTGCCCGTATGTACCGGTAACCAAGTCGTACTCGCTGTAAGCGCCCTGGGCATAGGCGACGCCGGGTACTGCAAGAATGCTTCCTGCCAGCAACAGCCCCGCCAACAAGACCATCGCCAGCACTGTAATCCGGTTAGACATTTGCCCCTCTCCCTTCTTGTCTGTCCTTACGTTAAAGGTTACCCTTTTTCGAACAATTCGGACAAACTGCCTAAGGAGCGGGGAGCCTTTGAAAACTTTGTTCAAACACGAACTCAGGCGGGACAAGACCTTATCTTTAGAATCGTTCTTAATAACCTAAACATGTCAAAAACAGGCAACCCCTGCCTTGCAGCAGGGGTCGCAGGAACATGAAAACCTTTTCCAGAAGTATTCAGCTACTCCCGCGGATAGAGAACCGCAGCCTGGGCGGCGGCCAGCCGGGCCACGGGCACCCGGTACGGCGAGCAACTCACGTAGTCGAGGCCAATCTGGTGACAGAACTCCACCGATGAAGGGTCTCCTCCGTGCTCGCCACAGATTCCGATGAGCAGATCCGGATTCACAGACCGTCCCTTCTCGATGGCCATAATCATAAGGCTTCCTACGCCCTTGCGATCCAGTACTGCGAACGGGTTGTCTTTCAGAAGCTTTTTCTCCAAATAAATCGGAATGAACTTGCCTTCGGCATCGTCACGGCTAAATCCCAGCGTGGTCTGAGTAAGGTCATTAGTGCCGAACGAGAAGAATTCGGCTTCAGCCGCAATCTCATCAGCTACTACACAAGCTCTGGGCAGTTCGATCATGGTTCCTACGGTAAATTCGAACTCGACTCCAGTCTCTTTCTTTACCTCTTCATAGACTTCGAGCACTTCCTGTTTCAGGAGGGCAAGCTCGCTTCTGTCCATTACCAGCGGGATTTCTACTTCCGGCAGAACTTCAATCTCCTCTTTCCTGAGCTCAGCAACAGCTTCGAATATGGCGCGAGCCTGCATGCGGTAGATTTCTGGATAGGTTATGCCTAGACGGCACCCCCTATGCCCGAGCATAGGATTGAACTCGCGCAGAGCGTGTACCTTCCTGAGCAAAGCCTTCTTCTCCGCTACCTCCCCGCCTTCCTGCCCTTTGAGCCTCATTTCCATAATCTCTGTCACCAGCTCCTCTGCCCCTGGCAAGAATTCGTGCAGAGGCGGATCCAAAAGCCGAATAGTGACGGGCAGACCAGCCATTGCCTTGAGAATTCCATAGAAATCCCCGCGCTGCATGGGAAGAAGCTTGGCAAGCGCTTTCTTTCTGGCTTCTTCGGTATCAGCGAGGATCATTTCTTGAACTATGGGAAGACGGTCCTGAGCCATAAACATGTGCTCTGTCCGACACAGGCCAATACCCTGGGCTCCGAACTCCCGGGCCTTGGCCGCGTCTTCAGGAGTATCGGCATTGGCCCGCACGCCCAGTTTCCTAATCTCATCGGCCCACTTGAGCAATGTTTCAAATTCTTCGGACAAGGTAGGTTCAATCATGGGAACTTCTCCGAGGATTACGTTTCCAGTGCTGCCGTCTATGGATATGATATCTCCTTTCTTTATCACCAGATCCCCTACCGCAAACGCTTGACCAGCAGGGTCGATCTTGATGGCTTCGCATCCGCAGACACAGGGTTTACCCATGCCCCGCGCCACTACGGCGGCATGGCTGGTCATACCGCCTCTGGAAGTCAGTACTCCCTGAGCCTTTACGATGCCGTGAATATCGTCCGGAGTAGTCTCACTGCGAACCAGAATCACCTTTTCCCCTTCATTGCCGAGTCTTTCTGCTTCGTCAGCATCGAACACAACCTTTCCTGAAGCCGCACCCGGCGAGGCGGGCAGTCCTCTGGCTATGACGTTCAGCACGGCACTAGAATCGATCTGCCTATGTAACAACTGGTTTATCTGATTGGCATCCACCCGTAAAATAGCTTCTTCCCGGGTAATAAGCCCCTCTTTTACCATGTCTACCGCGATCTTGATGGCAGCGGCTGCTGTCCGCTTACCGCTTCGCGTCTGAAGCATATAGAGTTTGCCCTTCTCTACCGTGAACTCGATGTCTTGCATGTCGCGGTAGTGGGATTCCAGAGTCTGGCACACTTCGGTAAACTGTTCGTAAACCTGGGGCAGTTCTTCCTTGAGCTTGGATATGGGAGTAGGAGTCCTAATACCGGCGACAACATCCTCTCCCTGAGCGTTTACCAAAAACTCCCCGTACAGTTCGCGTTCTCCAGTAGAGGGGTTACGGGTAAAGGCCACACCGGTTCCGGAATCGTTGCCCATGTTTCCAAATGCCATGGCTTGCACGTTGACCGCAGTACCCAGGTCATCAGGTATCTTATTTATTCTCCTGTAGACTATGGCCCTTTGGTTATTCCAGGATTCGAAAACAGCCCGAATAGCCATGTTCAGCTGTTCGTATACATCCTGGGGGAACTCGCGCCCGGTCTCCTGCAGCACCAGGGCTTTATACTCGGCGATGATGGAACGTAAACCTTCGGCAGGTATTTCGTAGTCGAATATCAACCCGTGTTTCTTCTTGTATTTCTCCATCACCGCATCAAAGTGGGCATGCTCGATGTTCAAAACGACGTTGGAGAACATCTGGATGAAACGTCGGTAGCAGTCAAGGGCGAACCGCTCATCTGAGGTGAGCTCGGCCAGTCCCTGCACCGTCTCGTCATTCAGGCCCAGGTTCAGGATAGTGTCCATCATGCCGGGCATAGAAACCGGGGCTCCGGATCTGACCGAAACCAGAAGCGGATTTTCTTTGTCCCCAAACTTCTTACCCGTCTTCTCCTCCAGCACTCGTAGAGCCTGGATGGCTTCCTCCATCATGTTAGGCGGAAATTCTTGGCCCAGACGGTAATACTCCTTGCACGCTTCAGTGGTTATAGTAAAACCGGGAGGCACGGGCAATCCGATCCGCGTCATCTCTGCCAGGTTGGCGCCTTTGCCCCCCAACAGCGATTTCATATCAGCCTGGCCTTCCTCAAAAAGATACACGTACTTGGTTCTAGACATGGCTCGACCTCCTGTAATATATTTCTAGTATTTTACTCGCCGTCTCTTCCACAGCCTTGTTGCTGACGTCTATCACGGGACAACCCAGCTTGCGCATAATCTGGTGGGCATACTCCAGTTCGTGGGCTATCCTCTCAGGGCTTGCATAATTAGCATCTGACATAAGCCCCAGGGTCTTCAGCCTCTCCCGGCGGATGGCACAGAGCAGATCCGCCTGTATGGTAAGCCCGATAACCCGGCCTTTTTCCACCTTGAATAATTCGTCAGGGGGAGGTACCTCGGGAACCAAGGGCACATTGGCCACCTTGATCCTTTTGTGAGCCAGGTACATAGAAAGAGGGGTCTTGGATGTTCGCGAAACCCCTACAAGCACGATGTCCGCCAGAAGTATCCCCTTCGGGTCCTTGCCATCGTCATAGCGCACGGCAAACTCGATGGCTTCCACCCGGCGGAAGTAGATCTCATCCACCTTACGCACCAACCCCGGCTCCCTCTTCGGTTCTACATTGCTGGCCAGCTGGATGGTCTTCAGCATGGGCCCGAGTAGATCCACAGCCGGTACCGATGCTTCTTTCGCTTTATTCTCCAGGAACTGCGCCAGCTCTTCAATCACTAAAGTATAGGCTATAATGGCTCCTTCTTGAGAAGCCTGGGTCACGATTTCTGTTATGCTTTCCTCATCCATAACGTAAGGTATTCTTTTTATCTCTATTTTGCCGGAGTTGAACTGGCTGGCAGCCGCTCTGACTACCATTTCGGCCGTTTCTCCGATGGAATCCGAGACTATATATACCCCGGGCATGGTCTGGCTCAAAGTCTACCCCTCCCTTTTCTGGTTTGCCAGATCGAGCAACAAACGGGCTATGTTGGTCTTCGTTATCCTTCCTACCACTTCGAGCTTTTCGTCCCCGTTCTCATCGATGAACTTCTTGACCACCGGCAGACTGTCAATCTCGTGTTCCACAATCTTCTTCACGGCCTCGATTACCGTCTCGTCCGGCGTTGTTACGATTATATTCGGCATCCTGGTCATTATTACACTGACAGGAACTTTGTAGATATCGACCTGCCCAAGAGTTGTTTTCAAGAAATCCTTTCTTGAAACTACTCCTGCCAGGTAGCCGTCACGGTCGGTGACGTATATAGTGCCTGCGTCCTCGGTAAAGAGGGTTACAATCGCGTCGTAGATGCTGGAGGTGTCTTTAACCACCACCGGCATTGACTTGACATCCTTGACCCGGTACTGGCAGAGGATCTTCTTTATCGCTCCTTGCGCCCCTTCCGACTTTATGGTGTAGCCCACCCGCGGCTTAGCCTCCAAATACCCGGACATGGTCAAAACAGCCAGATCCGGTCGGAGCGCGGCCCGGGTGACATCGAGTATCTCGGCAATTTTCTCGCCTGTTATCGGCTGGTGTTTGCGCACGACGTCCAGGATTTTCCCTTGCCTTTCAGTGAGCTCTATCATACCTCACCCACCAATTATGCTATACTTTTTTAGAGCAGAGCAGGAAATCATATACACCAATGATTATTATAATGAATCTCTTTTCCCCTCGTCAAAGAGAAAAAATCTCACACTACCAGCCGGCTGAAATCGCCCAAATCCAAATACAGGGAACTGATGCGCCGCAGAAAACTAAGCCGGTTGCTCCTCAAATCCTGGTCCTCAACCATTATCATCACCGCATCAAACAATTCGTCTACCAGCGGCCTTGCTTGAGACAGAGTCGCCAGATACTCCGAATACTCCCTCCTGTCCTTCAGTTCCCTCAGATCCGGCTCCGTCCGCGTAAGCCATTCGTAAACCCGCTTTTCCGCATCGGTCTTGAGAAGGGTTTCGTCCACTTCCGTCATCTCCCATTTCTTGGCAAGGTTGTAGCAACGGTTGAAAACCACCATCGCGTCTTCAAAGAGTGGACTTTGCTTGAACTGGTACAGAGCCTCCGCCCGCTCCTTGACCTCGAGGAGGTCTCCCCGGGGAACTGCGAGTACCGCATCCACTACGTCGTAGGAGATGCCGTTGTCCAGCAACATGCCTCGCAACCTTTGCAGGATAAAATCCAGGACTTCCTTCACCGCTTCATCGCACCCCAAGTCCGGGCCTATCGCCTCGAAGTGCCGGTATACGAATCTCAAGACTTTTTCCAGATCTATCCTCAATTCCCTCGAAAGAATTATGTTTACCAAACCCAAGGCCTGCCTGCGCAAGGCGTACGGGTCTTGGGACCCGCTGGGCCTGATGTTGATGGAAAAACAGCCTATCAAGTTGTCCAGCTTCTCCGCCAAGCTCACCGCTATCCCAGCGGGAGTCTGAGGCAAACGGTCACCGGCGAAACGAGGCAGGTAGTGCTCAAGTATGGCCTCCGCCACCTCCGGGTTTTCTCCGCCGGCCAGTGCGTAATACCTTCCCATAATCCCCTGCAGCTCGGGAAACTCGTACACCATGCTGGTCTCGAGGTCGGCCTTGCACAGGTACGCGGCCCTGCGGATGGTCGCTTCTTCACCTATACCGGCCTCTCTTCCGACGAACGCAGCGATGTCCTGAAGCCTTTCCACCTTGGACCAGACGGTTCCCAGCCGGGCCTGATAAACCACGTTCTTCAAAAGTTCAACTTTGTTTTCCAGGGGCTCTTTGGTGTCTTCCCGATAGAAGAAGAGCGCATCTTCCAGCCTGGCCCTTAAGACCCTCTCGTTACCCTCTTTCACTTCTTCAAGATTATAGTCATCACCGTTTCTGACCCCGACAAATCCGGGAAGGAGGTTGCCGCCATCACCGAATACCGGGAAATACCGCTGGTGCTCTATCATGGTCGTAGTCAACACTTCCGGGGGAAGCGTCAGGTACTCTGGCGAAAAGTTGCCGTAAAAAGCCGTGGGGTATTCCACCAGGAAATTGACCTCGTCAAGTAATTCCTGGTCCTCATAAGGGGATCCCCCGGCTTTCTGAGCTGTAGCAACTACCTGCTCCCATATGATGTCCCGCCTGCGCTGGTGATCCACCACCACGAACCCTTCTTCCATCAAGCGGAAGTATTCAGCCGCCTCGGGGACGGTTATAGGCCCCTCGGATAAGAACCTGTGCCCATAGGTAACGTTTCCTGCCTCCACGTTTTCTATCTTGACAGGTATGATTTCGTTCCCGAACAGGGCCAGCATCCAGCGGATGGGACGGGCGAACCTGAATTCAGTATAAGCCCAGCGCATTGACTTGGGAAAACTCAAGCCCTCTACGATTTCTCTGAGAACTGCGGGCAGGACTTCGGTTGTTCTTTTCCCCGATTCCCTCTTGACAGCAAAGACATAACCGATTCCCGATACTTCCCGGACCTCCAGTTGCTCCACTTCGACTCCTTGTGCCCTGGCAAAGCCTAAGGCGGCCGGAGTAGGCCTTCCCTCCGCGTCGAAAGCCTGATCCCGCTTGGGGCCTCTCACTTCTTTGACCCAATCGGGCTGGCACTCCGCAAGACCATAGACGTATAACACAAGCCGCCGGGGAGTGCCTGTAGTCACCAGTTTACCGAAATCAAGCTTGGCTTGCCCCAGCTTCTCTCTCGCCAAAGCCTCCATATCCCGGATGGCATCCGGCATGTAGGCTGCCGGTATTTCTTCGGTGCCGATTTCAAAAACCAGGTCTCTCGCCATTCCTAAACCTCCTTTAATACCTTCTTTCTCAGCTCCGGATCTTTAAGGAGAGGGTAGCCCATCTTTTCCCTCTGCCGCAGATAAGCCAGAGCAACACTGCGGGCCATGTTCCGTACACGAGCGATGTAGCTGGTGCGCTCGGTAACACTTATGGCCCCCCTAGCATCCAGCAGGTTGAAAAGGTGGGAACACTTGAGAACGTAGTCGTAGGCAGGCTGGACCAGCTCTCTGTCCAACACCCTTTTCGCCTCTTTTTCGCACAGGTCAAACATGGTAACCAGGGTGTCGATATCAGCTACTTGAAAATTGTAGTAGGAGTAGTCGACCTCGCTCTGGTGATGCACGTCACCGTAGGTTATACCTTTGACCCACTCGATGTCAAAAACACTTTCCTTATTCTGTATATACATGGCTATCCTTTCGATGCCATAGGTAATCTCCGCGCATACCGGATTGCAGTCGATACCCCCGCACTGCTGGAAATAGGTAAACTGGGTGATCTCCATGCCGTCCAGCCATATCTCCCAGCCCAGCCCCCATGCCCCGAGGGTCGGCGATTCCCAATTGTCTTCCACCAACCGGATATCGTGTTTGCGCGGATCAATCCCCAGCATGCGCAGGCTGTCCAGATACAGGTCGATGACGTTGTCCGGAGACGGCTTTAATATAACCTGGTACTGGTAATAGTGTTGGAGCCGATTGGGGTTCTCGCCGTAACGGCCGTCAGTCGGCCTGCGCGAAGGCTCAACATACGCCACGTTCCAGGGCTCCGGGCCCAACGCCCGCAGAAAGGTCGCCGGGTTCATAGTACCCGCTCCTTTCTCCACGTCGTACGGCTGCTGGATAATACAGCCTTGCCTGCCCCAGAAGGTTTCTAGAGCTAAGATTATCTCTTGAAAAGTCACCTTCAATCCTCCCATCTGTAAAGGTTTTTTAAAAGTTTAAAAGTCTGGTTAATATTTAAAGCCCGTCCCTGGGACAGGGACGGGCTTTACCCGCGGTTCCACCCTGATTGGCCTTATAGGCCCTCTCGTAATAATGCAGGCTTTACTCGCCAACGGCTTTCCTCCTGCGGCTCCAAAGCGCCCTTCAGGAAGCCTTCTGACCGGATTTCCACCGCCACCGGCTCTCTGCCCAGAAGTATCTTCCTTACTCCTCTTTGTCATCGCCATATATCGCTTTGTCGCTTTCAGTTTAACAACCGCAACCCCGGTTGTCAATCAACCGCCCGGGTTCCGTTAACGGCATAGGCCTTTCGCTCCCCTTTACCTCCGATTCGGAGGGCGGCATCAAAGACATTTACAGGTTCGTTGGCCACCACGACAGGCTTCCCCGTTCGCTTTTCCAGGAGTCGTGCGTATTGCCCGGCGCCGATTAGGTCAATGCGTTTGTAGTTGAAAGCGATGTATATTTTTTTTACTTCTCTTAATTTCAACGACTTCAGTCTCCTTGCGAACTCTTGGTCAGATTCCCCGTTCCAATAACAAAAAACCGTGTCTTTAAACTTGCTCATTCCCGGCGCCACCGCAGCATTCAGTTCTTCTGCCCGGCATATCGGGGTCTTGCCTGCCAACTGACTATACGCCCGGTACGCCAGCACACCTAAGCATGACGGGGTTTTCAACACCGCCCACCGGGAAACTGTTATGAGGGCACTCGGAATCCCCGCATCGCTCAGCAGCCTATTCAGCGGATCGATTCTCATCCCCTCTCTCATATAGGAATGAGCGGCGTAACCGTTCACTCCCCGAACGAGGATG
>CAYONS010000050.1:0-14206 GCA_964405385.1 uncultured Syntrophothermus sp.
TAAGGCCGTCGTTAAGTTCAATCATTCTCTTTTTGTTTTTTCGCTGTTTCTCCATTTTCTCTAGCATACTGGCGCACATTTATTAATCTGTTTTTAGCTGCTTCATACCTCCTGGGCTCTAGTTTCCCGTCTTCACTTTGAGCAGGGAAACTTAGCACCAAGCCAGTGTCCCCAGCCGGGACCGGGTTGGTCGGCTGCTCTTCAGGAAGAGGAGGTAGTTGCTCTTGCCCGGGGGTGGCCGAAGGTTCCTCCGGCCTGATCTCCGCGGGGCTCGGTTGCTGTTCTGCCGGATATCCTTCCTGTACAGATTGGCTTTCCGGGAGTCCGGGGACAGAGCCAGCCTGATCCTGCGGCATTGTTTCAGCTCCTGTTTCAGGTTCATCGTATTCGGTCTCTTTTCCTGAGCCGCCGGCGATCAACCCTGCATCGGCTAGGGCATTCACGTAATCCCGCCAAATAGGGCCCGATCGGGTCCCTCCATATGTGGCCACTCCTTGAATAGCCTTGTTGTCGCTGTTGCCCAACCACACAGCAGTGGAAAGATCTCTGGTAAACCCGACAAACCACAGATCTCGGCTTTGGCTGGTCGTTCCCGTTTTCCCCGCAGCCCATACCCTGGGCCGGGCCGACTTGCCGGTTCCGTAAGTCACAACATCATGGAGTATGGAAGCTATCTCCCGGGCCGAATTTTCTTTGATAACTCGTCTGGTTTTTGTCGGTTGGTCGTAAAGCACGCTGCCGCTTGCGTCTTCTATTCTTTCGATGGCATAAGGCTGGGCCCATTGCCCGTCAGCAGCGAAAACCGCATAAGCCCCGGCCATTGCCGTAGGCGATATCCCTTTTTCCATGCCTCCCAGGGCCAGAGCCAGGTGCCGGTCGCCAGGAGTAAGCGTAGTAATTCCGAACCGTTCTAAATACTTGAAAGCCCTGTCCAACCCTAGGATATTCAATACTTCTACAGAGGCCACGTTGTAGGAATTGACCAAAGCCTGCCGGACTGTGGCCTTGGCCGGGTTCCCCGTGGAATTGCGCGGCCGGTAGCCGTTGAAATCACGAGGGCGGTTGTTCAGGACTGTATCGCTTTTTATGAGACCGCTGTCCATTGCAGCGGCGTAGATCAAGGGCTTTATAGCCGAGCCCGGCTGTCTCGGAGTTACTGCCATATTGATCTGATTTCGAGCGAAGTCAGCTCCGCCCACCATGGCTTTAACCGCTCCGCTTCCCGGCTCTACCGAGACCAGAGCCACGTCGCGGGCGGTTATCCCTTCCGCTTCCAGTTTGTTCATGTGACGACCCACCGTCTTTTCAGCCGCTTCTTGCATCCGTGAGTCGAGGGTGGTATAGACTTTTAACCCGCTCCGGTAGACTTCGTCCTCTCCGTACTCCTGCTTCAAGCGCGACAGAACATAGACGGTAAAATAAGGATGCAACAGTTCTTTCCTTTTGTAGGGCTTTATGTCTAATTCTTGGGAAAGAGCCCTGTCTGCGTCTTCCTTTGTGATTATTCCCCGTTCGGCAAGGACTTTGAGGACTGTTGCCTGCCGGACCTTGAGGGCCCGGGTGTCGTGGTCCGGAGAGTAGTATTCGGGAGCACTAATCATTGCCACCAGGCAAGAGATCTCAGCCAGTGAGAGATCGTGTACGTCTTTACCGAAGTACTCCTGAGCCGCAGCGCCCATCCCGCACACTCCGCGTCCCATATATATTTCATTGAGGTACATGTTGAGTATAGCGTCCTTGGAGTATTTTCTTTCCAGAGCAGTCGCGATTATGATTTCTTGGGACTTGCGCATGAGAGTCTTCTTGTTTGTCAGGAAAAGGGTGCGTGCTAGCTGCTGGGTGATGGTGCTTCCGCCTTGTGCTTTCTCACCGGACCGCAGATCTACCCACAGCGCTCTCAATATGCCACGGGGATCTATGCTGCCGTGCTCATAGAAACGCCGGTCTTCGATCTCGACTACAGCCCGCTTTAACAGAGGCGGAAAATCGTCTTGGTGCAGCCTCTTATACCCAAAGCGAGCCAGTTCCTTCCCGTCTGCCGTGTAAATAACGGTTTGGGCTCGCTCTCTATACGACCAATCGTCGATACTTACGTCGTAGAATTGAGCCAAGGCGAGAGGTACGGCTGCCCCCAGCGCAAAGAACAAGAGAAAAACAATAATTATAGCAAGGCTGGTTTTTATGATCCCGCTCACTTCGCATCACCTTCGAATATTTTACCACGACCGAGCGAAGTGCTCATTTAGAATCGAATAGTATATAAGGCTTCCCAAACCGGGTTATTTGCATCGTTGTCTGATACCGATTAAGTAGTACAATTCTATTAGAGGGTGAAAAAGCAAAAGGACGTGGTGTGGTGAGGTTCAAGGAAGCCCGCAAGTATATTGAGTACTCCTATTTTGCCGCCTGGGTGGGTGGCGCGAAGCCGGTTCCCGTATGTTTTCTCGGTGCCCCTGGCATTGGAAAAACGGTTTGCGTGAAGGAAGCAGCCGGTAATATTGCGGCACGCATGGGTCGCGTCTTGATAGACTTTAACGAATTTGAACGGCTGGATGAGGCTCGTCGCGACCGGGTTTTGCAGGAGGCGGTCAACTCCGGGGGGCCTTTCTTTATCGTGGATTTAAACATGTTGACCCACGAGCCTATGGACTTCAGCGGTAAACCGGTCGAATCCTTGGCTTTGCTTTATAATGACGGAGTTATTGAAAAGAAAATTACCGCATTTCTGCCAACCGCTTGGGTGCCTTATCTCCAGGAGTATCCCGGCATACTTTTTATCGATGAAGTCACCAATATCAGGCGCCCTGACCTGATGTCGGTCATGCTTAAGATAGTAGGTGAACATAAAGTAGGATATGCCTACCTGAACCCGGCGGTGATGATCATACTTGCCGGCAATCGGCCTGAGCAAAGCTATCTGGCTACGGGGCTGCCGGAACCCCTGCGGTCGAGGATCGAGATCATAGATTTTGACCCACCTCTTCCCCAGGAGTGGCTGGTCTACGCCCAAAGGCAGTATGGGGATTCCCTTGATACCGGCGTCGCCGGTTATCTGTCGTATCTCGCTTCAGTTCCAGAAACCAATAATCCTGATGTTATGGCCCCTATGGTAACCCCTCGTTCCTGTGACCTTCTTTTGCAGAAGGTCTGCGGGTATACGGCTCTGTTTAAGCAGGGGTTTATCGACGAAACGGAGCTTCACCTCATGGTCGAAGAGTCGGCCAATGCCATTATCGGCCCCAAAGAGGGCAGCATTTTCGCTGAATGGTACAGAAACAACATGGGCTTGATGGACGCTCTGCGTAAAGGTTTGAGGGAAAGGGAGCTGAGGAGCATGTCCCCCTGCGCGGTCTGGGCGGTTTTGGCCTTGCTAGGGTATAACATCCCCAGGTCGGCCAGCGAGGTAGAAGAAACTCTGGCCTCGCCAGTGGCGAGAGAGATTTTAGAAAACCTGGGTCCTTCGATTAAAGCGGCAATCGCCGCGGCCAAGGAGCACGCCCCCGGCATCCTTGCGGGCGCTGGTATGTTTGTTAACGGAAATCTTTCTCACGTTCGTGCCAGCTGCGGCAGACTGCAGTTCCTAAAGCACATCATGGAGGGAGTCGATCCCGCTGCCTGCTCCTATCTGGTGGACCTGTACCGGGATTGGACGGTTGCTGATTTCGAACAGGTGATAAACAGGCGCGATGACCCTGAAACCAGGGACGTAAATCCTTTTGCTGCGGATCCACGGGCATCAGATGAGACCAAAACCATCACCCGGGTCGCCGGAGTCCTGATGGCTTCTCATCTGAAAGAGTTTATTTCATCTGAGGAGCACGAGTAATGGCCTCGGTTTGTCGGTTCAACGGCAGGTGGGTGCGATGGAATGAATAAACCAAGAATAACAGAGCTAATCAAAGAAAACTTCCAGGTGTTGAAGGAAAGAAACCTTTCAGAGCTGTCGGCAAAACTAGCGGAGAACATTTCCTGGCTTATCGCCACTACTGCAGACGGCTTCTTGCGTTGGGCTCTGTACCAGGCACCGATATCGCTTATACCTCCCGAGCCTGATACCACTGTATTCGCCGCCGATGACGGCCGTATCTACGTGAACCCTTGCTTTTGGAACGCCATCGTGGATCTTGCTCGGGACTTACGCCGCGACTGGGCGGATGAACTCCGTTTTGCCCTGCTCCATGAAGTGGCCCACTTATTGCTGAAGCATCCTTGGGAATTCCGGGGACTGGTATCTCAAGAATTTCTGTCCCGTCACAGAATAGACCTGGTAACTGCCCGCCACTGGTCGAATGCCTGCATGGATTACATAGTGAACAACTTTTGTTCTGATGTTTTGCCGACAGCCGAGTTGGTTAAAAGCCTTACTATACGGAGTTCCGATGATCTTGAGCAGTTCGTGAACAGGTCGGGTGCCACGTTTCCGCCGCGGCTAAAAAACGACTTGGATACTCGACACTACAGCAAATTCAGCTGGAAGGACCTGTTTTGCGCTATAGTCGAAGCCAACGAAGGATTTTTGCTTTCTCACCCCAACGAGGACAGCGAGTATGTAACCGATGATGCACAAGACCGCTGCGAATCCCTGGCCGACCAAGACTCAGTGCAAGGGGTTCATGGAGAACAGGTGCCAAACACAACCCTACTGGTTCGCCGAGGCGTTGAGTACGGGAACGACGACCCGCAAGAAACCTGGACCCGTGCTCTTAAACTGGCGATTGTTGAAGCCAGACAGAACAGAAAAGCAGGGACTCAGCCTGGCGGGCACCTCCTTGCTCTTGAACGGGCGGTCACAGTAACTATTCCCTGGGACGTTCTGGTTCGCCGCGAACTGGCAAATACCTTGAATACTACCCGCGTTATATCATCATGGAGCAAACCTTCGCGCAAACTAGAGGATTACCCAGGTGTGGTCAATGAAGGACATCCTGCGGTCATGTGGCTGCTGGCCGATACCAGCGGATCCATGCGCGAACAATTGGAGCTTATCACCGGCACCGCCCTGTCCTATTTTCGCTGGTTAGCCGGTACCGGGGAGATAAGGCTGGTTCCCTGGGATGTTTTTGTTTACGAAGAAATTACTGTCAGATCCCCTGAAGACGTGAACCGACTCCGCGAACTGCGGGGAGGAGGAGGCACCATCATCAACCCCGTACTTGATTACGTCTTACAAAAACTTGAAAACGGGCAACTGGTTGTAGTTTGCACCGATAGCTGTATTGACGATGTTAATACAGCGAGCTTTCGGGAGAAGATACTAAGAATTCATAAGGTAAGCGGCAATAATGTATTGTGGCTCCACCTCGGTGCCCCCTCCGATATTCGAGCAGTCGATGGACTGTGCGGGGTCAAGGTTATACACTACCGGGATTAGTACCGGTGTGTAGGAAGGAGGACGACCCGTGTGCTTTTACCCGGTTCCTGATATAACAGACGCCTCGGTCATCGAACGTTACAACAGCGGTACGGTAAAGGTCGCTGCATGGAAGCAGGGCCATGAGTACCACCGGGATGGCGGCCCTGCCTTTCTCAAGTTCACCGAGCAAGGGGTCATAGTAGAGGAAAAATGGTACCTAAACGGGCTTTTGCACCGCGAGGATGGACCTGCTCGAATTATAAGCAGTCCTGACGGGTCAGAATCCAGGAAGGAATGGTACGTTTCCGGATCCAGACACAGAAACGACGGGCCGGCTTACATTTCTCTTGAGTTAACAGATGGTCAAATCCGCCGTGAAGAGCGTTGGTACTGCCAAGGCTCCCTTCACCGGGATGAAGAACCTGCGGTTCTAGTTTTTTTAATTAAACAGGGACAAATGACGCTTATCGCGCGAGAATGGTGGTATCATGACCAACGACACCGGGAAAACGGGCCGGCCCAGGAGACCTTTTACGAGTCCGGCGCTGTACGCTCCCGCAAATGGTATTTCCATGACCGGCTTCACAGGGCTGACGGACCAGCGGTGGAAGAATATTTTACCAATGGGAGGCTAAGGTTAGAGGAATGGTACTTGTACGGCAAGCTGCACAGGGAAGAAGGCCCGGCTAGACAGATGTACAATGCGTCCGGTAGTTGCCTTGCTCGCTACTGGCTTTCCTCTGGTCAGTACCACCGGGTTGATGGGCCGGCAGTCGAGATAATCCACACCAAGGGTTACAAACTGATACCGGCTAGAACGTATTATTACTTGGAAGGAAAACTGATCGCCGCTCACCAATTTGAAAACAAAGCCAGGATATACCGCCTTACCAAGAACCTATCCTGGAGATCAGATGATCCTTTCCGACTATAGCGGCAACCGATCAGCAGTGCTACCATTTGGGGACTCTGACGGTGCTCACCATGAGAAACGATAAAAGAGGTACGATTAACAAGAACGCCAAAGCCGGTACCAGAGAACCAAGAAAACTGAGGGCTCCTAACAGCCCCCCGGCAGCGGTAATGGGAACTCCCACGAAATAATCGCTTATATTGAGGACGTTAAAACGGGCTAGGCGGTAGGCTCCGCACATAACAAAGAGAATAGTCACGGCAATGGGAAAGACGCCGAAACCGTACGCAGGTTCCAGAATGCCGACAAAAATAAGTATCGCAGGGGCTACCCCGAACGACACCAAATCCGACAGGGAATCCATCTGTTTCCCCAGCTCTGAGGTCATGTTGAGTCTCCGCGCCAGCCTGCCGTCCATGCCGTCTAAGAGCACAGCCACGAGGATGTAAACCGCCGATCTTCTGTAGTCACCCGCAAACAAGCTGATCAAGGCCAGGGTCCCTAGGCAAAGATTCATAAGGGTCAGAAGGTTAGGTAGATACCCCATCGCCAAGCCTCCCAATAATGGTTTCTCCGCCTCTGACCTTCTCCCCTACCGTTACGTAAAGTTGAGTGTTCAAAGGCAGATAAAGTTCAGTACATGAACCGAACTTGATCAAACCAAAAACATCGCCCGTGCGGTACTTATCACCGACCCGGGCATGGCACACAATCCTCCTCGCTATGTAACCCGTAATCTGGACCACCAAGAGTTTGCCCCATTCGGTCTGCATACCCACGAGATTGCGAGAGTTAACCGAGGAAGCATCCCGACGAAATGCAGGCACGAACTTGCCGCCGACCCTGGATATGAATTCGACTTCCCCATCGATGGGAATGCGGTTGATGTGTACATTAAAAAGACTTAAGAATATACTTATCCGCAAGGCCCGGTCTTTTATATACTCCGGCTCGTACTGCTCGCTGATGTCCAAGATAACTCCATCCGCAGGAGAAACTACGAGTCCGGGCTGCCGTGGCACTTGCCGTTCGGGATTGCGAAAAAAGAATGCACAAAACACCGCAAGCACCAGTGGTAATCCAGATAAGCCTGGTCTGACGAGATAGACGGCTGCGGTTAGAATTAAGAATATTACTACGTAAGGGATACCTTCCCGGGCGATCCTAAATTTTTTCAAACGGTACCCTCCCGATGCTAATTCTCCCCGTAAAATTTTATCATCAAACTAAAACTTCAAGAAGCCCTTTTTACAACTTGCGACCAAAGCCGCGACTTTCACTAAGGCTCTGCCAGAGCTCGACTCGACAAAACCCCGTAATAGCCGGTTTTCATTAATCATACAAAGAGGATATCAACCCATAAAAAAAGCCCGGTGATTCGGGCTCTTCTTTGCGAGATTGGTGGAGCCGAAGGGACTCGAACCCTCGACCTTCTGAATGCGAACCAGACGCTCTCCCTGCTGAGCTACGGCCCCGCCCATATCCTAAACCATATTTTATAACTGACGTTGTATATTTGTCTACACCCAAACGGACAGGCTCACCTAGATCAAAGACTGTTCGGTAAGGACCTTATAAATAACCGGAACCACCTGTTTCTTTCTGGACATGATCCCTTTGAGAAAAACACTTCCCTTTTCCAGCGGCAGCCCAAAAGCAGTCGCCGCCAAGCCCTTCCCGGGGCCTGCCGCGAAAAGTTCCGTGCCTTCGGCAAAAACATCCGTAACCATTAACAGCAGGAGTCTGTACCCACGTTTTTCGCATATTTCTTCCATAGTAGCGGCTATGTCCCTCGCTTTCGCGCGCAGAGCGTCGAGATCGATAGTTTCCACCTGCGAAATGGCGAAGACTTCTTCGCCGTGCTGGTACTCTTTCAAATCCCGGACCACGATATCATAAACGGGCTGTTCTTCCCAGCGCACGGTGCGGCGCAGAATCTCTTTTCCCCATGCTTCCGGTTCCAGGCCGGCAATGCTTCCTAGATATTGAGCTGCATGCCTATCTCGAGCCGTGGTGGTGGGAGATCGGAATACCATGGTATCTGAGAGAATGCCCGCCAACAAAAGGCCGGCGACCGACGGCTCGATTGCCGCCTCATGCTGCTGGTATATTTCGGTAATGAGGGTAGACGTTGCCCCCACCGGCTCGTTTCTGAAAAATATAGGGGACACAGTTTGCAGATCTCCTACACGGTGGTGGTCGATTATCTCTATTATTTCCGCTTCTTCAATTCCTTCTACGGCTTGTTTCTTTTCGTTGTGGTCCACCAATATCACCTTCTTGCGCTTCATCTGAAGGAGATGGTGACGCGAAATCATCCCCAGGAGTCGATTGTCCTCGTCGACCACAGGATAATTCCTGAACCGGGTGGCCAGCATCTGCTTCTTGGCTTCCTCAACCGTCTCCGTTTTTTCGAACAGCACCAGGTTTTGGGTTCTCATTATTTCCCCCACACGGGTCGAAAGGATTGAAGCCAGAGCCGTCATCACCCTTTGGGCATCTTTTTCATTCGTTCCCAGACGCTCCAAGTAAATCTCGGCCAGGTCACCTACGGTGAGAAGCCCCAACAGTTTGCAATTTCCGTCCACGACGGGAAGCGTTTTGATGTTGTGGCTCCTCATAAACTGCCCTGCTTCTTTGAGGGTCATCTCCGGTGATGCGAAAAGGAGAGGTTCTTCGTCGAGCAGGTCTTCTACCTTGGTTCCCACGTCGGTAACTATTTCTGGTAGGTCCAACCCCAAGAACTCCAAGACGAACGAGGTTTCGTCATTGAGGTCTCCGGCTGCCGCAGCCGCGTAGGAACCGGAATTCAGGCTGGATTTCAGGGCTGCGTAAGCCATTGCTGATGCCACAGCGTCTGTATCAGGATTCTTGTGACCTATAACGTATACAGGCCTCATGTTCTCACCCCTCCCTTCTCAATTGTTTCCAGACAAGGCATGACGCTTGAATGTCCCAGGTCAAACGCTGGACCGTTCTTTTTGAACAAGACCGGAAAGTACGGTCCAGAAAGAGGATAATTCCTTCGCCCGCTCAAAAAGAATACGTCCTCCTGAAAGACCTCCAGGTGCAACCGGCGCTTCAGCTTAGCCAGAGAAGTGTCTTTCAATTCCGGAAAATACAAGCGCCTGTTGTCTTCCCGCCTAAGAAAATCGTTGAATGCTTCTTTCAGCCCCGGGGGTTCCACGCGCATCAGCCCTTCAGGCAATTTCTGGGCATGATAGTTGAGGAGATAATCGAATTTTAGCAACTCCCCCACCGACGTTGTTAGGTCAGGCTTTCGGTCCTGAATAAACTCCAGCAGCATCGAATACAGGCTATTCTTGCTGTGCTGTACCCGGTGCCAGCCCCTGCTTTCCCAGTAGCTGGCCAGCTCTTCGTAAAACTTGAATGCATCGTCTTGCCATCCGCGTCTCGTAATGTAACCCAAAGTGTTGGTGAAATCCCCACTGTTGTAATACTTTTCTACCAGATCCTCTATTCGTTTTAGCCTGATTATCTCTCGGTAACTCAAGTCAGCATTTGCCAATACTTCGTAGGGTGGTTCCAAACTGAACTTATAGCCGTATTTTGTGCTTTCTCGCCGTAGGGCCGGGCCTTTCAGCATTTTCAAGAACCCGAGCTGGAAATAATGAGGAGCCAAATTGTAAACCCGGTTGAAGGCATCGGCAAAAGAAGCATAGGTTTCTCCGGGAAGTCCGGCGATGAGATCCAGATGAACATGAATCCGGCCCTGCTCGAGTATTTTCTTCACATTGTGTTCCAAAGCAACCCAGTTCATGGACCGGTTTACCTTCTTAAGGACCTCGGGGTTACACGTTTGTACTCCTATCTCGAACTTAAAGAGCCCCGAGGGCACAGTCCGTAAAAACTCCATGATTTCCTCGTTCAAGCGGTCAGCTACGATTTCAAAGTGGCAAGGTGTTACCTGGTTTTCTTTTATTAAAAACTCCATTATCTCGAGCATGCGCCGGGGATTGGCGTTAAAAGTGCGGTCAACAAACTTTATTTCCTTCGGCCTCATTGCTAAGAGTCTCAACAGGTCTCTTTTCACCCGTTCCAGGGAAAACCAGCGAACTCCGCGGGTGGTAGATGATATACAGTAGGAACAGTTAAACGGGCATCCCCGCGAAGTTTCGTAATAGAGGACTCTACCCTCCAGGATTTCTTCATCGGTTCCATAGGGAAACGGAATGGTGTCGAGATTGTCGATAGGGAGCCTCTCATCCGAATGGATTATCCCCCGCTTGTTTTGCCAGGTCACTCCCTCGATGGTACCCAGATGGCCATCCCTCAAAGCGCGGAGTAACTCCAAAAAAGCTTCTTCCCCTTCTTGCCGGACGATCCCGTCAATGTACGGATGATCTCTTATTAAGTCAACAGAATCGAAAGAAACTTCAGGTCCTCCCAGGACGATGAGGCAGTCAGGAAGAATTTGCTTGAGATTGGCGGCCAGGCTCATGACCTCACGTATATTCCAGATGTAACAGGAAAATCCGATTATATCCGGCTGTTCCTGGTAGATTTCCGCCAGTATCTCAGGAAGGTGCTCGTTTATCGTGAATTCTCTCAGCAGTATTTCGGGAAACTCTGTCTGACAATATGATCTCAAGTAACGGATGGCAAGATTGGTATGGACAAATTTGGCATTGAGTGCCACCAAGAGAATTTTCACTTCGCCATCATCTCCTGTCTCTTTGTCGCTTCAGCCCTGCGACAAGTTTAGGTCGTCACTAAAAGCCGGCGCTTCGGGCCGCTGGGGCTTGTGACTTCCGGCAACCAAAATGGCAACATACAAAGGGGAAAGGAAAAATAGAGCAATAAAGTAGGACTTGAAACCGTCAAAAACTGGCAAAGAAAACAACGACAGCCACGGCAACGCCGGAGTATGCCACAATTGAAAAGCGAAGGTGAAATCTCCCGATACAACCCCCGTCCCCCAGTAGTACTTGATGTTGGCCCAGGTAAGAAAGAAGCCAGGAAACTGAGCGACGGCTCCGGCTAACAAGCTGCTTATTTTTTCTTTCCCGGCCTCGGAACTTATCCTGCCCCCAGCCTGCCAGATGACCCAAATATAGAACAAAGACACCAGCAGGTCCAGACCGGGGAAATAAGTAGTTAACCAAATGATGAAGATGAAAAAAATATGGATTATTAGAAGACGTAATCCCCACACCACGGCGTTTTTCACGGCATGGGACCTTCTTTCGCCACCACGAACACGTAGGGGCTGTTGTATATGGCATCCGGAGTTACCCACATGTCGTTTCGGGAATCGAGATCAACACCCTGACGATAGTAAGCCGCCCATATGAACTTGGTACAATTCCAGTAACGTTCGCCCGGTTTAAAGGCTCCGGGGTAGAATACCTTCCCTTCCTGCCGGCAGGCATACCTAACTGCTTGGACCCTAACCTCTTCCGGTGCCTTTACGCGCAGCACGCAGATCCAATCGTACCGGTGATAGTGCTCGATATCCTGCCGTGTGATTCCACAGTCTACGTACCCCTCAAGCACTTCTCCCCCGCCGAGGTACATCCCGGCGTGCGTGAAATGACCGTACGAGCCCCCCGGCTTTCCTCCCAAAAGGATGTCCCCGGGTCGAAGTACGGAAAAATCGAGGTTATTTCCCATTCCTCCAAAATGGCCGCTGCCTACCCTGCCCTGAAATGCGCTGCGAAAATAGTCAGCAGCAACTGTTTCGGAAAAGCGCCCCATATAATCGTTGTTTGTAATGAGCACAGCTGAGATTAACAAGCCAAGCATTAAGCTCAATATCACCAGGTAATGTTCAAAGAACCAGAAAGCGAAATCCCGGTTGAACCATTTGATTGCTCGCCCAATTCCCATTTTGCAGCCCTGACCCTATTGCTTTGCCTACATTTTAACAGATCGGCTGGCTATGCATCCGTTTTTTCGAATATCGTGTGATATTAGTTGCCTAAGCCTGCCGCTTCTTGACGAAACGGCTCAGGTATCTCGATGTCTCTGTTCTTTTGGCGTTCCCCCATAAATGGTATACTTTTCTTGGCCCACTGTCTTTGCCTGACCGCCATTAGCTGGCGGTTTGTGGAAGCGGCTGGACATTGCTTTTCTGCCGGCTATTGCCGTTGTCGTTGCCGGGCCGTCCTGGCAACGCCAAGTCCGGCAAGCGTATTCACGGCTGAATACCAATAGCAGGAGGTTTGCGTGTGGACGAACAAGGACGGGAACGTTATCTACGCCAGCTCGCTATGGAAGAAATAGGCGATGAAGGACAAGCAAAGCTCGCGCAGGCTCGGGTCCTCGTGATAGGAGCCGGAGGCTTGGGTTCCCCGGTCTGTCTTTACCTGGCCGCCGCCGGTATTGGGCGGCTGGGCATAGTCGAAAGGGATACGGTGAGCCTTTCCAACCTCAACCGGCAGATACTCTATTCCACTTCTGATGTGGGAAGATCCAAAGCCAAGGCCGCTTACGAGAGGCTAAGGCTGCTGAACCCTTTAGTCGAAATCAGTATATACGAGGAGCGGTTCTCGGAGGAAAAGGCCTTGACATTGGCCGCGGAATACGACGTGTTGGTAGATGCCACCGATAATATGGAAACCCGGGACCTCATAAACCGCGTGTGCTTGGCGACAGGTAAGCCTTTTTTCCACGGAGCAGTCAGCACCTTTTACGGGCAGGTGATGACCGTAATCCCAGGTACCGGCCCCTGCTGGCGTTGTTTTATGGGAGAATTCTTGCCAGCATCTGAAACCAAAAGCGTACCGGTTCTAGGGCCGGTCGCAGGGGTGGTGGGTTCCCTTCAAGCCCTTCAAGTGCTGAAGTACTTCCTGGGTACGGGCGACCTCCTCGTGGGCAAGGTGCTGATGTTCGATGGTCTTGGTTCTTCTTGCGAAGTCCTTCGTATTACTCGGGACCCAGGGTGTCCTGCCTGCCGAAGTCTGTAAACGATCACTCCTCGCCCACGATCCTTATCTCCGGCTGCAGGTCTATTCCCCTGCTCTCTCGCACTTTAGACCGAACTATACTGATCAATTCCAGCACGTCAGACGCCGTAGCATTACCTCTGTTAATTATGAAGCCGGCATGTTTGGTGGAGATTTCCGCGTCGCCGATGCGCAAGCCTTTTAATCCCAGCTCTTCGATGAGCGGGCCGACGAAATGCCCTTCCGGCCGCTTAAAAACGCTTCCGGCACTAGGAAATTCAAGGGGTTGTTTGCTTTGTCTGCGCCGGGCAAACTCTGCCATTTTGTCTCTTATGTCCTGCGTATTTCCAGACTTCAAAGTCATGTATACAGTGAGGATGACAAGCCCGTTTGTCTGAAATACGCTCGTTCTGTAGCCAAAACCCAATTCCTGCCCGCATAAAGTCCGCAGGTTGCCTTGCTCGTCGATGGCCTCGACTTTGTGCACAACGTCTTTCATTTCTCCTCCATAGGCTCCTGCATTCATAAACACGGCTCCTCCCACGGACCCCGGAATGCCTTCTGCAAACTCGAGACCAGACAGACCGTGGTCGGCGGCCAGTCTCGCTGCCTGCGAAAGCAGCCCTCCTGCCTGGGCGCAAAGCTCGTTTCCGTTTACAGCAAGGTTGCAGAAATTCTCCCCCAGTTTTATGACCAATCCTCTAATGCCTTTATCTCTGACCAAGAGATTGCTCCCTTTCCCCACCACCAGGTAAGGAATACCCCGGTTTTTGCACCAGGATACAATCTCTGCGATCTCGCCAACTGTGCTCGGGAATACCATGCAGTCAACAGGTCCGCCTATGCGGAAACTGGTATGATTTTTCATGGGCTCATTCCAGCGAATATGACTTTCCGGTAACAGCCTCCTAATATAATCGTACATGGACTAGAATGCCTGGTTCAAAAAACCTAACAATACTTGTACATTATCCCGTTTCTTGTTAGGCGGCCTCCCCATGACCAGGTTCTCGCTCCTTTCGGATTTAATTT
>CAYONS010000051.1:0-6883 GCA_964405385.1 uncultured Syntrophothermus sp.
TATCACCGATCCTGTCACTCCGCACTCCACTACTGCTGCTCTGCTCTTTCCTACAACAAACATGTTGAAGTGCCTGTTGCCAAAACAACGAACATTATCGGTTATCACCCGCACCTTCATTCCCCCCCTCGCGCTCATCTCATCAGGTGCCGGGTCTGTGGCCAGTTTTCAGGCCAGACCAAAAATCTTTGCAGGGATCCTTCAATGTAAGCCCTGACCTCCTGGCGTGGGCTGTAGATCCCGAAGTGCCCCTCGCAAAGCACGTCAGCTTCCAACTCCAGAAGACGGAGCATGGAATCCCGCCACTGGCGGCGATCCGAACCCCATGAGCGGCTAAAAGGTCCATGAATGTCCTGCCCGAAGAGCACCCTTTGCCCCCCAATATCAACATATACAGAAATACTACCAGGAGTATGCCCTGGGGTATGCAGGCAAAAAAACGTCTGCCCCCCCACCTCTACTACCTCTTCGCTGGCTCGCAGCACCATATCCACCTTTACCGGACGGTATTTCATCCGATACAAGTAGTCGGCAGTAAGTTGAGACAAACCTTCCTCTATTGCCGGCAACTCCAGTTCATGGGCAATTACCCGCAGCCCCAGTTCTTGTTTAAGCTCCCAGAGACCGCCCGCATGATCTATGTGTCCATGGGTAACTATCACGCTATCGACCTGTTGTGGCTCGAAGCCGAGCAGTCTTATATTTTGCACAATGTCACTCACGCTGGATCCGGCCCCGGCATCGATCATTACCAACGGGCCGCTCGCTTCCACCAGATAGATGCAACAGTCTTCAGGACGAGTAACATCAGGTCCCCCAATCATATATACCCCCGGAACTATCCTGCGAGGCCCGCTCATACCTTTTCTCCCCCCGTAGCTATATTCTAAATTTCTTGCAGCAATTTCTGGTATTCTTCCACGGTGAAAAGGTGGAACAGCGGCTTCTTCCCTTCTCTCCCGGGAACCTGCCACATTATGCGGACCAGATTGCCGCTGCTTTCGAAACCTACTACTTGTCCCGTGGTCCCGCTGGGCAGCCCTGCGAATTCGCTAATTAACCGAACTTTCTGTCCAATCTTCACCCTCAGTCCCCCTTATTAGATCTCTCAGCGCGTAGTCTTTTACATCGCAACGTAGCACCCTTAAGCACCATTCTACACCATAAATACAATCTCTGGTTACCGTTCCTCGATTAACAAAAGCAAAAACCGGACAGG
Organism: uncultured Syntrophothermus sp.; assembly: GCA_964405385.1. Lineage (GTDB taxonomy): Bacteria > Bacillota > Syntrophomonadia > Syntrophomonadales > Syntrophothermaceae > Syntrophothermus. The sequence goes on from CAYONS010000051.1 coordinate 1,220, forward strand.
GCTCAATATCCCCGTCCGGCTGATATTACTGTCCCCAATGGACCTTGAGAACACGTTCCGGCATTCAGCTCTCAGCTCAATTAGTTTTGACAATACAACCGGCTGTAATATTCCTCGACCATCCTCTCGCTGGAAAACTGATACTGGGCCGTTTCAATGCTGGCCTTCATCATTTCCTTCCACTTTTCCGGAGCATCATAATAGGTCGGAATGACCTCTTGAATTAGAACCCGGTAAAGAGCTTCCATGTCGTGTCGGTCCTGGTCCGGTCCCTCGTAGCCGTCCCCGAACTGCCAGCCGTTAATACCGTGTCGGCACGCTTCTGGCCACCAGCCGTCTAAGACACTGAGATTCAAGACTCCATTCATAGCTGCCTTCATACCCGAAGTACCGCTGGCTTCCTGGGGACGTCTGGGGTTGTTCAACCAAACGTCACATCCCCGGGTCAATAGACGCCCCAGCTTCATGTCGTAGTTTTCGAGAAACGCGACACTCTTAGGGTAACGGCGACAAGCCGCCACCAGATTGGCAATTATTTCTTTTCCTCTTTCATCCTGAGGATGTGCCTTGCCGGCAAACACCAATTGGATCCTCCCGCTGGCCAGCATCGGCTCTATAACCTCAGGTTTGCCGAAAACCAGATCGCTCCTTTTGTACGGAGCTGCTCTGCGGGCAAAACCTATGAGCAGCCGGTCCGGGTCTAACCATACGCTGGTTCGCATGCCGATTTCGCGGATAAGCTCAAGTTTGGCTTGGCGGTGTTCCCACCACAGATCCTTCTTTGCCCCTTGTGCTCTTCGAATCCGTTCATCCTGCCAGGTATTGCGGTGAACGCCATTCGTAATGTGTATAATAGGTGCTGCTCCTTGTACTCCGCTCCACATGCGACGTGCTGTATGACCGTGCAGTTCTGCTACAGCGTTAGCAATCCGCGCCAGACGGAGACCGGCCACCGTCATGCTGAACGGATCTCCTCCGATACGCTTCATCTGCTCATACTCAAGGCCGTTGTATGCGCCCATGTATTGCAAAAGAGCATGGTCGTGACATTCGTTGCCGGCTGCAACCGGAGTATGGGTAGTGAATACTATTTGCTCACGTGCTTTTCGCCATGCTGTGTCAAAATCCAAACCACGAACCATGTGCTCGCGAATCAACTCTATTCCGGCAAAAACCGCGTGTCCTTCATTAAAGTGGTAAACATCAACTTCTATACCCAAAGCGCGCAAAGCTCGCACTCCGCCAATCCCCAGTACCATCTCCTGGGCAATCCTTGATTCGGCATCGCCCCCGTACAGTTTGAAGTTTATCCACTTTTCCCTGTCCGGGTTCTCCGGAACATTGGGATCAAGCAAGTATAAGGGGGCGTTTCCGTACTTGTCCACAAGCCAGACTCTGCACCACGTTTCCTGTCCACGTATCTCGACCTTGACTTTCACCCCTGTGTCTTTCAGGAAATCATATCCGTACGTGGGGAAAACATCATAGGGTCTCCCGTCCCCGCCTATCAACTGCATGGTATACCCCTGCCGCCACAGGAGCCCTATGCCCACCAAAGGAAGACCTAAGTCTTTGGCTGACTTGAGATGGTCTCCTGCCAGAATACCCAGTCCCCCTGAATAAATAGCCAATTCCTCGTGTAACCCGAATTCCATACAAAAGTAAGCAACTCGCGGTGTCCGCAGTCCTGTATTAACCACGGTACCTCCTCCCCCTTCTAACCAAATACCAAAATTGATTTATTTTCTTTCAAGAACTTGTACTCATAGGCCCAAGCTTAAGTATAAAGAACCGCAGCCTTTTAATATAGAAAAAACTTATGTCAACCGAGCCAACTCTAAACTGATTTGACTGTATGTGATCGGGCAGCAACACGTAGCTTGGCGAACCTGTCTTTGCTAAAATTGACAACGAAAAAACCCGTATTATATAATTTGCTTAATTGAAAACCGGGTACATAGAAAAGGAGGGAAACAAATGGCGTACTACATCAACGACGAATGTATTAGTTGCGGGGTTTGCGTGGACGAGTGTCCCGTTGGAGCGATTAGCGAGGGTGACGACAAGTACGTTATCGACCCTGAACTGTGCACCGACTGCGGAGCCTGCGCAGAAATTTGTCCTGTAGATGCTCCTCAGCCTCAAGAAGAATAACTCGGCAAACCCACCACCGGCAACCGGAGCCGAGCATACCTCTATGGATATTTTATGTATGAAGGTAAAAAGACCCCTTGGAGGGGTCTTTTTTACATTCCTTCTCAATGTGTTTTTTTGCCAGCTACCTCAACCCGGGAAAGCCCTGCTGGCGTAAAGCCTCGAACAGCACTACCGCCACGGCATTCGACAAATTCAGGGATCTCCCTATGTCCACCATAGGGATGCGAACGAGATTACTCCGAAAACGTTCCAGGAGCTCATCGGAAAGCCCGCGAGTCTCTTTCCCGAATACCAAAAAATCCCCTTTTTCGTACTCGACATCTGTATACCGCTGCGCAGCCTTGGTTGTTGCCAACCAATACCTCGCATCAGGATAAGCCGCGAATAGATCGTCAAATCTGTCCCAGACCCGCACCTCCACTTTATCCCAGTAATCGAGCCCAGCCCGTTTCAAATAGCGGTCCTCCAAAGAAAAGCCCAAAGGCTTGACCAAATGCAAGGTAGACCGGGTCAGGGCACAGGTACGAGCCACGTTGCCTGCATTCTGTGGTATTTCTGGTTCCACTAAAACGACGTGCATTCCTACCACCTGTTCACTTTTTTCCTATCATACCAAAAGTTTCGAAGAAACAATAAACACCGGCCGGGACATGCTAAACAAAAAAACAGGAGGAATACCGTGTATGAACACCCAGATGCGCAAGTACGTCCCCGTCGGCCTCTTGATCCTCATCGCCCTCATCGCTGTCGTTGCCATCGCCCAGGTTTCTCGAGGACCGGTAAAAAAACCAACCCCAGAACGGGTGGCCCCCTTAGCCCCGGAAGTAGCCAAATACAAACAAGAACCGACCATCTCTTTGTACCGCCACAAACTGGGCGGAGCCGTCGAATGGATGCCGCTGGAGAAATACCTGGCAGGGGTTGTTGCCGCCGAAGTCGGGACCAACCCTCCTCTAGAAGCGCTCAAAGCCCAGGCTATAGTAGCCAGAACCCTGACTCTGGCCCTTATCAACTACCAAGGCGGAACCCCCGAACACAAGACTAATGCCTGTGATCTTCATACCCATTTCCAGGCGTATGACCCAAGCCAGGTTACGGACAAGATAAGGAAAGCGGTGGCCGCTACCCGCGGTCAAGTATTAACTTACAACGGCAAGTTCATTTATGCTGAATTCCACTCCTGTTCTGGAGGAAAGACGGCCAGCATAGAGGAAGCCTTCCCCAAACTGGCTGAAGCAGCCTCAGCCTACATCAAGCCGCTGGCTTCCCCCGGGATGAAATACGCACCTCTTAAAGAAAGAAAATGGGCCGTAAAAATACCGAGATGGGAACTTAAAAACATCCTTGGGCCCGAATCCGGGTCCCTTGATGATATAAGAATCAGCAAGCGCGGTCCTTCGGGGAGAGCCCTGGTCATCACGTCTGGCCAGGCCAGCATTCCCGCAGTCGATTTGCGCGCTAAAATAGGTCCCGACCGTCTTAAATCCACACTCATCACCGGCATCCGTGCCCAGGGAAATTATGCAGTTTTTGAAGGGAAAGGGTGGGGACACGGAGCAGGCATGGAACAGTGGGGCGCCTACGCCATGGCCAAAGAGGGAAAATCCGCTGCCGACATCGTAACCTACTACTACCCGGGAACCCGACTCGTAACCCTCTGGAAGTAGGTCGAGGGGCCTATCCCTCGGCCTGTTGCCGCGGCATCTGAAAACTCCGACCCAAGACAAGCGGGAGCAGAGCTCCTACGGGTGTTAGCCGGGCAAAGCGGCGCATGATCAGATTCGGCTAACACCTGTGCTCCGAATCAATCGTCGTTGCAGGAACCGGAGCAAGTCTAGCTTGCTCTTCAGTTCTGATATCCTGCGCCTGATTGATATAGGCCGTATAAATCCCTGCCAGTATCAGAAACCCGCCGATCAACTGGTAGACCCCCAGAGCCTCGTGGAAAAAAATAAGAGCCAAAATGCTGGCCATGACGCTCTCGCCCAAAACTGAAACCGCAACGATAGGAGCCTTGACGAATTTCAGGGCCCAGTTCAAGACCGTGTGGCCCGCTATCCCAGGAATCAAAGCAAGCAAGAAAAACAGAAGATAGTCGCTTTGCGGGTAGGAACCAAGGGCCAGGCCGGCAACACCAACGCCGGTCAACAAAACCAGCGCTGCTGTCCCGTTAACAACCAGAGAATAGGTCCAAACATCCACTCTCGCTCTTACCCTACGCCCGATGATAAAGTAAGCAGCGATGAACACCGCGCTTATGAGGGCCAAAACATCGCCGAAGAGCCGGCCCCCGTGCCAGTCGCCCCCGGCGATGATCACGCTTCCGGTTATGGCAGTCAGTATGCCCAGGGTAGCCTTGAGACCGATTTTTTCTTTCAGAAACAATAACGAAAAAGCCATGACAAAGATAACTTGAAGGTTGGTGAACAGAACCGAACTGGAAATAGAAGTATAATCAAGCGAGGTGATCCAGAACCCGAAGTGCAGGGCCAAAAAAAAGCCGGCCCCCAGGCAGTAGGCTATGTCACTCCTGGAAATCGACAGGTATCCTTTTTTCCTGTCCTTTAACCCTATGGTTCCTGCCAACCCGGCCGTCAACAGCACCCGGTAAAAGGCGATGACCAAAGATGGGGCCGTGCAGTACCGTATCATGATGGAAGCCGTAGAAACCGAAAACACACCCAAGAACAAAAGGGAATATACCAACGGAAACGAAAGTCTCATGCTCCAACCCCCAGATAGGACTGGATCACCCTGGCATCGTTGCGTATCGAATCCGGGTCTCCTTCAGCGATCTTTTTTCCGTAATCCAGGACTGCGATACGATCGCATACGTTCATGACCACGCTCATGTCGTGCTCGACCAAGAGGATGGTAATACCCGTATCCCTGATAGCGCTCACCAGCTGCACCAGCTCTTCCTTTTCCCGATTGTTCATCCCGGCAGCCGGTTCATCCAGAAGGAGCAGGCAAGGGTTACGGGCCAGAGCCCGGGCGATCTCCAGGCGGCGCTGTTCCCCGTAGGAAAGGCTGTCCGCGTACTCCATCCTTTTCTCGTAAAGACCGACCATTTGTAAAAGCTCATCGGCACGCTGTTCAACCTTTAGCCCGGTGCCCGGACTTCGGTTGTCGTCGGGGGTTCCGGTCATTACCAAGCCGTGCATTCCCACCTTCACGTTGTCCAGGACCGACAGTTTCTTGAACAGTCTTATATTCTGGAAAGTCCTGCCTACACCGAGCCTGCTGATCTTATGCGGCGGCAGATTATGAATAGGTCTGTCCTTAAAGAAAACCCAGCCTTCTGTGGGTTTATAGATACCGGATATCAGATTGAAAAGCGTGGTCTTGCCGGCGCCGTTAGGACCGATAAGCCCAAAAATCTCGCCATCCTCGACAACCAGGCTGACCCTATCCAGTGCCCGCAACCCGCCGAATTCGTGGGACACATTCTCAACCCTCAGCAACCCCACCGGTTCTCACCTCTTTTTTCGCCCAACGCTTGGCGAT
>CAYONS010000051.1:6983-13948 GCA_964405385.1 uncultured Syntrophothermus sp.
GCCCCTATCTTGTACAGAGTGGTATTAACCCCCGAGGCCTCGGCTGCAATTTCGTCCTCACGAATGGCGTACAACGCAATCCCCACGCGAGACTTGAGTAACTGCCAATTAGCGATGATCACCGCCAACGCTACTGCCCACACGTTCACGAAACCGGTATGAGAAGGAATACCGGACAACCCTATAGCCTTACCAGCGACATCCAGGTTCAGGAAAACGACCCTGACTATCTCGGCAAATCCGATGGTCACCATCGCCAGGTAGTCCCCTTCCAGCCTCAAGGTAGGAATTCCGATCAACACCCCGAACATCCCCGCCGTTATCCCCCCGGCAACAAGGCACAGCCAGAAGGGAGCTCCGGTGTGAAGTGAGAGTATCGCCGAAGTGTAGGCTCCTATGCTCATGAAACCGGCGTGTCCCATAGACAGCTGTCCGGTTACTCCGGTGATAAGATTCAGCCCCAGGGCCAGAATGATGTTGATGCCGAAAAGTATCAGTATACGCAGGTAATATGGGTCTACATGCTCCGCTATGAAAGCTTCCACTTCGTTCACCTATACTTTCTTTGCCATCGGTTTGCCCAGGATTCCCTGGGGACGCACGATCAACACCAGTATCAATATACCAAAAGCTATGGCATCCCGGTAAGACGACGAAAGATAGGCCACCCCGAATATCTCCAATATTCCCAGAGATATGCCACCCAGCATCGCTCCCGGAATAGAACCGATGCCGCCCAATACCGCGGCGGCAAAAGCTTTAAGACCTGCCATCAGACCCATGTAAGGCCACACCGCATTGTAGTATAGCCCCACCATGACCCCTCCCGCCGCCGCCAGAGCCGAACCCAGAGCAAAAGTAAAGGAGATAACCCGGTTCACATCAACCCCCATCAACGCCGCCGCATCCAGGTCTTGCGAGCAGGCGCGCATGGCCTTGCCCAATCTACTCTTATGGACGAAAAGCTGAAGCCCTATCATCAAAACGGCGGTTACGGCCAGGATAATGACCTGCAATGACGAAATCTGCACGGATCCCACGTTGAAACTGGCTATCTTCACCGTATCCGGGTATCTCTCCGTTTCCGGGCCGTGTAAGAGCACCATCAAAGTCGAAAGGAATATGGACACCCCTATGGCGCTGATGAGAGCAGAAAGCCGGCTCGACCTTCCTCGCAAAGGACGGTAAGCTATTCGTTCCACCAGGACACCCAGAATCATACAAAAGATCATGGCTCCTATCATCGCCACAAAGACATTTACGCCCAAAACCGTCACCAGGAAAAGACCGGCAAAGGCCCCGAACATGTATATTTCCCCGTGGGCAAAATTGATGAGCTGGATAATCCCGTACACCATGGTGTACCCCAGAGCGATGAGAGCATATGTGCTGCCCAGGGTTAGCCCGTTAACCAACTGTTGCCAGAACATGTCAACCACTCCTGTCCGAGAGCGAAGAAGCAGATGTGCCCGCCCGTACCTTCACAAACACAGTTTAACACTGGCACCAGCCAGTGTTAAACCGTGTGCGACCCAACGTATGACCGGCAATATTACAACCGGGTTTCTCTTGAGTTCGAACTATCTAGTCAACTTTTACCGGTATCTTGTCCAGCAGGACGAATTCGCCGTTCTTCACCGTGATAAGACATATCGGGCTCTTAATAGGCTCGCGGTCGGGACCAAAGGTCGTATTCCCCGAAACTCCCGGGTAATCTTTGGTCTCGGCCAGCTTTTTCTTGAAGACCGCCGGGTCGGTGCTGTTGGCTTCGGTCATGGCCTTAGCGATGATCATAACCGCATCGTAGTACTGAGCCGAGAACATGTCCGGCTTCTCTTTGTACCTGGCCTCATAATCTTGTAGGAACTTGGCAGTCTCAGGGCTCGGCTGGTCGGCACTGAAACCGCAGTAGTAGATGACCTTCCCTTCTACCGCATCTCCGCCCAGCTTGATAAGGTCTTTGCCGTACAACCCGTCGCCGCCCACCAGAGTAATGTCAAGGCCCTGTTTCTTGGCTTCTCTCTGAATCAGGGCAGCCTCCGTGTAATAGCCGGTGAACACCAACGCATCAGGCTTGACCTGTTTAATCTTGGTAATCTGAGCCGAAAAGTCCGTGTCCCCGTCATTGATGCTTTCTTCTATCACGATCTTGCCGCCTTTGGCTGCTATCGCTTCTTTGAAAACCGGGGTCAGAGCCGTGCTGTAACCGTTGTTGAGCGATGTGATTATCGCTATGTTCTTCCACCCTTTGGTATTAATCATCCAATCGACGACCGAAGGAACTGCAAACTTGTCGAGCAGGGTGTTCCGGAAAATGCAGTCTCCGTACTCGACGACTCCCGTCCCCGTAGCTCCGGCCGAGAAAAGTACCACGTTGTTCTTCTGGCAGATCTCCGCCGCGACCTTGGTCAAGCCGGTGCAGGGGTCCCCGATGATGGCATTGACCTTGTCACGGGAGATGTATTTCTGAGTTATGTTCGCGACTTCGCTGCTTTCTCCCTTGTTGTCTTCATAGATGCCTACAACCTTCTTGCCCAGAATACCGCCCTTGGCATTGAGTTCGTCGATGGCCATCTCCATCCCCTTTTTGCCGGGGATCCCGTAGTTCGCCACCGATCCCGTCAGGGCTCCCAGAAAACCGAACTTGACTACATCCTCACTCTTGGAAGCCGGAGTGCCTGTGGACTCACTCTTCGAACCGCCGCAACCGGCAACAACCAAGACCAACATGGCCAGGGCCATACATAACGCTAACAGTTTCCGCTTCTTCAATTCTCTCCCTCCTCAAATGTTAATCAATAGCTTCTCTCTCCTGATCCTTTCCCTATACACCCCCGTTTCGAAAATAGCATATCATGTAATATATTCCCCGCCTTTTGTCCAATTCCTGCTGCTGCGCCAACGAAGCCGCAAATTCCCACTGACGCATGAGGGAATGTGCATTATAATCAAAACATGAACACAGGATGTTTCTTAGACGCCCATATCCATCTTTGGGAATTCTGTTTATTTAAGTCTTTTACTGATCTGGGCCCGAGCGCGCCTGGGCCCTGAAAGGATAAAAACCGCGTACGCCTGGGGCCTGCTGCGCGATCGAGGAGTGAGGCTGCTTGCGGGATCAGACGCCCCGGTCGATGAAGCCAGTCCTTATGAAGCCGCTAGAGCAGCAGCTTCTCTTGACCATGAACACCGCCTGTCCTACGACGAAGTGCTAAATCTCTACGCCCACGCCAACTGGGAGTTCTATGGTTGGCTATCGTAAGCATCAAATAGCCCCCACCGCTCACCCAGCGATGGGGGTCTTAAACCTCCAAACTCGCTTTTGATAACTTATTCAGCCCTGCCATTCGCCAGAATACTGCAATTTCCCTCGTCTTTCACGATGTGCAACCGCATCACCCGTAGCATCTCATTATCCTCGAAGTGACAGCGAACCGCCTCACGAACATTACTCCTTATTTCGTCTAGAGCCTCGCCCTCCGTGAATATGGAGTACCCGATAGCGCGTGCCGTATAACCCCCTTCCGGGGCTTTTCGACTAAGAAGATTATCTCCTGGTTCAATTCGTTTCCCTCCCAAGCTAGGATTTGCTCAACTTAGAAGAGTGTCCGTTCCCCAACATTCGGTGTGACTGCTTACATGAGTAAACATATCATGCACCAGCACGGCTTTGAATCAGGTAGCGTCAAGATAATAGTATAGATGCTCCCACATCTTCTTCGGGCACAGACTATAGGAATCAAGCCCCGCGCAGGTACTCAATCATGTGGGGCATGAAGTAGGGAATTATTTCCGGCAGCATTTTGGGCATCAGGGTTTCCATCGCTTTGGGCATAAGGTTTGGCATCTGTTCCAGCAAATATTGGGGCATGGGGATCTTTTCTGCCACCAACTCCAACATCCTGGGCATGATTTTGGGCATCATCCCCGGGAGCAGGACAGGGAACAGAGACGGCATCAGCGATTTCATCATGCTGATCATTGGCTCGCGTGCGGCTTTAGGAAGGCTGGCAACCTTCTCCATCATACCCTTGAAGGGCGCTGGCATGGCGTTGATCATTTCCGGTATGATCTCCGCCATCATGTCAGCCATGCCCCAGGGAGTCATCATGCGGATCATAGCATCAAAGACAGCCCACTTTTCGTCTATGACCGGATCGCTGTTCTCAAACCTGTACCCGCATGCCTCCGCGGCCAGTGTGGCCAGGTCCCTGATTTCTATAGGCAGGTTTTTCTTATCGCGCGCAAGCTTAAGCTGCACCCGGCAGCACGGACATGCCGTAATAAGGGTATCGGCCCCGGTATCTATTGCTTCCTGAACCCGCATAGCACCAATTTCAGCAGCGACATCCGGATCGGCAACCAGAGTCAGTACCGAACCGCAGCAGTGCGCTTCATACCGATTGAAGCGCATTTCCCTGAAATTGGACCCCGGAATGGCGTTAATAAGGGTGCGGGGGCCTTCGAATCTTACGCCGGCGCGGCCCATATGGCAGGGGTCATGATAGGTGACTTTGCGTCCGATATCATTGGGAATCTTGAACTCTCCCGCTTCTATCTTTTCTGCCAGCACATCAGCGTAATGCATGGCATGGAAGGGATAGTCAATCCCGTTTTCTTCAGCCCAGTGCCGGTAGTAGACTTCCCATACCAGCCAGCAGGCGGGGCAGGTGGTTATAACTGTCTTTGCTCCAGTCTTTTTCATGTTCTCTATATTGTGCCGGGCGGTTTCGGCAAACACGTCCCAGCGTCCCGCTACCAGCATGGGAATCCCGCAGCAGCGTTCTTCTTTGCCGATATAGGCAAATTCTACACCCGCTTCTTTAAGCAGCACGGCTCCGGCCCGGGCTACATCTTGCTCCACGAACGAGGAGGTGCAGCCCGGGAAGAAAGCGTAATCAGCTTTTTCCTTTACCACGGATCGGAGATCATCGGTTAACCAGGCATCACGGTCCCTGGCGTAACTCCCCCAGATATTGCCCTGCTGGCGCATGGTATTGGCCATGATTTCAAAGGGAGGAAAGGTGCGGAAGCCTCTTTCGTTAACTAGAAGCCCCCTGAGTTTCATCCAGGATGACTCGTTGGGAAGGTCGAGCTGGCAGCTGTAGTTGCACATCTCACAGGTAGTGCAGGCCAGTATGGTATCAACCGCTTTCTGGTCGAATTCCGCATCGCCCTCCAGAACCATTTTGATAAAGGTCCACTTGCCCCGGGGCGACTGGGATTCCCACCCGCGCCCGTAATACTGGTCACAATGATCCATACAGTAGCCGCACTGGGAGCAGGCATAAGCATACCAGGCTATATCACCGGGTATGCCTGCTCTTTCCTTGAATACCTCGCCGGGTTCTTTGGCCCTGGCCCAGTTGCCAAACACCCGGATCAAGGGCTCAAAAGCACTGGCAACTCCAATTCCCGCAGCTACCAGGCTGCTGTCTATAACCTTGCCGCGGTTCATTATTCGCTTCGGATCGACAGAATCCTTAAACTGTCTCAGTTTATTAACTCTTTCCTGGCCCAGGACCTGATCTGCAAAGCCGGTGAAGTAAAGACCGGTAGCATAAGGACGGCCCCCATATTTTTGAGCTGTTGCCAGTACGGTCAAAGAAAGGCCAAAGGCCATGGCGAAGTTGAACTTGCGCTCATCATGAAGGATAAAGCCCAAGAGCACAAACTCACGCCGGTTGGTGGCAAAACCCTCAAGAATAAACGGATGGTCGATATTGGAGGCTATTTCTTTGAGAAACTGCTCGAGTTTTTCGACCGGCACCACTACTTCGCTGGGAATCAGCGAAGGAGCGATACGCTTGGCCCGCATCGGCTCAAAACGCGCCTCCCACTCGTGCTGGGCGATTTCATCGGAAAGTATCTCGCCGCGGTGCCGGGCAGCCAGATCCAGGAATTTGGTCTCGACTTCCTCGCAACGGTCGGAAGTGCAGGAAAGAAGCGCAATAAACTTTTCCGGCAGCTTAAGCCGGTGTTCCTCCACGGGGCGCCCGTGATGCAGGTGTGGGGGCAGCATATTGCGCAGGCGCGCCCCTTCCGGGTTAATAAAAGTGACAGACCACAGCGGCACATGGTTGCCGTAAAGATCCAGCATAAAAGCAGCCAGGTCCGAAGCGCTGTCAAAACCAATGGCTCTGATATGCATGGGTTTCAATGGCTTTACCCGAAAAGTAACCTGGGTTATGAAGCCGGTGATGCCATTGGCGTCCGACACCAGATCAAGCTCGTCCCCGGACAGATTCCTTGCCTCTCCGTTCGGAAAAATAACCCGCGCGCTAACCACGTTTTCCCTGAAATAGCCGTATTCATAGCTGCCGATGCCGGCACCTCCCTGGGCAAGCCAGCCGCCCACAGTAGAAGAAGGGAAACTGGTAGGGTAAAGGCACAGCGTCAAATCCTTCTGGTTCAGGTGGTATTCAATCTCTTTCCATACCACTCCCGGTTCCACGGTTGCTGTCAATTCCGCGGAATTAATCTCGACGATCCGCCTCATGCGGTAAAATTCAACCACAATGCCGCCGTCTGCCGGAAGAACGCCGCCGTATCCCGACGTGGCTTTGCCGCGAGGCACCAGATTAATGCCGTGTTCGGAAGCGAGTTTAATCAATTCCTTGATTTCTTCGTCCGATTCAGGCTGCACTATAGCCTCTGGAACGCAGTTGCCGATAAGGGGCTTGATCATTGAAGGCATAACTCCCATGTCATGCGCGTATATCTTGCGTTCCATTACCTCAAAGTTAACACGTTTGCCAAATATCTCCCGCAACCTCTTTTTTACGTTTTCACTCAATTCTGCCATTCACATCACCCCTTAACCTGTTATATGGGTTAAACTGCATGCGGCCTGCCTTTCCGCCGGTACCCAAGGGTAGGCTGTAAACCCTGGTGCTGGAGACAGTTAACAGTTAATAGTGTGATTATAACAGTTTCAATCTCTCAGGGGTAGGCCTACAACGCAC
>CAYONS010000052.1:0-13182 GCA_964405385.1 uncultured Syntrophothermus sp.
AACAGCGGGGCGGGTTTTTTCGATAATCTGAGTAAGGCCAAAAGGATTTGGGGAAGGGGGCGCAGGGATGCGCGTGGAAGGTTACCAGGTTAGCTTGGCCAGTTCCTGGCAGGAAAAGAAGAGTTTAGTAGTCGAAGAACGGCTGGAGATAAGGACCGGCGGGAATGTGCAGGTGCAGCCCGGGGATCCGTGGCCCGTAGCTGACAGGGTGGAGCTGTCGTTGGATGCTCTTGACGGGCAAAACAGGGGAATATGCGGGCATGAGGAGGTTGACGATTCGGACCTGCCGCCGGAACTGCGGGAAAAGGTGCGGATAGTGGCCCTGCTGGTGGAGCTTTTTACCGGACGAAAACTGAAGGTGGAGAAGATAGAGGTAGGCAAGCCCGGGGAGAACCAGGGGGACATGCCAGCCGGGCCCGCGGCTGTGAATGCGGGAACAGGCCGGGGCTGGGGCCTTTCCTACGATTACCGTTCTTGCTACAGCGAAGAAGAAAAGATGTCCTTCTCGGGCAGGGGCTTGGTGAAGACGGCAGACGGGCAGGTGCTGAAGTTCGAATTCGACTTGGCCTTGTCCCGGTCATTTGTGAGGGAAGAGAGGGTGAGCCTGCGGGTAGGGCAGGCGGCGGTGGACCCGCTGGTTATAACTTTCGGAGACGGAGGGCCGTCGTTTACGGCGGATCCGTGGCTGTTCGACCTCGATGGGGACGGGGTGGCGGAGAAACTGGCGAGTTTGGCTCCAGGGTCCGGGTTTTTGGTCCTGGACAGGAACGGAGATGGAGTTATAAATGACGGGCGGGAGATGTTCGGCCCTGCTACCGGAGACGGCTGGGCGGAGCTTGCGGCCCATGACAGCGACGGCAACGGCTGGATTGACGAGGCGGATCCGGTGTTTTCCCAGCTGCGGGTTTTCGTTCGCGACGGCGGAAGTGAAATTCTCTTTACGCTGCCGGAATTATCCGTGGGGGCAATTTTTTGGGGCCGGGTCTCGGCTCCCTTCTCCTTCCGCTCGGCTTCCAATTCCGATCTGGCCTTACTTAGGAGCGGCGGGATTTATCTTAGAGAAAACGGCAGACCCGGTTTCATCGGCAGGGTGGACCTTGTCGACATCGAAGCCTGAAGGGCCATGGGGACGGTTAGTGCACCATACCGTGTGGTTGCCTTGTCGTTCTAAAGTAAGGGGAGTTTATGTCGATAATAATTATATAGGGATATGATCTTTAGCCAGGAGCAGGGAGGCGGAAGCTATGCGAGTGGAAGGGCCAGGGACGGCAGGAGACATCAGCATCGCTCGTATCGAGCCGGTGCGCCCGCTTGCAGTGGATATTGTCAGGGAAAGACAGCATCCGGAAAAAACGGAAGAAGAGGCCAGAGGGCGCGCGGCTAAGGAAAAGGAGGGCACCGAGGGAAGGCGGCTCAGGGAACAGTTCGACCTGGAGAAGGCGGTGGCGGTTGCCAACAAAGCGGTCGAGATATCTAATTACAATCTTCAGTTCCGGATACATAAGGAGAGCGGCCGCGTCCAGGTTAAGGTGATCGATGCCGAGACCCAGGAGGTCATAAGGGAGATACCGCCGGAGAAAATGTTGGAAATATCGGCGAGTATTATGGAGATGCTGGAGAAGTTCCAAAAAATGGTCGGCGTTTTGGTTGACGAGCTGGTATGAAGGAGGGAGCAGGGATGGGCGTAGGGATGAATGCATATCAGCAGTACAGAAATTCGGCAGTGGAAACTGCGAGCCCCGGGGCACTGCTCCTGATGCTGTATGACGCCGCTATTCAGAGCCTGGAGGGAGCAAGATCCGCGATAGAAGCTAAAGACATGGCGCAGGCCCACAGGCACCTCACCAAAGCCCAGGATATCGTGCTCGAGCTGATGAGCACTTTGAATATGGATTACGAGATATCGAAGAGCCTGTGGAGCCTGTACGATTACCTGTACCGCCAGCTGGTTCAGGCCAATGTAAAAAAGAGCGTGGAACTGATAGACGAGGTAAACTCATTCATGTGTGAACTCCGCGAAACCTGGCGCGAAGCGGTCAAGAAGGCGGGGCGCACTGCGTCACTGGGGCAGGAGCGGCCTCGAGGACTGTGCATGGAAGGATAGAGGTCGATGGCAGGTTTTGACGAGGTTAGGGTCTTGCTCAAGAGAAAATGCGAACTGTTCGCCCAGATGCTGAGCCTGGCCGAGGAGCAGCTGGAACTGGCGAAAAGGGGCGAGAAAGAGCCGGAGGGCGACTGGCTCGACAGGCTGCTGTCCGTGATAGAGCGCAGGCAAAGGCTGATGGAGGAGATCGACGCCGTATCCAGCCAGCTCAGCTCGGGAGAACCCGGGGAAGCGGCGGGGACAGGTACCGCTGAAGGTCTGTCGGACAAGGAGAGACTCGAATACCGGGCCCTGCTGGGGCAGATGAGGCACATTGTCGAAACCATACAGGAAAAGGATCTGGCCAGCCAGGAGGTAATGGAAACCAGGGTGAAAGAACTGGAAGGAAGATTGGCCGAGGTCAGGGCCAGCCGCAGGGCCAACCAGGCCTACCTGCAGTCGCCGGGCGCCACCCCGCCCTGGTTCGTCGACAAGAAGAGATAGTATCTGTGGTAAACAGGTACGGGGCAAGCAAGGTCCCGAGCTGGGTGCCGGGGCCGCAGCGGCAGATTTTGGTGAGTTCGGTTATTTTGCTTGCTATTATCACCCCGGGGGAGTATAATGACATTAACTGCTCGGGGGATTCACTCAGGCAAGGCGGTCTTACCAACTTTGCCGGTTCGGGAGGAGCCGGAGCAGAATATCCAAAAAGTGAGGGGTTTTTTCAACATGTTCCAAGACAAGGTTTTAGTGTGTAGGGACTGCGGTGAGGAGTTCGTTTTCACGGCCGGGGAACAGGAGTTCTACGCGGAGAAGGGGTTTGAAAACGAACCGAAGCGGTGCAGGGTTTGCCGGCAGAACCGGCAGGGTAGAAGCACGAGCGCCAGGGCGCCGCGGGAAATGTATACCACGGTGTGCGCCGGGTGCGGCGGCGAAGCTCGGGTTCCGTTTAAGCCTGTGGCGAACCGTCCGGTGTATTGCCAAGACTGCTTTGCCAAGCAAAGAGCCATCTAAGTTTCCGAGCAACAGAACCGACAGCGAAGCCCGGGGGAGATCCCCGGGTTTTTCGTTTATGCATGAGACGATGTTTTTCGATGATTTCTGGTATCAGCCGACCTGCATAATAATCGACAGCATACCTTATCCACAGGAGTTTTTTGCCAGAGATGGGTTATTAACACTGTTATCCACAGAGACGTGGGGCAACGGGCTACATTTTTCGCGGGTCCATTTCACAGCCGCAGATGCCATGGAGGATTTGGGCATTTATTGTGGAATATAATATTTAGTAACGCAAGAAGGGAGTGGTCGTATGAGGATCGAGGTCAGGGGCAAGAACATCGAACTGACTAACGCCTTGCGAGAGTATGTCGAGAAGCGGCTGTCCAAGCTGGAACGTTTCATCGACGACCTCAAAGAGGCCCAGGTGACCTTGTCAGTTGAAGGTGATTCCCACCGGGTAGAAGTGACCATCCCGCTGAACGGTGTTATCCTCAGGGGTGAGGAGAAGACCGACGACATGTACAGCTCGGTCGATCTCGTCGTGGACAAACTGGAAAAGCAGATCGACAAGTACAAGACGCGTATTTACCGGCGCTATCGGGGAGCAGGACTGAAGAAGGCGGTGGTAGAACTGCCTCCGGTCAAGGAGGAAGAAAAGGAAGAGGCGGCCAAAGTGGTGAGGACCAAAAGGTTTGCCCTGAAGCCGATGGATGTCGAGGAGGCCATAATGCAGATGAATCTTTTGGGGCACAGCTTCTTCGTGTTTTTCAACGCGGAATCGGGAGAGGTGAATGTATTGTACCGCCGCAAAGACGGGAATTACGGTCTGATAGAGCCGGAGTTTGAGTAGTTGGCAGGAGCTAATTGTGATAGTATATAATTGTATAGTTTCTAGCGGGGAACCTGGTTAGGTTCCTCGTTTATTTCAAGAGAGGTAGAGGATCATGGTTTTAGGGTTTCTGAAGAAGGTCTTAGATGCCAACGAGAGGGAAATAAAAAGGCTGTGGCCGGTTGTAGAGGAAATAAACGGGCTGGAGCCGGCGATGCAGGCCTTGAGTGACGGGGAACTCGCCGCCAAGACGATGGAATTCAAGAGGAGACTGGAGAAGCAAGAGACTTTAGACGATATATTACCTGAAGCCTTCGCCGTAGTCCGGGAGGCTTCGCGCCGCACCCTGGGCATGAGGCATTTCGACGTCCAGATCCTGGGCGGCATTGTGCTGCACCAGGGGCGGATAGCGGAAATGAAGACGGGTGAGGGTAAGACCCTGGTGGCAACCCTGCCCGCCTATCTGAATGCCCTTACCGGGCGGGGGGTTCACATAGTTACCGTGAACGATTACCTGGCCTCGCGCGATGCGGAGTGGATGGGGCCTATCTACCACAGCCTGGGGCTTTCGGTGGGACTCGTGGTCCATGGTATGAGCCATGAGGAAAAGAAGCGGGCCTACCAGGCTGACATCACCTACGGCACCAACAACGA
Organism: uncultured Syntrophothermus sp.; assembly: GCA_964405385.1. Classification (GTDB taxonomy): domain Bacteria; phylum Bacillota; class Syntrophomonadia; order Syntrophomonadales; family Syntrophothermaceae; genus Syntrophothermus. The sequence continues at coordinate 4,569 of CAYONS010000052.1, forward strand.
GTTCGGGTTCGATTACCTGAGGGATAACATGGTGACCAGCCCCGACCACAAGGTGCAGCGAGAACGGTATTACGCCATTGTCGACGAGGTGGACTCCATCCTCATCGACGAAGCGAGGACCCCGCTCATAATCTCGGGAGCTGCCGACAAGCCTACCGACCTTTATTATAAAATAGCGAAGTTCGTGCCCAGGCTGAAGCCGGAAGTGGACTACAAGGTGGACGAGAAGGCCCACCTGGTTACACTGACCGATGAAGGGGTGGCCAAAGTCGAGAAGTACTTCGGCATTGAGAACCTTGGCGATGACCGGTATCTGGAGCTGGCGCATCACGTGAACCAGGGTCTCAAAGCCCATGTCCTGATGAAGCGGGACCGGGACTACGTGGTGAAGGACGGCAAGGTAATTATAGTCGACGAGTTCACCGGGCGCTTGATGTTCGGACGCCGTTACAGCGACGGCCTTCACCAGGCCATCGAAGCCAAAGAGGGCGTGAAGATCGAGAGGGAGAGCCAGACACTGGCTACCATTACTTTCCAAAACTATTTCCGTCTGTACGAGAAGCTGGCCGGCATGACGGGGACGGCGGCCACGGAAGAAGAGGAATTCCGCAAGATATACGGGATGGACGTGGTGGTTATCCCCACTCACAAGCCGATGATCCGCGTGGATCACCCCGACCTGATTTACCGGACAGAAGAAGGTAAGTTCCGGGCCGTTGTAGAAGATATTGTCGAAAGGCACCGCAAGGGCCAGCCGGTGCTCGTAGGGACCATTTCTATCGAAAAGTCAGAGAGACTAAGCAGTATGCTTTCCCGGCGGGGAATACCCCACCAGGTCCTTAACGCCAAGCACCATGAAAAAGAGGCGCAGATCATCGCCCAGGCTGGACAGCGGGGGGCCGTAACCATCGCCACCAACATGGCGGGGCGCGGGACCGATATCGTTTTGGGAGAGGGCGTAGCTGAACTCGGAGGGCTTTACGTTCTGGGGACAGAACGCCACGAAGCCCGGCGCATTGACAACCAGCTGAGGGGCCGGTCGGGACGCCAGGGGGACCCCGGGGAATCGCGGTTCTACGTATCTCTGGAAGATGACCTGATGAGGCTTTTCGGCTCGGGAAGCATCGAGGGCATCATGGACCGTCTGGGTATGGATGATTCTATGCCCATCGAAAACAAGCTGGTTTCCAGGGCCATCGAAAATGCTCAGAAGAAAGTGGAGAACCGCAACTTCGAGATCCGAAAGCACGTTTTGGAATACGACGATGTCATCAACCAGCAGCGCGAAGTAATATATGCGGAAAGGGACAAGGTCCTTTACGGGGAGGATCTTACGGAGACGGTAACCTCAATGATCGAGGACGTGGCCGACCTCATTGTAGACCGGTTTGCCGGGGAAGAAAGATACGCGGATGGCTGGGATCTGGAAGGTTTGTTCAATTATATCGAGAGGAATTATATTCCTGAGCCTGATTTCGGACCGGATGAGCTGAAGGGAATGACCCGGGACGAGGTAGCGGCCTTCCTGAAGGAAAAAGGGCGGGAGTTCTATGAGAAGCGCCGGGCCGAGATGGGTGAGGAGGTCATGCGCGAGCTGCAGAAGGTTCTGCTGCTCCGCATAATCGACGAGAAGTGGATGGATCACATCGACGCCATGGACCAGTTGCGTCACGGCATAGGCTTAAGGGCCTACGGGCAGCGGGATCCACTGGTTGAGTACAAATTCGAGGCCTACAATGCCTTCCAAGACATGGTGGCGAGTATCAAGGAGGATGTCGTACGCTATATTTTCCGGGTCAAGATTGTGACCCAGCCCCGGGAGAGGGTCATGGTCGAGAACCGGGAGCAGGAAGCGGCCCGGAAACCGGTGCGGTCTTCCAAAGTCGGGCGCAACGATCCCTGCCCCTGCGGCAGCGGCAAGAAATACAAGAAATGTTGCGGGAGAGGAGTTGACTGATGGATCTCACTTCGTTGATAGGGCTCATCGTCGGGTTGGGAGGACTGCTGGTCGGTTTTGTCCTGGAAGAGGGCAAAGTTGGAATGCTGCTCAAGGAAACCGCCGCTTTTATCGTGTTCGGCGGCACCATAGGGGCTACGGTGGTCAGCTTCAGTTCCGAGGAACTTAAGACTCTGCCCTATTTTTTTCGGGTGATATTTACCAACAAGAAGGTAGAATTCGCCGAGACTATTGACCGGCTGGTGGAGATCGCAGACAAGGCCCGCAGGGAAGGGCTGTTGAGCCTGGAGTCGCAGCTGGAGGAGATAGAGAACCAGTTCATGCGCCGGGGCCTGCAGCTGGTCATCGACGGCACGGATCCCGAGCTCACCCGCAACATGCTGGAAATGGAGATCGAATCGTTCGAAAAAAGGGAGCATATAGGAGTCAATATATTCATGACCGCAGGGGGATTTGCTCCGACCATGGGTATAATAGGTACAGTTATGGGCCTGGTGCAGGTTCTGAGCAATATCAGCGATCCCAGCAAACTGGGACCGGCCATTGCCGTGGCTTTTATCGCTACCTTGTACGGCGTGGCCTCGGCCAACGTGTTATGGATACCTTTTTCCAACAAGATCAAGGTTAAGACGGAAAAGGAAGTGGCCTTGATGGAACTGATCCTGGAAGGAGTGCTCTCTATACAGGCAGGGGAAAACCCGCGGGTCATCAAGGAAAAACTCATGACTTTCCTGGCTCCGGCCGAAAAAGAAGCCATTCTCCAGGCGGAAAGGGCCGGGGTGGAGGCATAGCATGGCAAGGTCATCGAGGAAGAAAGGGCAGCAGGGACATCAAGAGGGCGGCGCAGGCATGGAGCGGTGGCTCATTACTTATGCCGATCTCATAACCCTGCTCATGATATTCTTCGTTGTCATGTACGCCATGAGCCAGCTTGATGCCCAGAAGTTTCAGGCTTTAGCCAACTCTCTCAGTATTGTTCTTTCCGGAAGGTCGGTGTCGATACTGGAGACCGCCGGCCCGTCGGTGGTGGAGGGACGCAGCGGGCAGATAATCCGGGAGGGACAGGGGGATACGCCTACCCTGCAGGGCAACCTCGAAGCTATTGAAAAGCAGCTGGCAGAGTACATTAAAAGCGAGGAAGGCTTGGCAGGGAACATCGTCTTGATGCAACAGGAAAGAGGATTGGTCATAAGCCTTAAGGATACCCTGCTTTTTCCGAAAGGGTCTGATGTTCTTACCCCCAGGGCCCATGCCATTATCCGCAGGGTGGGCGAGAGCCTGAAGACCATACCCAACTACATCAGGGTCGAAGGCCACACCGACGATTTGCCTATACACACGCCGAAATTCCCTTCTAACTGGGAATTATCCGTATTGAGGGCGACCAACGTGGTTCATGTCTTGGTGGAAGAGGTGGGCATCGCCCCGGAGCGCCTGTCCGCCACCGGGTACAGCGAGTACCGGCCTCTCGTGCCTAACGACAGCGAGGCCAACCGGGCCATGAACCGACGGGTGGACATCGTTATTCTGAAACAGAAATACGATTACTTTGAACCGCCGCAGAGCGTCGATTAGGGAAGGAGGAGGTATTCCGTGTTGATGGATAATGCCGCAGACCTGGCAGGGGAGATAAAGAAAAAACTGGCGGACATAGGTGGTTCTCTTTGACATCGAGGGGCTGAAAAGGAGAATAAGCGAACTGGAGGAAACGACCTGCCGGCCGGGTTTCTGGGACGACAGCCAAGAGGCGCAAAAGATCGTCAGGGAGATGAGCAGGCTCAAGGAACGGGTGGAGCTCCATGAATCGCTACTGCGCGAGGCCGAAGATCTGTGCGGGCTCCTGGAACTGGCGGAAGCTGAGGGTGACGAGGAACTGTACCGGGAGGCTTCGGCAGAGCTGTCCCGTTTGAACAAGCGGTTTCGCGAGTATGAGCTTTCTGTTATGTTCAAAGGAGAACACGATGAGAGCAATGCCATCGTTTCCCTGCACGCCGGAGCCGGAGGGACCGATGCCCAAGACTGGGTGGAGATGCTTCTGCGCATGTACACGCGGTGGGCCGAGGACAACGGGTATGAAGTGGAAATTATGGATTACCTTCCGGGAGAGGAAGCAGGCATCAAGAGTGTGACCATGATGATCAAAGGGAAATACGCCTACGGCAAGATGAAGGCGGAGGCCGGGGTGCACCGGCTCATCCGGGTGTCGCCGTTCGATGCTTCAGGCAGGAGGCATACTTCTTTTGCTCTGGTTTCGGTTCTGCCGGAGATACAGGAGGATGTGGAGGTCGCCATATCCCCGGATGACCTGCGCATCGATACTTTCAGGGCCGGAGGAGCAGGGGGACAGCATGTGAATAAGACGGACTCGGCGGTGCGCATAACCCATCTTCCCACCGGCATAGTCGTGCAGTGCCAGAACGAAAGATCACAGCACGCCAACAAACTGGCTGCCTTGAAGATCCTAAGGGCGAGGCTGTACGAGCTGAAACAGAAGGAGCAGGAGGAGAGCCTGCAGAGGCTGAAAGGGGAGCACAAGGATATAGCCTGGGGCAACCAGATAAGGACTTATGTTTTGAACCCGTTTTCTATGGTGAAGGATCACCGCACCGGGCTTGAAGTGGGCAATGTCAATGCGGTTCTGGATGGAGATATCAACGATTTTATCGCCGCTTATCTGGCGAAAAGTTGGGAATGAATTAAGAATTGAGAATTGAGAATTGAGAATTGAGAATTGAGAATTGAAGCTGTGGTTGGTGGCATGGACGAAAACTGCTGAGAGAGGGAGTCGGGGCTAGATGCGGGAGATCAGCGAACAAGCGGTGAGAGAACTGAAAGAGCGGGCCAGGGGCCTGAGGTGCGAGGTAATAAGGATGCTGGGCAGAGCGGGCTCGGGTCACACCGGGGGCTCGCTCTCGGCGGCCGATATCGTGGCGTGCCTGTACTTCTGGGAGATGAATGTAGACCCTGCGCGGCCGGACTGGCCGGAGCGCGACCGGTTTGTGCTCAGCAAGGGACACGCGGCGCCCCTCTTATACGCGGTGTTAGCGGAGAAGGGATTTTTCCCCAAGGAGGAACTGGGGAGTCTTCGCCGCTTAGGCAGCCCCTTGCAGGGACACCCGGACATGCGAAAAGTACCGGGGGTAGAGGCCTCTACGGGATCCCTGGGGCAGGGGATAGCCTGGGCCGTGGGGATGGCATTGGCCGCCCGGCTGGACGGCAGGGATTACCGGGTCTATACGTTATTGGGAGACGGAGAAATCCAGGAGGGGGAGGTCTGGGAGGCTGCTATGGCGGCAGCCCATTACCGTCTGGACAACCTGGTGGCGATAATCGATTACAACGGCTTGCAGATAGACGGGGAAGTGGGCAAGATCATGTCCCCTCTGCCCATCGCCCCCAAATTCGAGGCCTTCGGCTGGTACGTAGAGGAGATCGACGGGCACGATTTCTATCAGATCATGCGGTCTTTGGAGCGGGCCAGGAGCAACAGAGGCAGGCCGTCTGCGGTGGTGGCCCGCACGGTAAAGGGCAAAGGCGTATCGTTCATGGAGAACGTTGTCGACTGGCACGGCAAAGCTCCCAATGCCGAACAGGCAGAAAAAGCCCTGGCCGAGCTGGGAGCTGTGTAATCGAGAAATAGGGGATGTATGCCGAGAAGGAACGGCTGTCTGCTGATGGCAGAGTTTCTGATTAGCATGGAAGGAGAAGTGGCGAGTGGAGAAGATAGCGACCAGAGACGCGTACGGGAAGGCCTTGGTGAGGCTGGGCGAGCTCTACGATGATGTAGTGGTCCTGGACGCCGACCTTTCCAAATCGACCAAGACCGCGGATTTTGCCGCGCGTTTCCCGCAGAGATTTTTCAATATGGGTATAGCGGAGCAGAACATGATGGGCACGGCGGCCGGGCTGGCAACTTGCGGCAAGGTGGTTTTTGCCAGTTCCTTCGCTGTATTTGCTACAGGAAGGGCCTGGGAGCAGGTGAGGAACTCCATCGCCTACGCCGGTCTTAACGTGAAGATAGCCGCTTCCCACGCGGGCATCACGGTGGGCGAGGACGGGGGGTCTCACCAGTCGGTGGAAGATATCGCTCTGATGAGGGCAGTGCCGGGTATGACGGTCCTGGTTCCGGCAGATGCGGTGGCCACGGAAAAACTGGTAGATATCGCCTACCGAAGCCCGGGACCGGTGTATCTGCGTCTGGGACGGCCCGCGGTGCCCGTGGTACACAGCCCGGACGTCGACATGAAAATCGGTAAGGGTATAGAACTGCGGCCAGGCAGCGACGCGACGATAATCGCCTGCGGCATCATGGTGTACCAGGCGTTGGAAGCGGCTCGGGTTCTGGAAGGCAGGGGGCTTCAAGTGTCCGTGGTGGACATGTTCAGCGTAAAGCCCCTGGATGAGGAACTGGTAGTGCGCAAGGCCCGCGAGACCGGGGCCTTGGTTACGGCTGAGGAACACAGCGTCATAGGGGGACTCGGCGGAGCGGTCTGCGAGGCGGTTGCCGGAGTCTGCCCCGTGCCTGTAGTCAGGGTCGGGATACAGGACATGTTCGGGCAATCCGGCACTCCGGACGAGCTTATTGAATACTACGGTCTTACGGCCCGGCACCTGGCAGAGGCTGTGGAAAGAGCGGTTCTCATGAAGGAGAGAAGGTAAACCGAATGGTCGCACAAGGGGGTCGCACAAGGGGACGGTTCCTCTGTGTCAACCTTCGCGTTGACACAGAGGAACCGTCCCCTTGTGCGACCCCCTTGTGCGACCATTGTGGGGATGACAACACTTTCCTTAATCTTTGGGCTATATTGCTTGATAATTAGGAGGATTTTGCGGAGCGGTGTAGAACCACCTAGTATTAGGTGGTTTTCTGTTGGTTAGGCGTGAATCGAGAGCCGGGGAGGGACACATCTTGCTGGTACAGATGTACAACGTTTCCAAGACGTACCCCAACGGGGTAAGAGCGTTGAACGACGTGTCGCTTAAGATAGATCGGGGAGAGTTTGTGTTCTTGATGGGGCAGAGCGGGGCAGGAAAATCGACTCTGTTGAAACTGCTGTACCGCGAGGAGCTTCCGACAAGAGGCCAAATATTCGTGGCCTCCCGCAGCGTAGTCAGAATGAAACCCGCGGAGATACCTATGTTGCGCCGCAACATAGGGGTGGTATTTCAGGACTACAAGCTGCTGGAGAATAAAACGGTGTTCGAGAATGTAGCCTTTGCCATGCAGGTGGTAGGAGCGAGCAAACGCGAGATCACCAGGCGGGTTCAAGAGACGTTGGAGCTGGTGGGATTAAAAGACAAGGCGAAGTGCTACCCCACCCAGCTTTCCGGAGGCGAGCAGCAGAGGGCGGGAATCGCCCGGGCTATTGTCAACCGGCCCCTGATGGTCATAGCGGATGAACCCACAGGGAATCTGGATGCCGACACCTCATGGGAGATCATGGACCTTTTGCAGGAAATCAACAAAAACGGGACCACGGTGATCATGGCCACCCATGCCCAGGAAATAGTGAAGAGAATGCACAAGAGGGTTGTATTTTTGAAGGAGGGAAGGGTGATTCAGGATTCCTTGCCGGAGGAATTTATTGCATGAGCCTGCGTGATGTAGGCTATTATTTCGGCGAAGCGGCAAGGTCCCTTTACCGAAACCGGCTTTTGAGCCTGGCCACCGCCTCCACGGTGGCGGCTTGTGTTTTGATCCTGGGAATTGCGGTCCTGATGATACTGAATGCAGAACAGGTTATGTCGTCCCTGGAGTCAGATGTCGAAATCGTAGCTTTTCTGGAGAAGGATCTGAGCAGCGAGCAGGAAAAGGCGATAGGAAAAGAGCTGAGGTACATTCCCGAGGTTCAGGAAGTCCGGTTCGTCTCCCGTGAGGAAGCCATAAAACAGCTGGCCGCCAAATTCGGGAAGACGGAGGATGAGCTGATACAGACACTGGGCGGCGAAAATCCGCTGCCCAACAGCTACCGCATAAAGGCCAATGATCCGCACAAGGTTCCTTCTTTGGCCCGTAAGGTCCAGAGTATTCCGGGGATATACCGGGTGCGTTACGGCCAGGGAGTGGTGGAGAAGCTTTTCGCCGCCACCCGCTGGGTCCGGAACCTGGGTCTCATCGTGACGGCGCTCCTGGCCGGGGCGGGCATCTTTCTCATCGCTACCACCATTCGCCTCAGCGTCTACTCGCGCCGGAAGGAGATATATCTCATGCAGTTGGTGGGGGCCACCAGGTGGTTCGTACGTTGGCCTTTTTTCATCGAAGGCATCATTTTAGGGTTGGCCGGTTCGCTGGTGGCGGCGGCGGTGCTGTCAGTGGGTTACTATTTTCTGGTGCACAACCTGAGCCTGGCGGTTTCCTTTATCCCCGTTGTGCGGGACCCCGGCCTGCTTTACCGCCTGGTCGGGGGACTTGTGGCCACAGGGGCAGCCCTGGGCATCATAGGTACCTACATCTCAGTCAACCGGTATCTGAACTAGCGTGCCCCAAGCCCGTTTTCATACGCCGTGAGGCGGTATTACTGACAGTGTGCTTGTTCATCATACTAAAATCCTAAGGCTATTATGTTTCCATCACATCTGCGTTAATCAGCGTCAAAAAATATTATCTGCCCGGCACTCAGTGATAACTTGGTGCCATAATGAAGCTACCATGGGGTA